>NZ_JBNHFI010000014.1:0-92649 GCF_059090085.1 Arthrobacter sp. K4-10C | reverse complement strand
GCGGCGGGGAGCGGAAGCCTTTCGGTGACCGTGACCGCAAGCCTTTTGGTGATCGTCCGCGTCGCGAGGGCGACGGCGACCGGCGCACCTTCGGCGGCGGGGAGCGGAAGCCTTTCGGTGACCGTGACCGCAAGCCTTTTGGTGATCGTCCGCGTCGCGAGGGCGACGGCGACCGGCGCACCTTCGGCGGTGGCGAGCGGAAGCCTTTCGGTGACCGTGACCGCAAGCCTTTTGGTGATCGTCCGCGTCGGGAAGGTGACGGTGACCGCCGCGCCTTCGGCGGTGGTGACAACCGCAAGCCGTTCGGCGATCGCCAGGACCGCCAGGACCGGGGCTTCGATCGCGGCGACGCACAACGTGGGGGTTCTCCCCGCGGCGGAGCACCGCGCGGCGATGCCGGGCCCCGCAGGTTTGATCGCGACCGCCAGGAGGACAGGCCCACGCGCGTGCCCAACGTCCGCGACATCCGCAGCGCCAACCGCCCTGACCGGGAACGCTCTCCTGAAATTGACGAGGACGTTACGGGCAAGGAGCTGGACCGCGCTACCCAGCACCAGATCAAGACCCTCGAAGCGAGGAGCGCGGAGTGGGTTGCCCGCCACCTTGTCATGGCCGGGCGCCTGATCGACGAAGAGCCCGAGCTCGCGTTCCAGCACGCACTGGCAGCAAGCCGCCGTGGCGGCAGGCTCGCTGCAGTCCGTGAAGCCGTAGGCCTCACAGCATATGCGGCAGGCCACTACGGCGAGGCGCTTCGGGAGTTCCGCACCTACCGGCGCATCAGCGGGTCCAATGTGCACCTGCCGGTTATGGCCGACTGCGAGCGGGGCCTGGGCCGCCCGGACCGCGCACTGGACGTGGCACGTTCCGAGGAAGCACAGGACCTGGACGCCCCAGGCAAGGTGGAGCTGGCGATTGTGGCTGCAGGGGCCAGGAGGGACCTCGGGCAGCTGGACGCCGCCGTCGCTGAGCTGGAAATTCCCCAGCTGGACATGAACCGGGCGTTCTCCTACAGCCCCCGGCTCTTCCGTGCCTACGCTGATGCCCTTGCAGCCGTGGGCCGTGAAGCTGAAGCGGACAAGTGGCAGAAGCAGGCCGTCGTAGCCGAAAACGCACTGGGCCAGGGAATCGACGAAGAGCCCGACATCATCGACCTCGGCTGGGACGAAGAGGAAGAAGCCCGCGAGGAAGCAGAGCGCCGCCGCCACCTGGAGCGCGCCTCCGTGGCCAACCAGACGGCAACCGCCGCCGCTTCAACCGGAGAAGCCACGGCCGACGCCGGCACCTCCACAAGCACCCACGAGGGCATCGTGGCGGGTTCCGAAGGGGAGCAGGAAACCAGCAGTGTCGACCGGGAAGTCGATGACCAGGAAGCGGACTACTTCGTTTCCGACGACGCAGAGTCGGATGAGGACTCGGTGGAGCACGACGAGCTGGACGACGCCGTGGAAACCGGCGGTGCAGGCGACGACGACGCGGGCAACCAGGACAGCCGGGAAGACTGACACGAATGACCGAAGTTTCGCTGATCTCCTTGTTCGATGCGCTCCTGTCCGATCTGGACGGGGTGGTCTACGCGGGTCCCCACGCGATTCCCGGAGCGGTGGAGTCGCTGCAGCGGCTGTCCGGTCTCGGCGTGGGGCTGGGCTACGTCACCAACAACGCGTCACGTTCTCCTGCGCAGGTTGCAGCGCACCTGCGTGACCTGGGTGCTCCCGCTGAAGACAGCCAGGTGGTCAGCTCATCGCAGGCGGCAGCGGAACTTCTGGCGTCAAGGCTGGCGCCGGGATCACGGATCCTGATCACCGGCAGCCCGGCGCTGGCGCACGAGATCGAACTGGTGGGCCTGGTCCCGGCCTACAGCCAGGACGAGAACCCGGTGGCAGTGGTCCAGGGCTTCAACCCGGAGATCGGCTGGAAGGAACTGGCCGAAGCTTCCTACGTGGTATCTGCCGGAGCCCTTTGGGTGGCCACCAATACGGACCTCTCCATACCGCAGGCGCGGGGAATCGCTCCCGGCAACGGCACCTTGGTGGCAGCCGTGGCCGCGGCAACCGGACAAAAGCCCCTCGTGGCAGGAAAACCGGAAGCACCGCTATTCCACACCGCCGCCAAGCGGCTGGGCGCCGAGCGCGCGTTGGTGGTGGGCGACCGGCTGGACACGGACATCCTGGGCGGCAACAACGCCGGCTTCGCCACCGTAGCGGTCCTCACCGGCGTCGATACCCGCCAGACCATACTGGCCGCACGTGCCGCCGAGCGGCCGGACTACATTATTGAAACGCTGCCGGACCTGTACCAGCCCTACCCCGAAGTGACGCACGACGACGGTACCTACGTCTGCGGGAAGGCCACCGCCCGCGTGGCCAACGGAGCGGTGGGCATCATTGGCAGCCAGGACAACCTCGATTCCTGGCGCGCAGCCTGTGCCGCATGGTGGGCTGCCACCCCGGGCGCCGCGGCACCGCAGGCGCCAAAACTTGCGTGGCTGGATCATTAGACTGGTTGAATGACTGAGCTGACCGGACCCGACCCAGCAGCAGCCCAGCCTTTCCCGGACTGGCCGCAGGCAGGCGATGCCGGGATTACCGATCCTGCAGTTGCGCAGGCCATCGCCCGGCTGGAGTCCCTGCCCCAGGTTCCCGTGGCGGAGCACGAAGCAGCCTACAACAGGCTCCATGACGAGCTCCTTGTAGCGCTGAACGCCGAACCCACGGAAGGCGGAGCCTGATGTCGGCACGCCTCGACCAGGCCCTGGTGGCCCGCGGGCTGGCCAGGTCACGCACCCATGCGGCTGCCCTGATTGCCGAAGGAAAAGTCAGTTCGGCGGGCAAGGTGCTGGGAAAAGCGTCCCTGCAGGTTGACGACGACAGCGACCTCGCCGTCGTACACGATGAACAGGACTCCTACGCCAGCCGTGCCGGGCACAAGCTGGCGGGCGCGCTGGACGCTTTTCCGGAAGTGTCGGCACAAGGCAAAAGGTGCCTCGACGCCGGAGCTTCCACCGGCGGCTTCACGGACGTCCTGCTGCGGCGCGGCGCGGCATCCGTGGTGGCGGTCGACGTCGGACATGGCCAGCTGGTGCCGCACCTCCGCAGCGATTCCCGCGTAACGGTCCACGAGGGCATGAATGTCCGCTACATGGCACCGGAGGACATCGGCGGACCGGCAGCGCTGACCGTTGCCGACCTGTCCTTCATCTCGCTCACCCTGGTGGTACAGCCATTGGCACAGTGCACGGAACCCGGCGGGAACCTGGTCCTGATGGTGAAGCCGCAGTTCGAGATCGGCAAGGATCGGCTGGGCCGCACCGGCGTGGTCACGTCGGAGCGCGAACGCCGCCTGGCCGTGGAAAAAGTCGCGCTGGCAGCGCTTGACGCCGGCCTGGCCCTGTGCGGGCTGGCGGTCAGTCCCTTGCCCGGCCAGGACGGAAACGTCGAGTACTTCCTGTGGATAAAGCGCAGGATCAGCCAAGACTTGCCTAAGATCGAAGAGCGGGAGGCAGCAGTAGCTGCCTTGCTCGGAAGTATCTGGCCCAACCACTAGAGAGCGGAACCTGATGAGCAGGCGTGTACTGGTCCTTGCCCACACCGGCCGCGAGGAATCACTGAAGGCCGCCTGGGAGGCCTGCGCCCTGTTGCACGCCTCGGGTATTGTCCCGGTGATGCAGGAGTCCGAGCTGGGGGACATGGAACGGTTCTTCGGGCACCTGGCCCAGCCTGTGGAGGTGCTCCACGACCATATCCAGCTGCCGGACGTCGAACTGGTGATGGTCCTGGGCGGCGACGGCACCATCCTGCGCGCGGCGGAACTGGTCCGTGAGGTGGACGTACCGCTGCTGGGCGTCAACCTGGGCCACGTGGGATTCCTGGCTGAGAGCGAGCGGGCGGATCTGGCCCAGACCGTGGAATGGATCGCCAGCCGCGACTACACCGTGGAAGAACGGATGACCATCGACGTCCAGGTGTGGGTGCGCGGCCAGAAGATCTGGCACACCTGGGCACTTAACGAGGCCGCGATCGAAAAAGCAAACCGGGAGCGCATGCTCGAGGTTGTCACCGAGGTAGATGAACGCCCACTTACGTCCTTCGGCTCCGACGGCATCGTGCTCGCCACCCCCACGGGCTCCACGGCCTACGCCTTTTCTGCAGGCGGCCCTGTGGTCTGGCCCGAGGTGGAGGCCCTGGTGATCGTCCCGATCAGCGCGCACGCACTCTTCGCCAAACCCCTCGTGGTCTCGCCCCGCTCAAAGCTCGCAGTGGAGGTCCTGGGGCGCACCGACGCCCAGGGAGTCCTCTGGTGCGACGGCCGGCGTTCCGTGGACCTTCCGCCCGGCGCCCGGGTGGAAGTCACAAAGTCGGCTACGCCCGTCCGGCTGGCCCGGACCCACCAGACGCCGTTTTCCGCCCGGCTGGTCCGGAAGTTCGAGCTGCCCATCCACGGCTGGCGCGGGCCGGTGCCCAAGGCCGAGGCCATCCACACCGGGCCCATCCCCATCGTCCGGACGCCGCGGCCCATGCCCCCGCTCCAGGTGCCGGAGTCTGGCCGGCCCGATGCTGACACTGATCCGTCGACCGCAAAGTGAAGCCATGCTTGAAGAACTGAGAATCCGCGATCTCGGCGTCATCACCGACGCAACCCTGCCGCTGGGCCCGGGCTTGAGCGTGGTGACCGGCGAAACCGGTGCCGGCAAGACCATGGTGGTGACCGCCGTAGGGCTGCTGCTGGGCGCACGCTCGGATGCGGGCGCCGTGCGGAGCGGGGCGAAGAGCGCCACGGCCGAGGCTGTGCTGAAGCTGGACGCCGGGCACCCGGCCGTCGCCCGGGCGCTGGATGCGGGCGCCGAAGCGGAAGAGTTTAACGGCGGGGCCGAGCTGATCCTGGCCCGCCGCCTGGGTGCCGATGGCCGGAGCCGGGCTTTCCTGGGCGGCCGTGCCGCCCCCGTGGGTGTCCTGGCCGAGATCGGCGAAACCCTGGTGGTGGTGCATGGCCAGTCGGACCAGATCCGGCTGAAAGGTGCCACGGCGCAGCGCGGTGCCCTGGACAAGTTCGCGGGTGAGGCCCTGGCCGGGCCGCTGGCGGCGTACCAGGACCTGTACAACCATTGGAAAGCCACCCAGTCCGAGCTGGACGCGCTGCGCAGCGCCGCCCGAGACCGGCTGCGTGAGGCCGAATCGCTGCAGACGGCCCTGGCCGAAATCGACGAGGTGGATCCGCAGCCGGGGGAGGACGAGCTGCTGAAGGCCGAGGCAGTTAAACTGGCCAATGTCGAAGAGCTGCGCATCGCGGCCAGCACGGCCCACCAGGCACTGATCGCCGAGGACTTCGGCGAAGAAAGTGATGCCACCACCCTGGTGGATGCTGCCAAGCGGACCCTGGAACACGTGGCCGAACACGACGCCGAACTGGGATCGGCTGCCGCCCGCCTCGCCGAGGTGGGTTTCCTGCTCAACGATATTGCCACCGAACTGGCCAGCTACCAGGCCGGCCTGGACTCCGAGGGACCGGAACGGCTGGCGGAGATCGAGGACCGGCGGGCGTCGTTGGCCAAACTGGTCCGGAAATACGCCCCCACCATCGACGAGGTGCTGGAGTGGGCGGAAAACGCCCGGGTCAGGTTCGACGAACTGCAGGATGATTCCTCCAGGATCGAGGCCCTTGACACCGAGGTGGTCCGGGCAGAGGCAGACTTGAAGAAGCAGGCCGCTGCCATCAGCAAGATCCGGGCCAAGGCTGCCAAGGACCTTTCGGCACGCGTCAGCGCGGAACTGAAAGCTCTGGCCATGGCTGATGCCACCCTGGTGATCACACTTGAGCCGGCCGCCCAGCTGGGCCCGCACGGGGCGGACGAAATCAGCTTCCTCCTGCAGCCGCATTCCGGCGCGCCGGCCCGGCCGCTGGGCAAGGGTGCTTCCGGCGGTGAACTATCCCGTGTGATGCTCGCCATCGAGGTGGTGCTGGCCGCGGTGGATCCAGTGCCCACGTTTGTCTTCGACGAAGTGGACGCCGGCGTGGGCGGACGCGCCGCCGTCGAAATCGGCCGGCGGCTGGCCATGTTGGCCCGGCATGTGCAGGTGCTGGTGGTGACCCACCTGCCCCAGGTTGCGGCTTTCGCGGACCAGCACATCACCGTCACCAAAACCTCTGTCAGGGGAGCCGACGGCGGCACGGCCACCGGGTTCACCTCCAGTGATGTGCGCCTCCTCGACGGCCCCGAACGGGTCCGCGAACTTGCCCGCATGCTGGCTGGCCAGGAAGATTCGGAATCTGCCCAGGCGCACGCGCAGGAACTGCTCGACGACGCGAAACTCCTGCCCCAGCGGGGCTGACGGCGCTGCCTGTGCAGCCGGCGCACCGGATGTCCGGCAAGCACAAGCGCCCGAACCCTTGATCCGCGGGCGGCCGGACCTGCAGACTGGAACGTTTGGGGGACAGTTTCGTTCGATCCGTGGAAGGCTCAATTGATGATAGGCTCGAATTCCGTGGTGCAGCGATCAAATTCCCGTGTAAATTCCCGGTTCCCGGGCTCGTCCAAGACGACCAAACACATCTTCGTCACCGGTGGTGTGGCGTCCTCGCTCGGCAAGGGACTGACGGCTTCAAGCCTCGGCCACCTGCTGCGGGCACGCGGCCTGTCTGTAACTATGCAGAAGCTCGATCCCTACCTGAACGTGGATCCGGGCACGATGAACCCCTTCCAGCACGGTGAAGTCTTCGTCACGGACGATGGCGCAGAAACCGACCTGGACATCGGGCACTACGAGCGCTTCCTGGACGAAAACCTTGAGGGCTCGGCGAACGTGACCACCGGCCAGGTCTACTCCACGGTCATCGCCAAGGAACGCCGCGGCGAATACCTCGGTGACACCGTCCAGGTCATCCCGCACATCACGGACGAGATCAAGCGGCGTATGCGCCTGCCCGCCGAAGGGAAGAACGCCCCCGACGTGATCATCACCGAAATCGGCGGCACCGTGGGCGACATCGAGTCCCAGCCGTTTCTCGAGTCCGCCCGCCAGGTCCGCCAGGACATCGGCCGCACCAACGTGTTCTTCCTCCACGTGTCGCTGGTGCCGTACATCGGACCGTCGCAGGAACTGAAGACCAAGCCCACGCAGCACTCCGTTGCAGCACTGCGCTCCATCGGCATCCAGCCCGAGGCCATCGTGATCCGCTCGGACCGCGAAGTGCCCGACGCGATGCGCGAGAAGATCGGCCGCATGTGCGATGTCGACATCGACGCCGTGGTCAACGCCGCCGATGCCCCCAGCATCTACGACATCCCCAAGACCCTGCATACCCAGGGCCTGGACTCCTACATCGTGCGCGCCCTGGACCTGCCGTTCAAGGACGTGGACTGGACCAGCTGGGACAAGCTGCTGGAGGCCGTGCACAACCCCAAGCACCACGTCGAGATCGCCCTGGTGGGCAAGTACATCGACCTCCCGGACGCCTACCTGTCGGTGACCGAGGCCCTGCGCGCCGGCGGTTTCGCCAACGACACCAAGGTGAAGATCCGCTGGGTGCCGTCCGACGAATGCGAGACACGCGAAGGGGCCATCAAGGCGCTCGACGGCGTCAACGCCATCTGCGTCCCCGGCGGCTTCGGCATCCGCGGCCTGGAAGGGAAGCTGGGTGCGCTGAAGTTCGCCCGCGAAACCAAGCTGCCCGTCCTGGGGCTCTGCCTTGGCCTGCAGTGCATGGTGATCGAATACGCCCGCAACGTGGTGGGACTCGAAGGCGCCTCCTCCAGCGAATTCGAGCCGGACTCCAAGTACCCGGTGATTGCCACAATGGAAGAGCAGCTCGAGTATGTCGAGGGCCGTGGCGACCTCGGCGGGACCATGCGCCTGGGCCTTTATGAAGCCAAGCTTGACGAAGGATCCGTCATCGCCGGAACATACGGCAAGACCACCGTCAGCGAGCGGCACCGCCACCGCTACGAGGTCAACAACAAGTACCGCGAGCAGATCGCCGCCGAGGGCCTCGTCTTCTCCGGTACCTCGCCCGACGGCAAGCTGGTGGAGTTCGTGGAGCTGCCCGCCGAGGTCCATCCGTACTACGTGGCAACGCAGGCGCACCCGGAGCTAAGCTCCCGCCCCACCCGCCCGCACCCGCTGTTCGCCGGACTGGTCAGGGCAGCCCTGGACCACCAGGGCGGCGGCCAGCCGGACAGTGCCGACACGGCCACTGCCGCCGCCGCTGCTGGTGCTCCGGAAGCCCAGCCGTCCGGTACGGTAGCCGCTAAGTAGTTCCCACAACAGAAAAAGGACGGCGCGATGCCCGGTACACCTGAAGCCACCCCTGCCACAGGACAGGTTTCGGATGCACCGAGCCCGCGCCGTCTTTTGTCCACCGAGAAGGTCTACGAGGGCCGGATCTGGGACGTTGTCAGCGACACCTTCCAGTTGCAGGAGTCCGGTGATGCCCTGACGCGTGACTACATCGACCATCCCGGTGCGGTTGCTGTCCTGCCCATGAATGCCGAGGGTGAGGTCCTCCTGCTCAAGCAGTACCGGCACCCCGTGGGCATGGATCTGTGGGAAATCCCGGCGGGCCTGCTCGACGTCGAGGGTGAAGACTTTGTGGTGGGAGCAGCCCGTGAACTCGCCGAGGAAGCCGACCTGGCGGCAGGCACCTGGAACGTGCTCGCCGATGTCTTCAACTCACCCGGCTCCTCCAGCGAAGCCATCCGCATCTACCTGGCCCGAGGCCTCACCGAGGTTCCGCACCACGACCGCCACGAGCGGACGGACGAGGAAGCGGAGATCGAATTCCACTGGATCGGCCTGGACGACGCCGTGGCCTCCGTACTGGCAGGCCGGCTCCACAACCCGTCGGCCGTCGTCGGAATCCTTGCTGCCGCCGCCGCGCGGGCTGACGGCTATGCAGGCCTTCGTCCTGCCGACGCACCGTGGCCGGCGCACCCCAGCCAGTGCTGATGGTTCCCGATCCTTCTGCTGAAACCGTTCCCCTGGCAGAAACCGCGCCGCCCGCCGTCGCGGTCCCGCCGGGGGAAAAGGCGGCAGCAGTTGCTGTTCCCGGACCAATTGCCCGGGGAATCACGGATTACCTTCAGCACATGGGCGTGGAGCGGGGGCTCGCAGCCAATACCCTTGCGGCCTACCGGCGGGACCTTGCCCGGTATGCCCGCTACCTCGAGGCCGCCGGGTGCGTGGCGCCGGAAGACATCACGCGTCACCACGTCACCGGCTACGTCCGCGCCCTTTCGGACGGGTCCGACGGCGGTTCGGCGCTGGGTATCCGGTCTGCGGCACGGACGGTGGTTGCCGTCCGTGGACTGCACAAGTTCTGGGCCCTGGAAGGCTACACGCCCGCCGACCCCGCCAGCGACGTCCATCCACCGATGGCAGGCAAGCGGCTGCCCAAGGCCATCAGCGTGGATGAGGTCACCAGGATCCTCGAGTCGGCCGGGACGGACACCGCGACCGGGCTGCGGGACCGTGCCCTGCTGGAGTTCCTTTACTCCACCGGAGCCCGGATCAGCGAGGCGGTAGGCCTGGACGTGGACGATATCTCCCTGGCGGAGCCCGAAGCGGGTCCGGCCATCGTGCGCCTCTTCGGCAAGGGGTCCAAGGAGCGGCTGGTCCCGCTGGGCTCGTACGGAGCCCGCGCGCTGGATGCCTACCTGGTGCGCGGCCGACCCCTGCTGGCTGCAAAGGGCAAGGGCACGCCGGCACTGTTCCTTAACGCCCGCGGAGGCAGGATCAGCCGCCAGAGTGCCTGGACCATCCTGAAGGCAGCCGCCGATAAAGCCAATATCACCAAGGACGTGTCGCCCCACACCCTCCGGCACTCGTTCGCCACCCACTTGCTCGAGGGCGGGGCGGACGTCCGCGTGGTCCAGGAACTCCTGGGCCATGCGTCCGTGACCACAACGCAGGTTTATACGCTGGTCACGGCCGACACCCTGCGCGAAATTTATGCCGCCGCGCACCCCCGGGCGATCGGATGAGCGGCCAAGGCGCCGCCGTCACACTGTGCTTCCTCCTCCGGGAGACGCCGGAGGGCGCAGAGGTGCTGCTCGGGATGAAACGCACCGGCTTCGGCAAGGGAAAGATTGTCGGGATCGGCGGCCACGTGGAGCCGGGGGAGAGCGACCGGGAAGCAGCCATCCGTGAGGTCTACGAGGAAACGGGCGTCTCGGTGTGCCTGGAGGACCTGGTGGATGCCGGCTCTGTCCGTTTTGTCTTTCCGGCGCGCCCGGAGTGGAACATGGACACCAGCCTTTTCACCGCCAGGAGCTGGCAGGGTGAACCGGCCGAAAGCGACGAGATCGTGCCGGAGTGGTTCCGGGTCCGGAGCCTGCCGGTGGACCGCATGTGGCAGGACGCCGACCATTGGCTGCCGGTGGTGCTCGAGGGCGGCCGCGTCAACGTCGTCGTCACCCTGGACACGGACAACGAAACCGTCGCGTCGTCCGAAAGTTTGCTGCCCTAGACGTACTGCACCCAGCCAGCCGGCGGCCGGGCGGCCGCCTGCGCGCCGAGGGACAAGACGTCGTCGTACTTCTCCTGGCGGCGCTAGGCCAGGTGCCGCTCCTCGGCGCCCACATACTCGCTCAGCGGCCGGATCAGGGAATTGGAATCCAGCTGCTCCATGATGTGGGCGGTCCAGCCCGTGATCCGGCTGGCCACGAACAGCGGCGTGAAAGTCGCTGTATCGAACCCCATGAGGTGGTAAGTGGGCCCCGCCGGGTAATCCAGGTTGGGCTTGATGCCTTTCGCCTCGTCCATGGCGTTCTCCAGGCCCTGGTAGAGGCCCAGCAACTCCGGCCGGCCATAGTGGGCAACCATCTTGTCCAGGGCGGCCTTCATGGTGGGGACACGGGAGTCACCGTGCTTGTACACGCGGTGACCGAAGCCCATGACCTTTTTCTTCTGGGCCAGGGCGTTTTCCATCCATGCCTTCGCCCGGGCGGATGCTTCCTCCAGGGACTCCTGGGGGCGGATCCCGATCTCGTCGAACGTATGCATCACCGCTTCGTTGGCCCCGCCATGCAGCGGTCCCTTCAGCGCGCCGATGGCCCCGGTGACCGCGGAGTGCAGGTCCGAGAGCGTGGACGTGATCACGCGTGCCGTGAACGTGGACGCGTTGAAGGAGTGCTCGGCGTAGAGGATCATCGAGACGTTGAAGGCCTCCACCACTTCAGGGACCTGCTCCTCGCCGAAGGTCATCCACAGGAAGTTGGCAGAGTAGCCGAGGTCGTTGCGGGGTTCAACGGGGGACTGGCCACGTCGCCGCCGCTGGTCATAGGCCACAACCCCCGGCATCGCCGAGAACAGGTCCACGGCCTTGGCCATGTTGGCTTCGCGGGATGAGTCTTCCGCGAGGTGGTGGCGGGCGCCCATGACCGAGGCGGCCGTCCGGCAGACGTCCATGGGATGGGCCGTATCGGGGAGGGCATCGATCACCTGCTTCACCACCGGATCCAGGGCGCGTCCCGCGCGTTCCCTGGCAGTGAATTCCGCCAGTTGCTCCTGCGTGGGCAGTTCCCCGTTCCAGAGCAGGTACGCTACTTCCTCGAAGCTGCAGCGGGCCGCAAGTTCCTGTACGGGGTACCCGCGGTAGAGCAGCGAGTTGGTGTCCGGGTTGACCTTGGAGACGGACGTGTAATCCACCACGACGCCGGCGAGACCTTTTTTGATGTCCTGTTCAGCCATGCTGAAAACTCCTTTGTTCCTGTCGCCTGTTGGGATGCCGGCGGCAGCCGGCACGTGGTCGGGTCAGTGCTCCCCGGGTACCTGGAAGTTGAAGACCCCCGTGTCGAACCGGTTGTACCCCTCGTAGTCAACCAATTCGTATAAACGTGCACGGGTCAGCATGCTGCCAACCTGTGCTTCCTGCGTTCCGTCTGCCTTGATCGAGTCCAGCGTACGCTCGGCGGCGCCCATGGCACTACGGAGCAGGGTGACGGGGTAGATCACCATGTTGACGCCCACGGCCTGGAGCTGCCGGGTGGTGAAGAGATCGCTTTTGCCGAATTCGGTCATGTTGGCGAGGATGGGCACGCTGACGGCGTCGCGGATTGCCTGGAATTCGGCGAGGTCGCGCATGGCTTCGGGGAAGATCGCGTCGGCGCCGGCGTCCACGAGGGCTTTGGCACGGTCTTTGGCTGCCTGGAGTCCGTCGGTGGCGCGGATGTCGGTGCGGGCCATGATCAGGAAGTTCGGGTCGCGGCGGGCGTCGGCTGCGGCTCTGATGCGTTTGGTGGCGGTGTCCAGGTCCACCACGTTCTTGCCGTCCAGGTGGCCGCAGCGCTTGGGGTTGAACTGGTCCTCGATGTGCAGTCCGGCCAGGCCCGCGTTCTCGATTTCCTGCACTGTGCGTGCCACGTTCATGGGTTCGCCGAAGCCGGTGTCGGCGTCCACGATGGCGGGCAGGTCGGTCATCCGGGCGATTTGCCCGGCCCGGGTCGCGACCTCGGTCAGGGTGGTCAAACCGATGTCGGGCAGGCCGAGGTCGTTGGCCAGGACTGCGCCGGAGATGTAGACGCCCTCGAAGCCCTTTTCCTGGATCAGCCGGGCTGAGAGCGGGTTGAACGCGCCCGGGAACTGCGCGATGGTCCCGGACGCGAGGAGTTCGCGGAACTGGATCCGTTTCTGCTCCGGGGTGGTTGTTGAGTACAGCACGTTAGAACAGTCCCTTCGGTGCCGCGCCCAGGTCGATGACGCCGGGGGCGGCGGTGATGTTCAGCTGGTCCAGTTCCCCGGCGGCGAGTTCGGGGAGGCGTTCGACGGCGGCGAGGAACCGTTCGATTTCGGCCTCCTCGACCAGCCTGGCGGCGAGGGTGCGGAACTTGTGGATGTACTGTTCACGGCCGAACGGCCGGGCGCCGAGCGGGTGGGCGTCGGCGACGGCGATCTGATCGGTGATCACGGTGCCGTCGGTGAGGGTGATTTCCAATGAACCGCCGAAGGCTTTTTCGTTGATGTCCAGGGAGTGGTAGCGGCGGGTCCACTCGGGGTCTTCCACGGTGGTGACTTTCTGCCAGAGCTCCACGGTGTCCGGGCGTGCGGCGCGTTCGGGGGAGTAGGAATCGACGTGGTGCCAGGACCCGTCCTGCAGCGCGACGGTGAAGATGTACGGGATGGAGTGGTCCAGCGTCTCCCTCGATGCGTTCGGGCTGTACTTCTGGGGGTCGTTGGCGCCGGAGCCGATGACGTAGTGGGTGTGGTGGCTGGTCTTGATCAGCACGGACTTCACGTTCGTGGGGTTGGTGGCTTCTGGGTGTTCTCGGTTCAGTTTCCGGGCGAGGTCGATCCAGGCCTGGGCCTGGTACTCCGCCGAGTGCTCTTTCGTGTAGGTGTCCAGGATGGCGCGTTTGGCCTCGCCGGGGGTGGGGAGCGGGACCTGGTAGGAGGCGTCGGGTCCGTCCAGCAGCCAGGCGATGACGCCGTCTTCGCCTTCATAGATGGGCACCGGGGAGGTCTGGCCACGCATGGACCTGTCCACTGCTTCCACGGCCATCTTGCCCGCGAACGCCGGGGCGTGTGCCTTCCAGGTGGAGATCTCGCCCTTGCGGGACTGTCGGGTGGCGGTGGTGGTGTGCAGGGCCTGCCCGATGGACTGGAAGATGGTTTCGACGTCGAGGCCCAGCAGGGTGCCGATGCCGGCCGCGGCGGAGGGGCCGAGGTGGGCGACGTGGTCGATCTTGTGCTTGTGCAGGCAGATGGCCTTGACCAGGTTGACCTGGATCTCGTATCCGGTGGCGATGCCACGGACCAGGTCCCTGCCGCTGGCACCGGTGTGCTGGGCGACGGCCAGGATGGGCGGGATGTTGTCCCCGGGGTGTGAATAGTCAGCGGCGAGGAACGTGTCGTGGTAGTCCAGTTCCCGGACCGCCACGCCGTTGGCCCACGCCGCCCACTCTGGAGAGACCCGTTCGCCGATGCCGAAGACCTTCGCGCCTTTGCCGCCGGTGCTCGGCCCATGGGCCAGGGCCTGGGCCCGGGCGGCGACGATGGGGGCCCGGTTCAGCGAGGCGATCGCCACCGAGGCGTTATCGATGATCCGGTTGATCACCATCTCCGTGACGTCGTCAGTGACCTCCACCGGGTCTGCGGCGACCACGGCGATCTTGTGCGCCAGCTGCTCCTCCCGGGGCAAGTTCTCTTCACTCTTGTACACGCGGACGTGGTTGTTCTTGACCATGGCGGTCCTCCTAGGGAGATGGTGCGGTGGCTTTGATATGGGAAAGGCTGCGGTGCAGGTGCATCGTGGTGGCAGCTTCAGCGAGCCGCGGGTTCCGGTCCGCGATGGCACCGGCGATTGCTGCGTGTTCGGCTGCGGCAGCGGACAACCGGTCGGTATCGTCGGCAGCCATCCTGCGGATGCGGACAAGGTGAACCCGCAGGCTCCGCATGGCCTGCACCAGGTACGAGTTGGCGATGGACGCATCGATGGCCCCGTCCAGCCGGGCTGCCAGTTCGTAGTAGTCGTGGATGCCGGAGGCGGAGCCGGTGAGTAGATCCGGGGCCTGCAGCAGTTCGCCCTGCAGCCGGCGGAATGAGGCAGGTTCCCCGCGCTCGGCTGCCAGTGCCGCTGCCCGTCCTTCCAGCGTTTCGCGGAGCTCGAAAAGCTCGTCTATGTCCGCCAGGGAGATGCCGGTGACCACCACGCCGCGCCTGCCCGCCGTCGTCAGGCCTTCGGCAGTGAGGCGGCCCAGCGCCTCCCGAAGCGGCGTGCGGGAGACGCCCAGGCGTTCAGCCTGCTCCACCTCGGCCAGCAAGGCACCGGGCGGCAGCCGCCACTCCACAATGTCGTCGCGCAGGGCGACGTAGGCGCGTTCGCTGGCCCGCATTGCTGCTCCTTTCGGTGGCTATCACTATTGTATACACAGCCATAGCGTAAATGCCTAGCTAGCGGCTTCGAGGAGACTGAGAATGGCTTCTTTGTATACAGAGGGGGTACGTGCCCTACCGGCCGCTCCAGCGGTATTCGTTCTCCGGCCTTCCGGGCGTGCCGTAGCGCGCAGTGCGGGATACGGTGCCGGCGTCGGCAAGGTATTCCAGGTAGCGCCGCGCCGTAACCCTGGACATGCCGAGGGCGTCCATCACTTCCGTGGCGGACACCGCATCCTGGTGCCGCTTCAGGAACTCCTGCACGGACTCGAGCGTGGATACCGAGAGTCCTTTGGGCAGGGGCAATTCCGATGGCGCCCGCAGCCTGGCGAACGCCTGGTCCACTTCGCTTTGGGACGCAGCGGATTTGCCGGACGCCGGCCCCGGGTCTGCCAGTTGCTGCCGGAACTGCCGGTAACTCTCCAGCTTGTCCGCGAAGGTGGCGAAGGTGAAGGGCTTGATGAGGTACTGCACCACCCCGATGGCCACCGCGCTGCGCACGATTGCCAGCTCCCTGACGGCGGTGATTGCGATAATGTCCGCGAGAATGCCGGCGGAGCGCATCCTTCGGGCGATGTCCAGGCCGTGGAGGTCGGGCAGGTTCATGTCCAGCAGGACCAGTTCCACAGGTTTGCCTGCCGCTGAGAATTCGTTCAGCAGCCGGAGCGCGGACTGCCCGTCCGGAGCGGTTCCCGCGAGCTCGAACCCGGGCATCCGCCCCACGTAGGCTGCATGGGCGGCCGACGCAATAGCCTCATCCTCAACGACGAGGACCCGGATGTTGCTCACGGTCTGTGCTCCTTTCCCGGGGACACCGCCGCGGGCAGGAACACTTCGAACTTGGCGCCGCGCCGTCCATTGATGGTCAATGTACCTCCAAGCCGCTGCACCGCCTGGCGGACCAGGGCGAGGCCGATGCCCCGGCCGCCGGGTCCGGCCGGCTTCGTACTGTAGCCGTGACGGAAGATGTTCTCCGTTGCGGCGGCTTCCAGGGGCGCGCCCGTGTCATGGACGGCGATATCCAGTCCTTCCTCATCGGACTCCACCGTCAGCTCCACCCGCCGGGGAGGCGCCCCTTCCGCCGCGGCATCAATGGCGTTGTCCAGAAGGTTTCCGAGGATCGTGACCAGGTCCTGCACGGCTATTCCTGCCGCCGTACCGGAACCCAGGGTGGCCACATCCAGCTGGACGCCCCGCTCATGGGCTTCGGCCACTTTGCCCATGACCAGCGCTCCCAGCACCGGCTCGTCCACAGAGCTGACCATGTCGTCCGTGAGTTGCTGGCTGAGTTCCAGGTCCTTTGTGGCGAAGTCCAGGGCCTCCCGGGTGCGGCCCAGCTCCAGCAGCGAAACCATGGTGTGGAGCCGGTTTGCATGTTCGTGGGTCTGGGCCCGCAGCGCGTCGGAAAGGGTCCGCATGGTTTCCAGCTCGTTGCCCAATGCCTCGATCTCGGTCCGGTCCCGCAGCGTGGCCACCGTGCCATACAGCGGTGTCTTGCCGCGGCTGCCGGCGGTCTCAGGTCCCTTCGCCGGCCCCTGGTTCACCACCAGGACACGGGACCCGGAAAGCACAATCTCGTCCTTGGCAGTGCGGCCGGACTCGAACAGGCCGCGAAGCCCGTCGTCGAGGGGCAATTGGGCCAGCGACGGAGGGCGGGTAGGGTCCTTGCTGCCGGCCTCGTCCAGGCCCAGCAGTTCTGCGGCCTGGTCGTTGTACATCACCACCCTGCCCTTCGTGTCGATAAGGATCAGCCCTTCCCGCACAGAATGCAACACGGACTCGTAGTAAGCGAACAGTTGCGCGAGCTGCTCCGGCCCCCAGCCCCGGGTCACGCGGCGAAGGTACCGGCCCAATAACCATGACGCCAGGGACCCGCCCACCAGCAGGGCCAGCCCGATGGCGAGCAGGGCAGGCAGGCGCGCGGCGAAGGCAATATCCACATTCCCGACCGTGACGCCCGCAGCCACCAGTGCCTTGACTGCGCCGGCGGCATCCTTGACGGGAACGATGGTCCGTACCGACGGCCCAAGCGTTCCCGCGGTGACCTCTGTGAAGGTTTCACCGTTAAGTGCCGCATCAATGGAACCGATGTAGGGGCGCCCGATCTCCTCAGCACGGGGATGGGTCCAGCGTGTCCTGTCCGGAGCCATGATGGTGATGAAATCGACGTCGGCCGTGGCCATGACGTCCTCCGCATAGGGCTGCAGGAGGGACGTTGGATCGGGGGCTGCCGCCGCTTCCAGCACCAGCGGACTTGCGGCGACCGAGGCTGCGATTCCCGCCATCCGGTGGCCGGCCTCATCGTAGGTACGGTCCCGGGCGTCGACGTAGGTGGCGGACCCGACGATGGCAATAAAAGCCACCACAATGAGGAGGTTCGCCACGAAAAGCCGCCGGGCGATACTCCAGCGGTGAATCATCTGTACCTCCCGACGCCCTTTCCGGACTAAGAATGTGCGCCGCGACCAATATGAACGCAACGGTGAGCTGGGTCACTATGTGCCCAATGATGGATCTCACACCGCAAGGACGTGATGAGCCCAGAAACTGTGCCGCAGCGTCTATCAGATTATCCATAAGGAGACACATCATGGCTTCTCAACGAGGAGAGTCGCTCGACACCGTGAAGTCGCGGCGCAAGGGCATCGACAAGTCGCACTACCTCTACATCGCCGTCATCGCCGCCGTCATCCTCGGTGCCGTCGTCGGCCTGATGTTCCCCGAGGTGGGCAAGTCCCTCAAGCCCCTGGGCGACGGCTTCATCAAGCTCATCAAGATGATGATCGCACCGGTCATCTTCTGCACCATCGTCCTGGGCATCGGCTCCATCGCCAAGGCGGCAACAGTGGGCAAGGTAGGCGGCCTGGCGCTGGGCTACTTCGTCCTGATGTCCACGTTCGCGCTCGGCATCGGCCTTGTGGTGGGCAACCTGATCCACCCGGGTGAGGGCCTGAAGCTGGCTCCCTACGATCCCACCAAGAAGGCTGCGACGGACAGCACCGTCGAATTCCTGCTCAACATCATCCCGGGCGATGTGCCCGTCCTGCCCACCCTGTTCGCCGCCATCCTCGTCGGCTTCGCACTGCAAAAGATGGGCCCGCAGGGTGCTCCCATCCTCCGGGCCATCGGTCACGGCCAGGTCCTCGTCTTCCGCATCCTGATCATGATCATGTGGCTCGCCCCCGTGGGCGCCTTCGGTGCCATCGCCGCCGTCGTAGGTGCCACCGGCTTCCAGGCCATCGTCAGCATGTTCACCCTGATGGCTGCCTTCTACATCACCTGCGCACTGTTCATCGTCATCATCCTCGGCGGCCTGCTCAAGATCGTGTCCGGGGTCAACATCTTCAAGCTCATGAAGTACCTGGCCCGCGAATACCTCCTGATCTTCTCCACCTCATCCTCCGAAGCCGCGCTGCCCCGCCTGATCGCCAAGATGGAACACCTCGGTGTCTCCAAGCCGGTTGTCGGTGTCACCGTTCCCACCGGCTACTCCTTCAACCTGGACGGCACGGCCATCTACCTGACCATGGCATCCCTCTTCGTGGCGAACGCCATGGGAACACCGCTGGACCTGGGCGCACAGATCTCGCTGCTGGTCTTCATGATCATCGCTTCAAAGGGTGCCGCCGGCGTCACCGGCGCCGGACTGGCAACGCTTGCGGCCGGCCTGCAGGCACACAAGCCCGAGCTGCTCGGGGGCGTTGGCATGATCGTCGGCATTGACCGCTTCATGTCCGAAGCCCGTGCGCTGACCAACTTCACCGGCAATGCAGTGGCGACTGTCCTGATCGGCACCTGGGTAAAGGAAATCGACAGCCGCCAGGTTGGCGAGGTGCTCTCCGGTCAGTTGCCGTTCGATGAGCAGACCATGATTGCAGGCCACGCTGCTCCGGCAGCTCCGGAGCAGGCTGAAGCCCGTCCGGTCCCGGTCAACGCCTGACCCCGGCCCCAACCGGAACCGCCCCCGCAGCAATCGCTCCGGGGGCGGTTTTTCTATGTCGGGACGTGCAACCTTCGAGTTCTACTAGAGGGTCAGGCTCACCGTTCGCGGAAAGTCAAGTTCCGCCGAATACCGTGTCGGCAGCTGTAACCTTGGGGAGAAGAAGGAACGGCGCTGGTCATCCAGCGGCAGGACATCCCCGTCATCGAAAGTGTGGACAGATACGTGAGCAGCGAACAGGGTTCGGCAACTCTGGAGGGCACGGCATTCGACCTGGACAACGCGGTGATGGGCCCCACGGGGCGCCCATACCGCGAGTTTCCTGAACCCGCGCCGCTTTCCTCCCACGGTCCGGCCCGCGTCATCGCCATGGTGAACCAAAAGGGCGGTGTCGGGAAGACCACCTCAACCATCAACCTGGCCGCGGCACTTGCCGAGTACGGGCGCCGCGTACTCCTGGTGGATTTCGATCCGCAGGGCGCCCTCTCCGCCGGCCTGGGCGTCAATCCCCACGAGCTTGACCTCACGGTCTACAACGTGCTGATGGACCGCAAAGTTGATATCCGCGACGCCATACACCAGACCGGCGTGGACAACGTGGACCTGCTGCCCGCAAACATCGACCTCTCCGCCGCGGAAGTACAGCTGGTCAACGAAGTCGCGCGAGAGCAGGTACTGGACCGCGCGCTGAAGAAGGTTGAAGACGATTACGACGTCGTCCTCATCGACTGCCAGCCGTCGCTGGGACTCCTGACCGTCAACGCCCTCACCGCGGCCCACGGGGTCATCATTCCGCTGATCTGCGAGTTCTTCGCCCTGCGCGCCGTGGCCCTGCTGGTCGAAACCATTGACAAGGTCCAGGACCGCCTCAACCCCCGCCTGCAGGTGGACGGGGTGCTTGCCACCATGTACGACGCCCGGACCCTGCACAGCCGTGAAGTCATCACCAGGCTGGTGGAGGCTTTCGGGGACAAGGTCTTCGAAACCGTCATTAAACGGTCCATCAAGTTCGCTGATGCCACCGTTGCAGCGGAGCCCATCACAAGCTACGCGGCAACTCACGTGGGCGCCGACGCTTACCGCCGGCTCGCCAAGGAACTGATCTCCCGCGGCGGAGCGCCGTAGCCATAGCCGTGGCCGACTCCAAGCCCGGCTTCGAGGTACGGCTGGCCAACTTCACCGGTCCTTTCGACCTCCTGTTGGGGTTGATCGCCAAGCACCAGCTGGACATCACCGAGGTGGCCATCGCCACGGTGACAGATGAGTTCATCAACTACATCCGCAAGCTGCAGGAGCTCGGCGGGGAGTGGGCCCTCGACGAGGCCAGCGAATTCCTGGTGATCGCGGCAACGCTGCTGGACCTCAAGGCCGCCCGGCTGCTTCCGGCAGGTGAGGTGGAGGACGACGAGGACATTGCGCTCCTCGAAGCCCGCGACCTGCTCTTTGCCCGGCTCCTCCAGTACAAGGCCTTCAAGCACGTGGCAGGCCTCCTCGCCGAAACCTTTGACCAGGAAGGGCGGCGCTTCCCCCGTCAGGTGGCGCTGGAGGAACACTTCGCGGCGATGCTTCCCGAGCTGGTATGGAAACACACGCCGGAACAGTTCGCCGCCCTTGCGGAAGCAGCCCTCCGTCCCAAAGCTCCGCAACCCACCGAGGTAGGGATCAGCCACCTGCATGGCGGCCAGGTCAGCGTGAAGGAACAAGCGGAGATCCTGGGCCTGCGGTTGCAGCAGGACTCTCCGCAGACGTTCCGCGCATTGATATCCGACGCCGACTCCACCCTTGTGGTGGTAGCCCGGTTCCTGGCACTCCTGGAGCTGTACCGGGACAAGGCAGTCTCCTTCGACCAGCTGTCGCCGCTGGCCGGCCTCACCGTCCATTGGACGGCCGGGCTGGGAGACTGGTCTGCCGAAAACCTGAGTGAGGAATACGAGGTGCAAGCTTGAACGAGCAACCGCCCGAAGGCGCATCGCCCGGCGGGGCTGCCCATGACCTGCCCGGCGGGGCCAAGGCCGCCCTCGAGGCAGTACTGATGGTTCTCGACCAGCCGGCTACCGAGGAAGAGCTGGCCGCCGGGCTTGAGCTGACCGTTGATGCAGTCCAAGCCCTGCTGGCAGAACTCGGGCGGGACTATAACGGCTATACTGGTAAAGCCCCGGATACGGAAACGGCCAGCACGCCTGGTTTCGGTTCCAGCCCCCGGGGTTTTGAATTGCGGAACATCGCCGGTGGCTGGCGCATCTACTCCCGGGCAGAATTCGCTGACATCGTTGGCAAATACGTGCTCGAAGGGCAGACTGCCAGGCTCACCCAGGCGGCATTGGAAACACTTGCGGTCATTGCCTACCGCCAGCCGGTTTCCCGGGCACGGGTGTCTGCGATTCGCGGCGTCAATGTTGACTCTGTCGTACGGACACTGGCCCAGCGCGGGCTGATTGAGGACGCGGGAACGGATCCCGAGTCCGGGGCAATCCTCTACCGGACCACCTCCTACTTCCTGGAGCGTCTGGGGATCAGCTCAGTGGCGGACCTGCCGCAGCTGTCCCCGCATCTTCCGGGGCTGGAAGGCATCGCGGAGTTCTACGACGCCGAGAGAATGTAGGCCCACGGCCTGCACAGGAATATTTATCAGGGCAGAGTAATTCTGCACGGCTGGCTAGGGTTGTTGTTTGACACCTTTGACAGCCAGGAACATTGAAGGACGGGTCATGACACAGGCGGGACGCCAGGGTTCACCACGCAGCGGTTCGGGACGTAACTTCCCACAACGCAATACCTCCGGAGGCAACACCGGCGGCGGCAGCCGCAGCGGGGCAGTAAAACGCGGCGCCGGCTTCGGCAGCGACCGCCCGCACCGGGCGCCCAAGCCGCGCGAGGAACGCTTCATCGATCCCGACGAGGCCGCCGCCGGGCAGGGGCGCGGTGCCCAGGACAAGCCCGCCAAACCCTCGTCGCGGAAGCCAGCGGCCCGCAAGCCCGGCGCGAAGAAGGCACCGGGAACTCCCGGAGCCCCCAAGCAGAAACCGCGCGCCGCCGCCCCGGGCGCCGCGGCTTCCCGCGCCTTCGGCAGCGAACGCTTCGGCCAGAACCTCGGCCCGCTCCGCCGGCCCCCGCGCAAAAAGGGTCCGGGCCGTGACGTGCCCCAGTCCGAACTCCACGACGCCGACGGCGTGCGGCTCCAGAAGGTCATGGCGTCCGCAGGGGTGGCATCGCGGCGTGTATGCGAGGAAATGATCGCGGAAGGACGCGTGGAGGTGGACGGCCAGGTGGTTACCGAGCTCGGCGTCCGCGTGGATCCCAAAACCGCGGTCATCCACGTTGACGGCCTCCGCATCCAGCTGGACGAAAACCTTGTCTACATGGTGTTCAACAAGCCCAAGGGCGTTGTCTCCACCATGGAGGATCCCGAGGGCCGTCCCTGCATCAGCGACTTCCTGAAGAACACCAAGAACAAGGGCGAACGGCTCTTCCACGTGGGCCGCCTGGACGTCGCAACCGAGGGACTGCTGCTGCTGACCAACGACGGCGAGCTTGCCAACCGGCTTACCCACCCTTCCTACGAAGTCCCCAAGACCTACCTGGTCCAGGTCCGCGGTCCTTTCCCTCACGGGATCGGCGCGCAGCTGAAGGCGGGCGTCGAACTGGAGGACGGCCTTGCATCCGTAGACTCCTTCCGGCTGGTTGACTCCACGCCGGGACACGTCCTGATCGAAGTTGTGCTGCACTCGGGCAAGAACCGCATTGTCCGCCGCATGTTCGACGCCGTCGGCTTCCCGGTCCAGCGGCTCGTCCGGGTCAAGGTGGGCCCCATCGGGCTGGGGGACCAGCGGCAGGGCAGCATCCGGAACCTCGGCAAGCAGGAGATCGGCCACCTGCTGGCGTCCGTAGGGCTCTGAGGCATGTCCGCATTCAAGAGCCAGGGCCGCGGGCACCTGGATGGTCCGGTGGTGGTGCTCGGCACCGGGCTCCTCGGAGCCAGCATCGGACTGGGACTGCGGGGACGCGGGGTGCCGGTGTTCCTGTCCGATCCTTCGCCGACCAACCAGGCCGTGGCCGTGGACATCGGTGCCGGCCGTCCTCTCTCTGACCTGGGAAGCAGCCGGCCCCAGCTGGTGGTGGTCGCTGCTCCGCCTGACGTCACGGCAGATGTTGTGCGCCAGGCCCTTGCCGACTACCCGGATTCCGTGGTTGTGGACATCGCCAGCGTTAAAGCGGAAATCCTCGCGCGGCTGCGGAGCAGCGGCGTGGACCTCTCCCGCTACGTGGGAACGCACCCGATGGCAGGACGGGAAAAGTCCGGCCCGGTAGCCGCGCGCGGTGAACTGTTCACCTCCATGCCATGGGTAATTTGCCCCTCGGAGGAGACTTCCGTCGCAGCCCTGCAGACAGCCCGCTCACTCGCCACTGACCTCGGCGCCGTTGTGTCGCAGTTCACCGCCGATGAGCACGACGAAGCCGTTGCGCTGGTATCGCACCTGCCGCAGGTCATGTCGTCGCTGCTGGCCAGCAGACTGCAGGGAACACCCCTGCACGCGTTGTCCCTGGCCGGCAACGGACTGCGCGACGTCACGCGGATCGCCGCCAGCGATCCCACATTGTGGGTACAGATCCTGGGTGGTAACGCGGCCAAGGTGGTGGAGATCCTCTACGGCGTACGGGAGGACCTGAACCGGCTCATCGGCACGCTGGAACAACCCACCGCGCCCGGCGCCCGGCTGGACCTTGCCCAGCTGATGAGCGAGGGCAATGCGGGCCAGGCGCGGATCCCCGGCAAGCACGGCGGACCGCCGCAGGCGTATTCCTGGCTGACAGTCCTGGTGGACGACAAGCCAGGCCAGATCGCGAAGCTGCTGACCGAAATCGGTGAAATCGGCGTTAACGTTGAAGACCTGCGGCTGGACCATTCGTCCGGACAAAACGTGGGCATGGTGGAATTGTCAGTGTTGCCGAACAAGCATGACCACCTGATCGAAGCATTAAACGACCGCGGATGGCGGGTACTTCAGTCATGACACAGGAACTTCTCGATACCATGCCCGGACTGCGGATCGGCCGGCCACTGGTCGTTGCCATCGACGGCCCCTCGGGGTCCGGTAAGTCCAGCGTCAGCAAGGAAGTGGCCCGCAGGCTCCGGCTTGCCTACCTCGATACCGGGGCGATGTACCGGGCACTGACCTGGTACTGCGTCACCAATGGCATCGACCTCGACGACGCAGCCGGCGTGGAACAGGCGTCGCGGGACCTCGTGCTGGAACTGAGCACCAGCCCGCAGCAGGAATACGTGCGGGTAGACGGTGTGGACGTCACGGACGCCATCCGGGAGCCGGCCATCTCGTCGGCCGTCAGCGCCGTCGCCACCACCCTGGGTGCCAGGACCGAACTCATCCGCAGGCAGCGCGAACTCATCGATAAGCACCACCGCCGCATGGTGGTGGAAGGCAGGGACATCACTACCGTCGTCGCGCCCGGAGCGGAAGTCCGTATGCTGCTGACGGCCAGCGAGGAAGCCCGTCTGCGCCGGCGCGGCATCCAGCTGGGCGGAACGCAGAACGCGGAGCAGCTGGCGGCGCAGGTTGTCCACCGGGACGCCAGGGATTCCACGGTGGTGAACTTCACGCAGGCTGCCGACGGCGTGGTCACCCTCGACTCGTCAGACCTTGACTTCGAGCAGACGGTGGACGCTGCGCTGGTCATTGTCATCAAGGTCCTCAACCGTGACTGATGGCAGGCCGCCCGTCCCGTCCGGCTGGACCATGTCCTGGAGCCGGCCTGTGGGCTGGATCCTGGACCACCTCGTCTACCGGACCTCAGTCACCGGGAAGGCAAATGTCCCCACCGGGGGCCCGGTGATCTTCGCCGGGAACCACATCAGCTTCCTGGACGGGCCCGTGATGTTTGGCGCCTCACCGCGGCCCATGCACATCCTGGTCAAGCAGGAGATGTTCAAGGGCTTCCTGGGCAGGGTGCTGACCGCTTCCGGGCAGCTCCCCGTGGATCGGCGCGGCGACAGGGCCGCGCTGCAGCGCAGCAAGGACCTGCTCGACGCCGGCCGCTGCGTTGGGATCCTCCCCGAGGGTACCCGGGGGAACGGCGAAGCGTCCGGCATCAGCGGAGGGGTGGCATGGCTGGCCCTTAACACCGGCGCCCCGGTGGTGCCCGTCGCCATCCTGGGCACCCGGACCGGGGATGAGCACCTTGACTTCGTGCCGCCGCCCGGACGGCGGCTCCACGTCAGCTTTGGCACGGCCCTCACGCTGGGCCGCAGGGCCGGGGAAAGCGGCCGTGCTTCAATGGACAGGGCAGCGCAGGAGATCCGCGCGGCACTTGCAGGGCATGTCCGGGACGCCATCCAACTCAGCGGGCAGCCCCTGCCTTTCGCCGAAAACTCCAAAGACTTAACAGCAGTAGCCGGGACGCCGGCAGATGACCACTAAGGACAGTGCAATGAGCGACACCACCCAAACCCCCGGCCACTTCGGCCCCGGCGAAGACGAATTCACACCGGCGGGCGCCGACCAGGTGGCGGAACGGCTGGCTGCCATCGACGACGAGGAGGCGGAGCTTCGCGCTGCCTCCCTCCGGG
The DNA here is from genome assembly GCF_059090085.1 of Arthrobacter sp. K4-10C. Classification (NCBI taxonomy): domain Bacteria; kingdom Bacillati; phylum Actinomycetota; class Actinomycetes; order Micrococcales; family Micrococcaceae; genus Arthrobacter; species Arthrobacter sp. K4-10C. Next base: position 67,265 of record NZ_JBNHFI010000014.1, on the reverse strand, counting down.
CCGGGCTGGAGGATTACGACCTCGATGAGGAAGACGCTGCCCTGCTCAGCGGGGAGTACGGCGATGAAGACTTCGAGGGCCCCGTCAAGCTTGACCCCGTTCTGGCGATCATCGGGCGGCCCAACGTGGGCAAGTCCACCCTGGTCAACCGGATCCTGGGCCGCCGCGAAGCCGTGGTGGAGGACACCCCGGGCGTGACCCGCGACCGTGTCATGTACGCGGCGAACTGGAACGGCCGCAACTTCACCCTCGTGGACACCGGCGGCTGGGAACAAGACGCCCGTGGCCTCCATGCCCGCGTGGCGGAGCAGGCCGAGATGGCGGTGGAACTCGCTGACGCCGTCCTTTTCGTCGTCGACTCCGCCGTCGGTGCCACCGCCACCGACGAGGCCGTGATGAAGATGCTGCGCCGCAGCAAGAAGCCGGTCATCCTGGTGGCCAACAAAGTGGACGACTTCGCGCAGGAAGCGGATTCCGCCGTCCTGTGGGGCCTGGGCTTCGGCGAACCGTATCCCGTCTCCGCCCTCCACGGCCGCGGGGTGGCGGACCTGCTGGACCACGTCATGGATGTGCTGCCCGAGTTCTCCACCATTGAGGGACTGGAGCGCTCCGGCGGCCCGCGCCGGATCGCCCTGATCGGCCGTCCCAACGTGGGAAAGTCCTCCCTGCTGAACAAACTGGCGGGCTCCGAGCGGGTGGTGGTGGACAACACTGCCGGAACCACGCGGGATCCCGTGGATGAATTCATCGAACTGGGCGGCCGCACCTGGCGCTTTGTGGATACGGCCGGCATCCGCCGCCGCCAGCACATGGCGCAGGGCGCGGACTACTACGCCTCACTCCGGACGCAGGCCGCGCTCGAAAAGGCGGAGGTCGCCGTCGTGCTACTCGCCGTGGATGAAGTCCTTAGCGAGCAGGACGTCCGCATCCTCCAGCTGGCCATCGAGTCCGGACGCGCCCTGGTCCTGGCATTCAACAAGTGGGACCTGCTGGACGACGAGCGCCGTCGTTACCTGGAGCGTGAGATCGAGCAGGACCTGGCGCACGTGGACTGGGCGCCGCGGGTGAACATCTCGGCTAAGACCGGCTGGCACAAGGACCGCCTGGTGCCCGCGCTGGACCTGGCCCTGGAGAACTGGGACAGGCGCATCCCCACCGGCCGCCTGAACGCCTTCCTCGGCGAACTTGTGGCCGCGCATCCGCACCCGGTCCGCGGCGGCAAGCAGCCCCGCATCCTCTTTGGTACCCAGGCGTCAAGCCGGCCGCCGAAATTCGTGCTGTTCACCACCGGCTTCCTGGACCCCGGATACCGGCGTTTCATCACGCGGCGGCTCCGCGAAACCTTTGGCTTCGAGGGCACCCCCATCGAGGTCAGCATGCGCGTGCGGGAAAAGCGCGGCAAGAAGCGCTGATCCTGGTGTTGTCTTCGACACGCTGGGGACCGAAAGCCGGAAAGTGTCACGGGCACCCTCCGGGATCGTGTAAGCTCTTCTAGGTGGTTCGGCCGGACTGCTGATGGAAATCAGCGGAGAACGGCGGAACCAGCGGGCTGTAGCGCAGCTTGGTAGCGCACTTGACTGGGGGTCAAGGGGTCGCAGGTTCAAATCCTGTCAGCCCGACCAAAAAAGCGGAAGCGCCGGAGAAAACCTCCGGCGCTTCCGCTTTTTTGTTGTCTGCGCCAGAACTCTCCCACGCGGAAAAGTTGCCTACTTCAGGAACTTTGATGTCCGGCGGTCGGCGAGGATCTTTCCCTTTGTCTGGCAGGTGGGACAGTACTGCAGGGCGGTATCGGCAAAGGAGACCTCGCGGATGGTGTCCCCGCATACCGGGCACGGCAGTCCGGTTCTGGCATGGACCCGCATGTGGCTCCGCTTTACGTCCTTGAGGTCCTTGGGCGGTTTACCGACGGCCTCCGCCATGGCTGTGCCCAGGACTTCGTGGATGGCGTCATACAATACCTGCACCGTTTCCCGGTCCAGGGACTTTGCAGGAGCGAACGGAGAGATCCGGGCCGCGTGCAGGATCTCGTCGCTGTAGGCGTTGCCAATGCCCGCTATCACACTCTGGCTCCGCAGCAGTCCCTTGATCTGCTGCGAACTGCCCGCCAGGATCCCGGCCAGCTTGCCGGCGTCGAACGCCCCGTTGAAAGGATCCGGACCCAGCGTGGCTATGCCGGGCACGTCCTGGGGATCCCGCACCACATACACTGCCAGGCTCTTCTTTGTTCCTGCCTCGGTGAGGTCGAACCCCCGCGCCCCGTCCGGGCCGGAAAGGTACAGCGGACCGCGATGAGTCCCTTGCCCATTTTCAGCTGGCTTTCGGCGGGGGAATCGGTAAAACGCAACCAGCCGGCACGGGCCAGATGGAACACCAGGGAGATGCCGTCCGTGTCGATGCTGACGAACTTCCCGAAGCGCCGCACCCCGGAGACCGTTCGGCCCTCCAGGGCAGTGAAGGGCGGGTCGGCGGTCTTCAGCACGGCGAAGGAAACGATCTGCAGCTTGGCCAGGACGCAGCCCCGCAGCTGCTCATTCAGGAACTGGGCCAGGCCGGCCACTTCGGGTAGTTCCGGCATGGGCTACCTGCCGGTCCCCGGGCGTCCTGCATCAGTGCGCGCGCTCATGGCTCCCATCTTGTCAGAAACCCCGGTGGACGCCCCGGCAGTTGTGCCTATACTTTCAGCGGCGGTCTGTTTCCCGGGCCCCGTGACCTTCGTGTTTGACCCGATGAAAGGCCCCCGATGAGCAACATTCCCGAAGACCTGTCCTACACCGCCGAACACGAGTGGGTTTCCGCCCCCAATGCCGATGGCGTGGTCCGCGTGGGCATTACCGACTTCGCGCAGGACGCGCTTGGAGATGTTGTCTACGCCCAGATGCCCGAGATCGGCACCAGGATTACGGCAAACGAGGTTGTGGGCGAGGTTGAGTCCACCAAGAGCGTCAGCGATATCTATGCCCCGGTCAGCGGCGAAGTTGTGGCCCGCAACGAGTCCCTGGACACCGATTCCGCGTTGATCAACACCGATCCCTACGGTGACGGCTGGCTGATCGAGGTCAAACTTGCCGAGGCCGACGCCGTTGATTCATTGCTCAGTGCATCCGAGTACGAACAACAGGTAGGCTAAAGCTAACCGGTACATCCGGTCCGGCCCCGCGTCGCAGGCATAACGTCTTCGCACGTCAACGGCCGGATGGGGAGCCGGTGCCGGGCCCGCCGGACAGGTCCGGAGGGCAAACGTTGGTTGCAGCCCGGAGGGGCTGCAGCGGGAAGAGGAGGAATCCATGGCTGGCCACACACAGAACCCTGCCGATGGGGAATACGGCACGGGTGCGGCTAGGGCGTCGGAGACCACCTCCATCAATCTCACCCCCGTCCGGGATGAACCCACCATCGCGCCCAAGCTCTCCCCCGAAGAGCGCAGCTCCGTCGAGGCCCTACCGGCCGGATCCGCACTGCTCGTGGCGCACAGCGGCCCGAACGCCGGCGCCCGCTTCCTGCTGGATTCCGATGTCACCACTGCCGGCCGCCACCCGGACGCCGACATCTTCCTGGACGACGTCACGGTCTCCCGCCGGCACGTGGAGTTCCGCCGTACGGCGCGGAGCTTCGAGGTGGTCGATAAAAACAGCCTCAACGGCACCTACGTCAACCACGACCGCGTGGACGCCGTGGAACTCAAGTCCGGCAGCGAGGTCCAGATCGGCAAGTTCCGCCTTACCTTCTACCTGAGCCCTGCCACCGCCGCAGGCCGCCGCTGATCCGGGGTCCGCTGCCTGTGGCAATGGCACAACCGGAACGCCGGGGACCGCAGGTCCTGAACATCGGGGAAGTCCTCGCGCAGCTCAGCGCCGACTTCCCCGGCATGACAGCGTCCAAAATCAGGTTCCTTGAGGAAAAAGGGCTCATCAACCCCCGGCGTACCCCCGCCGGCTACCGCCAGTACTCCGACGGCGACGTGGAGCGGCTGCGCTTCGTCCTGGCACTGCAGCGTGACCAGTACCTCCCCCTGAAAGTCATCAAGGACTACCTTGACGCCATCGACAGGGGGGAGCGGCCGGAGAACCTTCCGCCCGGCGTCGTGGTTTCGCCCCGGATCGTCTCCGACGAGCTGGCCGCCGAGCTCCAGAACCGGGGCCGCAAGCTGACAGAGGAACAACTCCGCGCGGAATCCGGCGCAAGCGTGCCCCTGCTCCAGTCGCTTCTGGATTTCGGGCTCATCAGCCACAGCAGCGGCATGTTCGACGAGCATGCCCTCCAGGTGGCGCGGGCCTGCGTCCAGCTGGAAAGCCACGGGCTGGAACCCCGGCACCTGCGGCCGTTCCAGGCTGCAGCGGAACGGGAGTTTGGCCTGGTGGAACGTGCGGTGGCGCCTCTTGCCTCCCGGAAGGACTCCGCGTCCCAGGCACGGGCTGCAGAGGCCGCCCGTGAGATCAGCGACCTTTGCCTCACCCTGCACCGTGCCCTGGTGCAGGACCACATCTCACGCATGGACATCTGATGATTGAAGTCGAGATCGTAGGCGTTCGGATCGAACTGCCTTCCAACCAGCCCCTGGTCCTGCTGCGGGAGATGCACGGGGAACGCCACGTTCCCATCTGGATCGGCACTCCTGAAGCCAGCGCCATCGCCCTGGCCCAGCAGGGAGTGGTCCCGCCGCGGCCCATGACGCACGACCTCCTGGTGGATGTGGTGGAGTCGCTGGGCCACAGTGTGGTCAGCGTCAACATCGTTGCCGTGGAAGACAACATCTTTTACGGGCAGCTGCAGTTTGAGAACGGCACCACTGTGAGCTCCCGGGCCTCCGATGCCCTCGCCGTCGCCCTCAGGGCGAAGTGCCGCATCTGGTGCGCCGACTCGGTGATGGATGAAGCCGGAGTCCGCATCACCGAGCACGACGAGGGCGAGGACACCGAGCCCGGTCCCACGGCGGACGAGGAGCGCGAGCTCCGGCGCTTCCGCGAGTTCCTTGACGATGTGGAGCCCGAAGACTTCGACGGCTGAGGTCACGTTAAGGTTAAAGTTGAGCCTGAAACTTTCGACACGCCTGCTGAAAGCCCCGGGGTCTTTGACCTCGGGCCCCGCCGGGCCTAACGTCGAAGTATCGAGTTCCCATTGCCTATGGCAGCCGCGCAAGTCACACTGGAAAGTGCGCCCCGCGAAAATTACATGCATGCTCTTCATGCCAAGGCTGCTGCAGGTGGTCCCCGGGAGCGCAGGACAAGGAGGATCCAGGTGAGTCCCAAAGGCGAAGCAGGCGGGCTGAAGCAGCCCACGGCTGGTGTTGCTGTGCCCGCGAGCGGTGCCCAGGGCCTCCTGTTCACCGAAGACCTTCCCGTCCTGGACGAGGACGCCGGGTACCGGGGCCCCACCGCCTGCAAGGCCGCGGGCATCACGTACCGGCAGCTGGACTACTGGGCACGCACCGGGCTGGTAGAACCCGCGGTGCGGGGCGCCGCTGGCTCCGGCTCCCAACGGCTCTACGGCTTCCGCGACATCCTTGTCCTCAAGGTGGTCAAGCGGCTCCTCGACACCGGGGTGTCCCTGCAGCAGATCCGCACAGCAGTGGAGCACCTGCGTGAGCGCGGCGTGGAGGACCTTGCGCAAATCACCCTCATGAGCGACGGCGCCAGTGTCTACGAGTGCACGTCGGCTGACGAAGTCATCGACCTCGTCCAGGGCGGCCAGGGCGTGTTCGGCATCGCTGTGGGGCGGGTCTGGCGCGAGGTCGAAGGAAGCCTCGCTTCACTGCCGAGTGAACATGCCGCCGAGCAGTCCTTTCCGGACGACGAGCTGAGCAAACGGCGGGCGGCCCGCAAGATCAGCTGACGCCGCCACAAGTTTCAGAAACGTCGAGGCCGCTCTCCCGAGGAGAGCGGCCTCTTTTTGTCTGTGTTGCCTTACTGCCTGGCACGTACTACCGGGCACGGCTGCGCAGCCCGCTGCCCACTTCCATCAGGTTGGCCAGCAGGTCATCGAAAAGGGCAGCGGCGGACTTGGCCGAGTCACCCGGCCAGTGGTGCACCGGGTGGGCGGCGCCCTGGATCTGCTGCCAGTTGGCCTGCTCCGGGATGCGGGGGCTCAAGAGGAGATCGCCGAACATGGACTCCATCTCTGCCAGCCGGTAAGCGTGCTCCGATGAGCCGGTCCGGACGCGGTTGGCCACAATGCCGGCCGGGGAAAGATTCGGCGCGAACTCCTGCCGGAACAGCTGGATGGCCCTCATGGTGCGCTCCGTTCCGGCCACCGAGAAGAGGCCCGGCTCGGCAACCAGGGCCACCTTGTCGCTGGCCGACCATGCCATCCTGGTAAGCCCGTTGAGTGACGGCGGGCAGTCGATCAGGACCAGCTGGTAGTTGTCGGCGCCAGCCAGGACCGTGGAGAGCCGGCGAAGGTCCCGGCGGCCCAGGTCCGGGCGGTCGTAGATTCCCGTGTAGGCGGAGCCGACGGCGACATCCAGGACCGCAGGTCCGGAACCGTTGGACGCAGCCCGGGCGGTCCAGCTGCTGCCGACGACGTTCTCGGCCAGCTTGGCGCGGCGCGGGCTCTTGAGCATCCTGCCGATATCCAGCTGGTCACCCGGCTGCACACCCAGTGCCGTGGTTGCGTCGGCGTGGGGATCAAGGTCCACCACCAGCGTGCGGACGCCCGCCGCGAGCGCCGCAGACGCCAGTCCTGTGGTGACGGAAGTCTTGCCGACTCCACCCTTAAGGCTGCTGATGCTGACTACTTGCACTTGAGAGACCAAAACCTAACGCCGGATGCCGTGTTGGGAGTAATGTTTGCTCCGGCAGAGCCGAAGCCGGACGGTCCTGCCGCCCTACTCATCATATGTGGATGCGTCGGCTAATCCCGATTCATCGGGAGTCGGCATGGCATCCGCTGTGAGGCCGGGGCGCTTTCCGCTGGAAAGGCTGGAAGCGATCGGGACATGACGGGGAAATTTGTGATGGTCACCACAAAGATTTGTGTTTGTCCTTGGAGGTCCTAGACACTGTGACCACTCACCGATCCACCCGCAATGATGCAGGAGAAGTATGTTTTCCAAAGTTCTGGTGGCCAACCGCGGCGAAATCGCGATCAGGGCCTTCCGCGCCGGCTACGAGCTGGGCGCCAAGACCGTTGCCGTTTTTCCTCAAGAGGACAGAAACTCGATCCACCGCCAGAAAGCGGACGAGGCGTACCTGATTGGCGAGGAGGGACACCCCGTCCGCGCCTACCTGGACGTCAAAGAGGTAATTCGGGTGGCCAGGGAGTCTGGAGCGGACGCCATCTACCCGGGCTACGGCTTCCTCTCGGAAAATCCGGACCTGGCCCGTGCCGCCAAGGAAGCCGGGATAACCTTCGTGGGTCCGCCGGCTGAAGTCCTGGAGCTGGCAGGCAACAAGGTGGCCGCCCTGAAGGCTGCGCGCGAGGCCGGCGTGCCCGTCCTCAAGTCCAGTGCGCCCTCCAAGGACCTGGATGAACTCCTCGCCGCTGCGGACGAGATCGGCTTCCCCATCTTTGCCAAGGCCGTTGCCGGCGGCGGCGGCCGCGGCATGCGCCGGGTGGACACCCGCGAGGCGCTTCCCGAGGCCCTGAAGTCCGCCATGCGTGAAGCGGATGCAGCTTTCGGCGACCCCACCATGTTCCTGGAGCAGGCCGTCCTGCGCCCCCGGCACATCGAGGTGCAGATCCTGGCCGATGCCGAAGGCAACGTCATGCACCTGTTCGAACGCGACTGCTCCATCCAGCGCCGCCACCAGAAGGTCATCGAGATCGCTCCCGCGCCCAACCTGGACGAGGGCATCCGCCAGGCCCTGTACCGTGACGCGGTCAAGTTTGCCAAGGCGCTCAACTACGTGAACGCGGGCACCGTGGAGTTCCTCGTGGACACCGTCGGCGAACGCGCCGGCCAGCACGTGTTCATCGAAATGAACCCGCGCATCCAGGTAGAGCACACCGTCACCGAAGAAGTCACCGACGTCGACCTGGTGCAGGCGCAGATGCGGATCGCCTCAGGCGAGACGCTGGCGGACCTCGGGCTTTCCCAGGAAACCGTCCACCTCAAGGGCGCAGCCCTGCAGAGCCGCATCACCACGGAGGATCCCGCCAACGGCTTCCGCCCAGACGTCGGAAAGATCACCGGCTACCGTTCGGCCGGTGGCGCAGGCGTACGGCTCGACGGCGGGACCGTCTACTCGGGTGCCGAGATCAGCCCCCACTTCGACTCCATGCTGGTCAAGCTCACCTGCCGCGGCCGGGACTACCCAGCCGCCGTGGCACGCGCCCGCCGCGCCCTCGCCGAGTTCCGCATCCGTGGCGTGTCCACCAACATCTCCTTCCTTCAGGCGGTGCTTGACGATCCCGACTTCATCGCCGGCGACGTCGCGACCAACTTCATCGACGAGCGTCCCCAGCTGCTCAAGGCAAGGGTTTCCGCCGACCGCGGCACCAAGCTCCTCACCTGGCTGGCAGACGTCACCGTCAACAAGCCAAACGGCGAGCTGAAGGTCCACTCCAACCCGCAGGACAAGCTTCCGTCCGTGAAGGATAAGCCCACCGCCCCCGGGTCACGGCAGAAGCTCCTCGAATTGGGACCCGACGGGTTTGCACGGGCGCTCCGGCAACAGGAAGCCGTGGCGGTGACGGATACGACTTTCCGTGACGCACACCAGTCGCTGCTGGCAACCCGTGTCCGCACGCGTGACCTTGTTGCCGCCGGTCCTGCCGTGACCGCCCTCATGCCGGAACTGCTGTCGGTCGAGTGCTGGGGCGGGGCCACCTACGACGTCGCACTGCGCTTCCTCGGCGAGGACCCGTGGGACCGGCTCGCGGCGCTGCGCGAGGCACTGCCCAACGTCTGCCTGCAGATGCTTCTCCGCGGCCGCAACACGGTGGGCTACACGCCGTACCCTGAGGAAGTCACCGAGGCGTTCGTCAACGAGGCCGCAGCAACGGGCATCGACATCTTCCGCATCTTCGACGCCCTGAACGACGTCAGCCAGATGGCACCCGCCATCCGCGCCGTCCGGGCCACGGGCACCGCCGTCGCCGAAGTGGCCCTGTGCTACACCGGCGACATGCTGGATCCCAAGGAAACGCTATACACGCTGGACTACTACCTGGAGCTGGCGCAGAAGATCGTCGACGCCGGCGCGCACATCCTGGCCATCAAGGACATGGCGGGCCTGCTGCGTCCCGCCGCCGGGGCCAAGCTCGTGGCCGCCCTCCGGGAACGCTTCGACCTGCCGGTCCATTTGCACACCCACGACACCGCAGGCGGCCAGCTGGCCACCCTCCTTGCTGCTGTCGACGCGGGCGTTGACGCCGTGGACGTCGCCTCCGCATCCCTTGCCGGCACCACCAGCCAGGTGTCGGCGTCGGCACTCGTTGCAGCGCTGGCACACACCCCGCGTGACACCGGCCTGGACCTGGACGCAGTCAGCTCATTGGAGCCCTACTGGGAAGCGGTCCGCCGCGTCTACGCCCCCTTCGAGTCGGGCCTTCCCGGACCCACCGGCCGGGTCTACAAGCACGAGATCCCGGGCGGCCAGCTGTCCAACCTGCGGCAGCAGGCGATGGCCCTGGGGCTGGGGGAGCGGTTCGAAGCCATCGAGGACATGTACACTGCCGCCGACCGGATCCTGGGACACCTGGTCAAAGTGACCCCGTCGTCCAAGGTGGTGGGGGACCTCGCCCTGCACCTTGTGGGCCTCAACGCCGACCCGGCCGACTTCAACGAGAACCCGCAGAACTACGACATCCCGGATTCCGTCATCGGATTCCTGTCCGGCGAACTCGGTGATCCTCCGGGCGGCTGGCCGGAGCCCTTCCGCACCAAGGCCCTGCAGGGCCGGAGCGTGAAGGTCCGGGACGTGGAGCTCAGCTCGGAGGACAGCGCTGCGCTGAAGTCCGATTCCAAGACCCGCCAGCACACGCTGAACCGGCTGCTCTTCGACGGCCCCACCAAGGACTACCTGAAGAGCGTGGAGACCTACGGCAACATCTCCGTCCTGGACACCCGCGACTACCTTTACGGGCTCCAGCGCGGCACGGAGCACGAGATCCAGCTCGAGCGCGGCGTCCGGCTGATCGCTTCCCTGGAAGCTGTCTCCGAGCCGGACGAAAAGGGCATGCGCACCGTCATGTGTACCCTCAACGGCCAGTCCCGGCCTGTTGTAGTCCGGGACCGCTCGGTGGTGAGCAATGTCAAGGCCGCCGAAAAGGCAGACCCGGCGCAGCCCGGCCACGTTGCAGCGCCGTTTGCCGGCGCCGTTACCGTCACGGTCAAGGCCGGTGACACCGTCAACGCCGGCGACACGGTGGCCACCATCGAGGCGATGAAGATGGAAGCATCCATCACCACACCGGTGGGCGGCAAGGTTTCCCGGATCGCCATCTCCTCGGTGGAGCAGGTGCAGGGCGGAGACCTGCTCCTGGTCGTCGAGCAGTAACACCAGCCGCAACAGCAAAGGGTCCTTCACCTGGTGAAGGACCCTTTGCTGTGCGCCGGCGTCAGGAACGCGGCGCCGCGTACATCTCTTCGATGACCGACTCGAAGTCCTTCATCACCTGTGCCCGCTTGACCTTCATGGAGGGGGTCAGGTGGCCGGAGGCTTCGGTGAAGTCGGCCGGCACGATCCGGAAGGACTTGATGGCCTCGGCCTGGGACACCGAGGAGTTGGCAGCCGTGATCAGGTCCTGGACCGCTGCCTTGACCACCGGGTTCCCGGCGGCCTCGGCAAGGGTGGTGCCGGCCGGCAGCCCGTGGCGCTGCAGCCAGCCCGGAAGGGCTTCCTGGTCGAGCGTCACCAGGGCGCCGATGAAGGGCCGGTTGTCGCCCACCACCAGTACCTGCGACACCAGCGCGTCGGCACGGATCTGGTCCTCAAGAAGGGCGGGAATGACGTTCTTGCCCCCGGCGGTGACGATGATTTCCTTCTTGCGGCCGGTGATCCACACGAAGCCATCCTCATCCAGCCGGCCGATGTCACCCGTGCGGAACCAGCCGTCGGAGAATGTTTCAGCTGACAGGTCATCGCGCTTGTAGTAGCCGCGCATGACGCAGACGCCCTTGGCGAGGATCTCGCCGTCCTCGGCAATCCTGACGGCGTTGCCGGGCAGGGGCTTGCCTACCGAGCCGATCTTGATCAGGGACGGCGTGTTGACCGAGATGGGGGCCGTGGTTTCGGTGAGGCCGTAGCCTTCCAGGACCTGGAGTCCGATGCCCTGGAAGAAGTGGCCCAGCCGTTCGCCGAGGGGCCCTCCGCCGGACACGGCGTGGGCGACGTGGCCGCCCATGGCCGCGCGGAGCTTGCTGTAGACCAGTTTGTCGAACAAGGCGTGGCGCAGCTTCAGTCCCAGCCCCACGCGTCCGGCCTGCCGGGCCTTGGAGTATGCGATGGCGGTATCCGCTGCCCTATGGAAGATGGCGCCCTTGCCGCCGTCCTCCGCCTTTGTCAGGGCTGAGTTGTAGACCTTTTCGAAAACCCGGGGAACGGCCAGGATGAAAGTGGGTTCATAGCTCTGCAGGTCGGACAGCAGGTTCTTGATGTCCGGTGTGTGCGCAACGGTGGTACCGGCGGCCATGGCCAGCACGGAGATGAACCGCGCGAAGACGTGGGCCAGCGGCAGGAACATGATGGTCTTGGCGTTCTCGTGGACGATCTCGCCGATGATGGCCAGGGCATTGTCCGAGAGCTCGACGAAGTTGCCGTGGGTCAGTTCGCAGCCCTTGGGCCGGCCGGTGGTACCGGAGGTGTAGATAATCGTGGCTACATCGGCCAGCTTTGCCGTTGTCCGCCGGGACTCAAGCTCCTCGTCGCTGACCGCCGATCCGGCCGCGCGGAGGGCATCCAGGCCGGCACCCTCCAGCTGCCACACGTGCTGAAGCCCGGTGAGGCCCTCCGCAGTCACGGCCTCCCGGATCACATTCTCGTGGTGGGCTGCTTCACCGAAAGCGGCCACGGCGCCGGAGTCCCCGAGGTTCCAGGCCACCTGCGAGGGCGAGGAGGTTTCGTAGATGGGCACCGAAACGCCGCCGGCAAACCAGATGGCGAAATCCACCAGGGCCCATTCGTAGCGTGTGCGGGACATGATGCCCACACGGTCGCCGGCACCGACGCCGCTGGCAATCAGTCCCTTGGCAAGGGCTTTGACGTCGGCGAGGAACTCAGTGGCGGAGATGTCCTGCCAGGCACCGGACGGGTCCAGGCGGGAGAACAGTGCCGGGTTGCTGGCTTTATTCGCCTGCCGCAGCACCAGATCGGTGATATTGGTTTCCGGTGGAACGACAACAAGAGGCGGAACACTGAATTCGCGCACTATAGCTCCTTTGATATCCGAACTCCCGCTTCAGGGGTGTATGCCTAAAGACTAGTACGCCGTTACGGGAGCGGCGCAGCATCTAAAACTACTCGCGGGTAACTTGTCCGTCAATGCACCAGCCCGGCATCCGGCACGGGTTCCGTCGGCCGTGCACGGAAAACCTAGAATGGGGAACTATGTACGCACAATCTCCGGAAGGGCAGGCTGGCCGGCTCAGAAGACCCGTCCCGTGGAGGCGCCGGCCAGTTTCGTACCGGGCAGGCAGGACCCAGGGCAACGGCTTCCGCGAACAGATGAGGCTTGGCCGCAAAGGACTGGCTATCGGGATCGACATCGGCGGCACCAAGGTCGCTGCCGGCGTTGTGGATTCGGAGGGCAGGATCCGAAGTGAGGCCCGCCGCTCCACGCCGGGGACGGATCCGCGGGCGGTTGAGCAGGTCATTGTCGAACTCGTGGAAGAACTCGGCAGGGGGCAGCGGATCCGGTCGGTGGGGATAGGCGCCGCCGGCTGGATGGACCTCGACGGCGGCACGGTACTTTTCAGCCCCCACCTGGCATGGCGCAACGAACCGCTGAGGGCCAACCTGCAACAGCTCTTGCGGCGGCCCGTACTGCTGGCCAATGACGCGGACGCGGCTGCCTGGGCCGAATGGCGCTTCGGAGCCGGGCAGGGTGAGGACCGGTTGGTCTGCATCACCCTCGGCACCGGGATCGGGGGCGCCATGGTGATGGACGGCCGGGTGGAGCGGGGACGTTTTGGCGTGGCCGGCGAGTTCGGCCACCAGGTCATTATGCCTGGCGGGCACCGCTGCGAGTGCGGCAACCGCGGATGCTGGGAGCAGTATGCGTCGGGCAACGCCCTGGGGCGCGAGGCGAGGATCCTTGCCCGAAGCAACTCCCCGATGGCCCAGGACCTGCTGGCCGCGGTGGGCGGACGCACGGAGACCATTACCGGTTCCGTCGTGACCGAGCTTGCGCTTGCCGGCGACACTGCCTCCCGCGAACTGATCGAGGAAGTTGGCGAGTGGCTCGGCCTCGGGCTTGCCAACCTTGCCGCGGCGCTTGACCCCGGCCTTTTCGTTATTGGCGGCGGACTGTGTTCGGCCGGGAACCTGCTGGTGGAGCCGGCGCAGAAGGCGTTCGCGCGGAACCTGACCGGCCGAGGCTTCCGCCCGGCCGCGGGGATCGAGCTTGCCGCCCTGGGGCCGAACGCCGGCCTGATCGGGGCGGCGGACCTGTCACGGGTCAGCAGCCGGGTCCGCAGCTGACGCTCTAGACCCTGGCGCCGTCGTCGTCCTCGTCCTTTTCCTGCGGAAGCTTCATGATCAGGTACACGGTTCCCAGCACGAACGCGGCCACAATGCCGACGATCGCCAGCAGCGGAGCCGACCGCCAGAACATCGCGGAGAGCAGCAGGGCAATCGGGCCGCCCACGGCAGCCAGCCATGCCAACATGGTCAGCGGGTCCGTGCCTGCCAGGCTTGGCGGTTCCTCCGGGACGAAGGAGTCCCCGTCGTCGTCCAGTTCGTAATCCCGCGGACCCGTTGGCGGGGCGTCCATGTGGTCTTCCCGGCCTGCGCCGCCGGACGCCTGGCGTTGTGCCGCGGAGGGTTCCATCGGCACCGCCCCCGCCAGGCCCAGCGGGTCGAAATCGCGGAAGGATGCGGTGGGGCCCGGAACTGCCGGCGCCTCCGGATCAGCAGCAGGCAGGGCCGGTGGGCTTGTGCGGGCGTCCGAGGCGCCGGATGGGGAGTCCCCTTCGAGCCGTGCCACCAGGTCAAGCCAGACGGCGTCGTCCTGGTTCGCTCCCTGGTCCTGGGAGTCGGGGGAGCCGGAGTCAGGCCTGTTCATTCCGGGCCTCCCAGGCAGTTGCTGCCGTAGTTGCGCTTCCCGAGGGGGTGCCTGCGGCCAGCACCCGGCGGATGAAGTCCACAGAGCCCTGGAAAATCTGTTCAGCGTCGTTGTCCATGGTGGCCACATGGTAGCTGTTTTCGAGCCGGACCAGCTCCAGCGGCGCATGGGTCAACCCGCGGCGCAGAACGGCGATGCTGCTGTCCGACACCACGTGGTCAACCGTGGACCGGTAAACCTCGACGGGGGCGGTGATGCGGGGGAGGAGCCGGGCGGTGTCCCTGAACATCTTGTTCATTTCATGTGCAGCCGCAACGGGGGTGCGGGGGTACGCGCCCTCGTCCATTCCTTCCTTAAGGATGTCATTGGCAATGGCCGGAGTGCTTTTCAAAACCAGCTTCAGGATGCCCGCGAGCGGGGCCCGGGGATCATCGATGACCAGGGCGGGGTTCACCAGCACCACTCCGGCCACCGGCCGTGTGGCGGCAACGCGCAGCGCCAAAGCACCTCCCATGCTGAGCCCGGCCGCGAAAACGTGGTCACATTCCGCCTCCAGTTCCAGGTAGGCATTGTCCAGCGCGCCGTGCCACTGCTGCCACCGCGTCCGGGCGAGATCCTGCCAGCTTGTGCCATGCCCCGGCAGCAGGGGCATGCGGACGGCGAAACCTGCAGTGGCAAAAGCCTGGGCCCACGCCCGAAGACCATGCGGACTTCCGGTGAAGCCGTGCGATAGGACCACGCCGGTCCTGGGCCCGTCCCCAATGGACACGCTCGAGAAGGGACTGTGGTCCGGGATGGACATCATGGGGTCTCCGAAGTGCTGGTCAGTCGGGCATGGGCGCGGATAAAGGCGCTGGACCTGGCGAAGATCTCCGGCGCATCAACGTCCAGCGTAGCCACATGGCCGCTGCTATCAAGGCCCACCACTTCCGTGAGGTGCCCGCCGAGCCGTTGCCGGAGCATTTCCAGCGATGTTGGCGGGACCACAACGTCCGTCCGGGATTTGAAGACCTGGACCGGTGCCGTGATGGCAGGCAGGCCCCGGGCCGCCGCGCGGAAGAGTTTCTTGAGTTCATGCACCGCCGCGAGCGGCGTGCGGGAGTAGTCGCCATCCTCGGTGACGGCCGCCGTCGGCTGCTCCTCCTGGATGGGGGCGGTGGTCCGCTGGAAATACTTCAGCAGGCCGATGACACGGACCCGGCGGTCATAGAAGCTCAGGCCGGGGTTGACGACGGACACGCCTGCCACCGGGTGCCGGGAGGCGGCTAACAGAGCCACCGCTCCGCCCATCGAGAGCCCCGCCACAAAGCAGGTTTCGGTCCGGGCCCGGAGTTCCAGGAAAGCCGCCTCATAGCTGCGGTACCAGTCGACCCACCCTGTCCGGGCGAGCTGCCGCCAGTCCGTCCCGTGTCCTGGCAGCAGCGGGACGGACACGGCGTACCCCTGCCCAGCCAGGTGCTCCGCCCAGGGCAGCACGCTCAGGGGGCTGCCCGTGAAGCCGTGGCAGATGGCGACGCCAACCCGCGCGTTGGCTCCGTGTCCGGGATAGCTGAAAGCGGCAGGACGGGGCGGGATGCTGCTCTCAGTCATGACTCCATCGTGTCACTGTTCCCGACAAATCTCACTAGAGTAGGGTTGCATTGAACTGCTGACCAGGCCCGGTGCGGAGCCTGGGGGCCGCCTTCCGGAGAGGTTCACCACGTGTTCTATTGGGTCATGAAGAGGATCTTCCTCGGTCCGGTCCTGAAACTGCTTTTCCGCCCCTGGGTCAAGGGCCTGGACAACATTCCCGCCCAGGGCGCGGCCATCATTGCCTCCAACCACCTCTCATTCTCCGACTCCATCTTCCTGCCGCTGATGGTCCGCCGTCCCGTCGTCTTCCTCGCCAAGATGGAATACTTCACCGGTACCGGCATCAAGGGCAGGCTGACGGCACTGTTCTTCCGCCTGACCAACCAGCTGCCCATGGACCGGTCCGGAGGCGCCGCGTCTGCCGCTTCCCTGACCGCGGGCATGGACGTCCTGAACCATGGGGGCCTGCTGGGAATCTACCCGGAGGGCACCCGGAGTCCCGATGCCCGGCTCTACCGGGGCAAGGTGGGGGTGGCCCGGCTGGCGCTGGAAGCCGGGGTCCCGGTCATCCCGGTGGCCATGATCGGCACGGACAAGGTCCAGCCCATCGGCAAGCGGCTGCCCAACATCCGCAGGATCGGCATGATCTTCGGCGAGCCGCTGGACTTCAGCGTGTACCGGGACCAGGCCGAGGACCGCGACGTCCAGCGGAAGGTCACGGACCAGATCATGTTCGAACTGCAGCGGCTTTCCGGGCAGGAGTATGTGGATGAGTATGCCGCGGTGGTGAAGCTCCGGCTGGCGGGCAAGCCGGTGGAGCCGGCGGCAAGCGCGGAACCCCTCGCGTCTCCGGCGTCCGGTGAGGGCAGCGCCGTGGATTCCAGCCCCGGCAGTCCTGCGGTTGAGCGGTCCCGGCCTGACGACGGCAGTGCTGCCGCCGCCGGATGAGCGTCCCGGCACCTGGCACGCGGCAGTTGTGACGCAGGCCCCGGTCAGCGTGACGGTGCGGTGTCCACCAGTCCTGCGCTGCCGTTAGTCTTAGATGGTGACTGAGCTATCTGCAAAACCCGCCTTTTCGCTGTCCAGCACCGCCCAGAGCGGAGCCGCCAACTATCCCGGACTCGACGACTGGCGGGATCTCCCCATCTCCCAGCAGCCCAGCTGGCAGGACAAGGACGTTTTCGACGCCTCCGTCAAGGAACTCTCCGTGCTTCCTCCGCTGGTATTTGCCGGTGAAGTGGATGTCCTGCGCGAGCGGCTCGCAGCCGCTGCCCAGGGGAAGGCGTTCCTCCTGCAGGGCGGTGACTGCGCCGAGACCTTCGAGGCAGCCACGGCGGACAAGATCAGCGCCCGGGTCAAGACCATCCTCCAGATGGCCGTCGTGCTGACGTACGGCGCGGCGATGCCTGTCATCAAGATGGGCCGCATGGCCGGACAGTTCGCCAAGCCCCGTTCCTCCAACGACGAAACCCGCAACGGCGTCACCCTTCCCGCCTATCGCGGCGACATCGTCAATGGCTACGAGTTCACGCCCAAATCACGCGGCCACGACGCAGCGCGCATGCTCCGCGCCTACCACACCTCCGCCTCCACGCTGAACCTCATCCGGGCATTCACGCAGGGCGGGTTCGCCGACCTCCGCTCCGTGCACCAGTGGAACAAGGGTTTCACCGAAAACCCCGCCCACGCCCGCTACGAGTCGCTGGCCCGTGACATCGACCGCGCCATCAAGTTCATGGACTCCTGCGGCGCGGATTTCGAGGCCCTCAAGCGCGTCGAGTTCTTCGCGAGCCACGAGGCCCTGCTGCTGGACTACGAGCGGGCACTGACCCGGATCGACTCCCGAACGGGCTTCCCGTATGACACATCGGCCCACTTCCTATGGATCGGGGAGCGCACCCGGGAACTGGACCACGCACATGTGGACTTCCTGTCCCGCGTCCGGAACCCCATCGGCGTCAAGCTCGGGCCCTCCACCACAGGGGATGACGCCCTGCGCCTGATCGACAAACTCGATCCGGAGCGCGAGCCCGGCCGCCTGACATTCATCACCCGCATGGGAGCCGGCAACATCCGCGAGAAGCTGCCCGCCGTCGTCGAGAAGGTCACTGCTTCCGGCGCCCAGGTGCTGTGGGTGACCGACCCCATGCACGGCAACACTGTGACGTCCCCCAACGGGTACAAAACCAGGAACTTCGACGACGTCATTGACGAGGTGCGGGGCTTCTTCGAAGTGCACCATGCCCTGGGAACGGTCCCCGGCGGCCTGCACGTAGAAATGACCGGCGATGATGTGGCCGAATGCCTTGGCGGCGCCGACCCCATCGACCAGGATGCCTTCCTTGACCGCTATGAATCCGTCTGCGATCCGCGGCTGAACCACATGCAGTCGCTGGAGATGGCATTCCTCGTCGCTGGAGCGCTGGCCAAGCATTGACCCCGTCCGGTGGTGTAGGTGGTTCCTCCGCCTACACCACCGTCAGCGTGATCACTGAACCTTCGGGGACTTCGGTGTCCACGGGGTCCTGGTCCCGGACGGTTCCGAAGAAGCCGCCCAGCACGTTATTGACCCGGACCTGGAAGCCCAGGGCCTCGAGCGCCCGCCGCGCTTCGTTTGCCTGCCGTCCGATGTAGCTGGGAACTTCCACCATCCTGGGTCCCTTGGAAATGGTCAGGGTCACGGTGCCTCCGCGGGTTAGCGTCCCGCTGGCGGGGGACTGGCTGACTACTGCCCCCTCCGGAATGTTCCTGTCGAACACCTCGTCCCGGGCCACCTCGGCCCTCAGCCCGGCTGCCTCGATGGCGTCCACGGCATCATCCTCGTCCTGGCCCACCACCGTCGGGACCGGGATGGGCTGGGGTCCCTTGGAAACGACCATTGCCACCGGCGTTCCATGCCTGGCGGGCGTGCCGGCGGCCGGATCCTGGGACAGGACGACGCCGGCTGCCACCTCTTCGTTGAACGCCTCGGTGACGGTGCCCAAGGCCATTTCGGCAGCGTTCAGGGCGTTCTTGGCTTCGTCCAGCGTGCCGCCTGTGAGTTGCGGCAAGGGGAACAACTGCGGGCCCTTTGACACATAAAGCGATACCGGCTGGAATTTCCGGATTTCCGTTCCGGCCTCCGGCTCGCTGCCCACTACCAAGCCGCTGGGAACGTCGTCGTCGAAGACATCGCTGGTGGTGGACCTGAAGCCGGCTGCGCTGAGGAGCTGCTGGGCTTCTGCCACTGTCTTATTCGCCACGGAGGGGATAGTGGCGGCAGCGCCCGGCCCCATCCCGAAGAACCAGCCGGCGCCCGTGGCCAGCAGGGCGGCCAGGACGAGCACCACCACCCACAGGGCACCGCGGCGCCGGGGGTTGCCTTCGCGGAGCGTACGGGCCGGGGTGGCGGCGGCGCGGGCGCGGGCCTTCTCGTCTTCCTTCTCCGCCTTGCGCTGCGCCCGCTTGCTGAGTTGAGGAGCCGGGGGAGCCCAGGGCTCTTCAGTGTCCTCGCCGGGTGGCGTGAGCATGTGGCTGCCCCGGGCGGCCGAAAGGCCCGGATCCTGTCCCACGGACTCCTGCCCCTTCCCAGGGCCGCGGGCAGGCGGCGCCGGCGGGCCGGCCGGCATGACTGTTGTTGGATTGTTGGGGCGGGCGATGAATTCGGTGCGGTTCGGGAGACCGCCATCCTGGACCGGCGCTGTTTCCTGGCGATTGCCGGGAGCGAGCGGCCCCGCTGCGGAGGCCGCACGAGGTTGCAGGTCCAATTCGGCGTCGGTCAGGTTGGTCCGGATGTGCCGCAGTTCCTCCAGCAGCGCATTGGCGTCAACGGGACGGTTTTCGGGGTCGTTGGCCGTGCACCATTGGACGAGTTCATCCAGCTCGCCGGCCAGGCCGGGAACCAGGGCGGAGGGCGGACCCACTGTCCCGTTAACGTGCTGGTACGCAACCTGGATGGGGACATCGCCGTCGAACGGCTGCTGGCCAGTGAGCATCTCAAACAGCATGATGCCCACGGAGTAGACGTCGCTCCGCGCGTCCGCGGGCCGGCCCAGGACCAGTTCGGGCGAAACGTACGCGACTGTTCCCATGAGCGTCCCGGAACTCGTGGAGGTGGTTACAGCCCGCGCCAGGCCGAAATCGCCGATCTTGATCCTGCCGTCATCGGCGATAAGGACGTTTTCAGGTTTCACGTCGCGGTGGATAAAGCCTGCCGAATGGGCCGCAGCCAGGCCCTCCACCACGGGATCAATCAGGGCCAGGGCCAACCGCGGGGGCAGGGCGCCTTTGTCGTTGATGACGTCGCGAAGCGTATGGCCCTTGATGTATTCCATAACCAGGTAGGCCGTGTGCCCATCATGGCCCTGGTCCAGCACGCCCACCACATGGGGATGGGAGAGCCGGGCTGCTGCCTTCGCCTCACGCCCAAGCCTGCCGAGGAAGCTCTCATCCGCGGCGAGGTGCGGGTGCAGCACCTTGAGTGCGACGTCGCGCTCCAGTCGCTGGTCCACTGCAAGGTAGACGGTGGACATGCCCCCGCGCGCGAGCCGGGACTGCACGGTGTAACGGTTGTCCACCAGCGTTCCCACAAAGGGGTCAGTCACGTGTTCCTGCACCCTTCGATCCTAGTCCCGCAACGAAACGGGTCCGAACCTGTAACCGGTCCGGACCCGTCTCAGATAACCTCCAAGTCCCCGGAACTCCGGGAGTGGGGGCTATCCGAAATTCTTGCGGTGCGCCTTGATGGCGGCGACGTACGCCTTGGTGTCGTCGTACATGCCGTACTTGCTGACCGAGTACTGGCCCTGGTAGTACCCCGCGATGGCCGTATCCTCGTCCTTGCTGGTGGCCAGGAGCTGGCGGATGATCGCCACGCCCGCGGTTGCGTTGTCGTACGGATCCAGGAGGTTCAGCTTGCGCCCCACCAGGTCCGATGCCCACTGGCCGGAGCTGGGGATGACCTGCATGGTGCCGATGGCGTTGGCGGGGGAGACGGCGCGCTGGTCGAAACCCGACTCCTGGTGCGCAAAGGCGAGGGCAAGGGCAGGATCAACCCCCATGCGGCGCGCCGTATCGGCCACGATGTTGCGCATCTCGGCGCGGGACGGAACCGGAGACGCGTTCAGGAGCGCCTTGTTCTCGTTGGCTGAGCTGACCACGGCTGCCGGATAGCTGAACCCCAGGAACGAACTTGGCACGAGCGGAGCTACTCCCGCCGCAGGCTGCGGGGCAGCGCCCTGGCCGGATGCTCCAGGGATGACCAGCTTGTTGCCGGGGTAGATGACCGTGCTCATGCTCATCCGGTTGGCCGACAGGAGCTCGGAGAGCTTGACGTTGTGGCGTGACGCGATGGCATACAGGGTGTCGCCGGCCTTGACCGTATACGAACCCGTGGCCGGTGCCGGGGTGGCCGAGGAATTCGCCAGTGCCGGAGCCGGGGCCGGCGCAGCGGCGGGTGCCGCCGGCGCGGGCTGCCCCCCGCCCACCTTGATTTTCTGTCCCGGATAGATGATGGACCGCATGTTCAGGCTGTTCCAGCTGAACACATCGGACAGGCTGACGTTATGGCGGGCGGCGATGGCGCCCAGCGTGTCGCCGGGCTTCACAGTGTAGGTGGCGCCCTCTCCGCCGGAAGGTGCCGCGGGGGCGGCAGCGGGGGCAGTGGGCGCGGCAGGCTTACCGGATAGTTTGATCTTCTGTCCCGGATAGATGATCGTGTTCGGCTGGAGGTTGTTCAGCCGGAGTACGTCACCGGTGTTCAGGCCAAACCTTCCGGCGATCCCACTGATGGTGTCACCGCGCGCAATGGTGTACTCCGCAGGGGCTGACGGCTCCGCGGGCTTGAAAGCAGCCGGGATGGTGGTGGAGACCGAGGCCGCCGGGATGCGGGCAGCCGTTGCCTGGGAGGCCTGTGCTTCCATCGCTGCAGCCAGGGAAGCAGGAATCGCGCGGGCGGGTTTGTCAGCAGCAGCAGGTTCGGCGACGGCCAAGGATGACAATACGACCGCAGGCAGTGCCGCCGTGGTGGCGGCAATCATCGGCAGGCTCGGCCTTGGGGGCCGCTGGGGCGAGCGGGACATTGTCATGAAAAGATCCTCTTCTCAACTGCGGGCGCGGACGGGGATGCCGCTCACATTCCTGATACTAGTGTTACTCGAGTTTTTGGTGTTACTAGTGTTAATACTGTGAATCTCTCATGAATCCGGAAATAGCACAAGAATTCCAGGAATGCCTGCAAGGAAAGATTCCCGGAGTGTCTGCAGGTCAGCGGCAGGCCTGGGGTGAATCGACTAGGCGGCAAGGTACCCATCGTGGCAACCTTGATGCGTGAGTAATGTAGAAAACCTCGTGGGCGAATGGCTGCCCCTTCCCGACGTAGCCCGGCTTTTGGACGTTTCCATCACCAGGGTGCACAGCCTTATTGATGAACGGGCGCTGGCGGCACTAAGGGTAGGCGAACGGAATATCAGGTCCGTGCCCGCTGAATTCATCAAGGACGGGCAGATCGTCGACAGCCTGAAGGGCACAATTGTGGTCTTGGCCGATGCCGGATACTCGGACGAGGACTTGATCGTCTGGCTGTTCACCCAGGACGAATCGCTGCGCGGCCGTCCCATCGATGCCCTGCGTGAAGGCCGGAAGACGGAGATCCGGCGCCGGGCGCAGACCCTGGCCTGGTAAGAAGGGCAAGCCCTAGGAGGCTCGGCTGACCGTGGCCTCAGCCAGCCTCCGCAGGGCGGTTTTTGGCAGTTCGCCGAGCGGAAGGGCCTCCAGGGCGTCGAACGCCGCCGAGCCAAACTCGTCAATGAGGACCTCCGTTGCCTGCAGCGCACCGGACTCCTCGATAATCCTCCGGATTTCCTCGACGTCGTTGTCCGAAAGGTCCGGGCTGCCCAGCCGGGCATCGATGAAAGCGGACTCCGCGGTTGTGGCCTGGTCCAATGCCAGTGCCACCAGGACCGTCCTCTTACCCTCGCGCAAATCGTCCCCGGCAGGCTTCCCCGTGGTGAGCGGGTCACCGAAGACTCCCAGTACGTCATCCCGCAGCTGGAACGCCTCGCCCAGCGGGAGCGCGAAAGCGGAGTAACCCCGCAGCAAGTCGTTCGAGGCCCCCGCCAGGGCACCGCCCAGTGCCAGCGGATGCTCTGTGGAGTACTTGGCGCTCTTGAAGCGGATGATTGACTGCGCGCGGCTGACGGCTCCGGCGCGGTCGCGGACCGGCCCCGCCACCTCCTCTAGGATGTCCAGGTACTGTCCGGCCATGACCTCTGCACGCATCAGGTTGAAGATCAGCCTGGCCCTGCTTCCCGAAGCTGCCCGTTCCCCGATGTCGGTGAATGCTTCCTCGCTGAAGGACAGGCAGAGGTCGCCGGCGAGGATTGCTGCCGCCTGGCCGAAGCGCTCACTGTCCAGCGCCCAGCCCTGCTTGCCGTGCAGTTGGCTGAACCGGCGGTGGACGCTTGGTCCTCCCCGCCTGGTGTCTGAGCGGTCAATGATGTCGTCATGGATCAGGGCGGCCGCCTGGAACAGTTCGAGAGCAGCCCCTGCGGTCACCACTTCCGTGGCAGCGGCTTCGCCACCCGCGCCGCGCCAGCCCCAATAGCACATCAGGGCCCGGAGGCGCTTGCCGCCGGTCACCAGGTTGGAGATGGAGCCCATGATGGGATCGATGTCCGGGGAAATGGCTGACATGACTGACTGCCGCGACGCGAGGAACCCGGTGAGTTCGCCGGCCACCGCCGCCACATAGTCTGCCTGTTCGTGCCGGAGTTGCTCCGCGGCGGTCACTTGGCTGACTCAGCTGCCACGTTGGCACCGATCGTGAAGGTTGCCACTCCTGAGGCTTCCACCACCGAAAGGTTAACGGTCTCGTTGTCGCCGCGAACGAAGTCCTTGGAGGCGACTGCTCCAACTGCATCACCGGGCACCGCCTTGAAACCCTGTCCCTCAAGCGTCTTGGTGTAGAAGTCGATCACGGCGGCGGTAGGCGCTCCCACCGTGGCCACCAGTGCAGCGGTGGCCGGGGCGGACGCCTTGTCGAAGCTGCTCGACACCACAGTGGAGCCCGGCATGAGGGGCAGCAGTTCCTGCGGGAAGCCTTCCACAACGGCACCGACGGTGGCGGACGTATTGGGTGAGGCGGAGGGGCTGGCGGAAGCAGTCACCGCGGACTGTGTGCCGGCCGGCGAGGACGCCGAAGGAGTGGATCCCGGTGTTGCTGACGGAGTGGGGCTGCAGGCCGCCAGTGCCAAGGCTGCACCGGCAGCGAGAGCGGCCAAGCCCGCGGGCTTGAGGTTTCCAAAGACCGTCACAGGGACTTTCCTCCTGGTGTTGATGCCGGATTCAGCCTCCAGTTTAGTCAGTACCAACAGTTAGGATTGCAGCTGTGGGGCCCGACGGTATGAACCAACCAGCCGCTGCGCGCCTCCCGGCCCGCCGGCGCAAGTGCATCATGCATGTGGACATGGACGCCTTTTTCGTCTCGGTCGAGCTCCGGACGCGTCCTGAACTTTGTGGAAAGCCGGTGATCGTTGGCTTTCCGGCGGAACGTTCAGTTGTGCTCTCGGCATCCTATGAGGCCCGTGCCTTTGGCGTGAAGTCCGCCATGCCCATGGCGGTGGCGGCGCGGATGTGCCCGCAGGCGGTGATTATCGAGCCGCGCCACAAGCTGTACTACGAGGTGTCCAGGCAACTGATGGCCATCTTCGAATCCATTACCGAACTCGTCGAGCCGTTGAGCGTCGATGAAGCATTCCTCGACGTGAGCGGAGCCCTCCGCCGCCTGGGTCCGCCGAGGGGGATAGGGGAACAGATCCGTCGGCAGGTTGCATCAGAGCTGGGGATTACGGCGTCCGTGGGCATAGCCGAGACAAAGTTTGTGGCGAAGATCGCCTCCACCCGCTGCAAGCCTGACGGCCTGCTCCTGATCGGCCCCGACGAGACCCTGCCCTACCTCCACAGCCTCCCGGTCGGTGCGCTTTGGGGCGTCGGCGCAAAGACAACCGAGGTTCTGGCCAAGATGGGGATCCGGAGCGTTGCGGATGTGGCGGCAACACCCGTTTCAGCGCTCCGGAAGACGCTGGGCGCCGCCGGCGAACACGTCCACCAGTTGTCCTGGGGCATCGACCCGAGGCCAGTGACACCGGTGCGGCTGGAGAAAAGCATCGGGGCCGAGGAAACCTTCGCTGCGGATACCACCGACGAAGCCCTCCTTCACCGGGAACTGCTTCGACTGTCGCACCGTACTGCCACGCGTCTGCGCAGTTCAGGAATGGTGGCCCGGACAGTCGCCCTCAAACTCCGCTTCGCTGACTTTTCCACCATCACACGCAGCCGGACCATGCAGACCCCCGTGGACAGCGCGCAGCTTATTTACGGGGTTGTCCTGCAGTTGCTGGACTCGGTGGGAAACCGCGGCATGTCGGTCCGCCTCGTGGGGGTCAGGGCTGAGCAACTGGAAGACGCTTCCCGGACGTCGCTCCAGCTCAGCATCGACCGCCGGGACGACAACTGGCGTGCGGCGGAACAGGCGCTGGATGAAGTGACCCGCAAATTCGGGAACAAGTCGGTATTGCCGGCCCGGCTCATGGAGCCGGGAACGGGCCCGGAATGAGCGGTCAGGCACGCGGCTGGAGACCGTCTCCAAAGGCGATTGCCGTCTTTCAGAACGGCCTTCAACAAACTATCCTTAGAGATACATAGTTTTTGAGTGACTGGACTTACTGCCGGGCTCTCTTGGACATGCTCCCGCTCCTGCGGCTGTGTGCCAGGTTCCAGCTTTTGCCGATGCGGGTGAAGCGGGAACCACCTAGGCGCAACAGTCGTTAACGGTGCAGAAGTAGTGGCTGGGAACCAGCCCGGACGTTGGCCTACAAAAGGAGGTCGTGATGCCGCTGTCGGAGCACGAACAGAAGCTGCTTGAGCAGCTGGAGAAGCAGCTTCACGAGGACGACCCGAAGTTCGCTAATTCCATGGGGTCCGACCCGGGACGGTCATGGTCCACGCGGCACGTGGTGATTGGCGTCCTCTGCGCACTGGCTGGCGTCTTCCTGTTATTGGTCGGGGTAACGCTGCAGAACATCTTCGTCGGCGTCCTGGGTTTCATCGTGATGGGCGGCGGCGTCTATTTTGCCACGATGCGGAGTTCCGGGCCGGCGAAGCCGGGTTCTAAGTCCGGCAGCGGAAAGTCCGGAAAGCAGCGGAGCTCATTTATGAGCAGCCTCGAAGAGCGCTGGGATGAAAGGCGCAGGGGCGAACCCTAGGCGCCGCGAACTACCCTCCACTTTCCACCCCCTCGCGGGGTTGGAACGCGAATAGATCCCCTCCGGGGGATCTATTCGCGTTTAAAGTCCCCTTTCGGAGCGCTTGGCGACCGGTAACCCTGGTGTTGCCGGCCACATCGGATGGAGCCTGCATTCAGCCGACTAATTGCGGACTAAAGTGCTCCACTTTCCACCACCCGCGCATATCCCCGGGATTTAGCGGCCGTGTTCCCACGAATAGCAAACAGATGGAGGGCTTTTACGTTGACTGTGGGGGAAAGTGGAGTAATGTGGAGGGCATAAGAGGGTGGTTGCAACATAGGGGATGTGCAGTTCCTGACGGCAGACAGGCGGTGGGCCAGTGTTTCTTGGCACGCACTCGCCACGTCTGGATGAAAAGGGACGGATCATTCTCCCCGCTAAGTTCCGCGAGGAACTTGCCAGCGGGCTGGTGCTCACGAGGGGCCAGGAACGCTGCATCTACGTCTTCAGCGAGAAGGAATTTGCGCGGGTCCACGAGCAAATGCGGGAGGCGCCAATCTCCTCCAAGCAGGCACGTGACTACATTCGCGTTTTTCTCTCTGGAGCCTCTGACGAGGTACCTGACAAGCAGGGGCGCGTAACGATTCCACCGGCGCTCCGGGAGTATGCAGGACTCGGTAGGGAGCTTGCCGTCATCGGTGCAGGATCCCGGGCCGAGATCTGGGACGCCCAGGCCTGGAATGAGTACCTCGCTGAGAAGGAAACAGCCTTCTCGGAAACTGATGATCCCATTCCGGGCATTCTCTGAATGCCGGAATGGCCAAGGGAGCTTCTTGGACGAGATCTCCAGCCGCCCATCGGCTTGCCAACCTGACTCACTTCCCCGGAGCCAGGCGGGCTGGACGATAGGCGCGGATGGGGATCTGGCCCAAGAAGCCGGCACGGTGACCATGACGGCGAGAAAGGATGAGGGATGAACGAACAACCGAAGCCCACGTCCGAACGCCATGTGCCGGTCCTGCGGGACCGGTGCATCAATTTGTTGGCCCCTGGTTTCGAGGCGGCCAGGCTCCGGGGCGAGACCCCCGTGGCGATCGATGCGACCTTGGGCATGGGCGGCCACTCCGAGGCGATGCTCCAGCGCTTCCCCGACCTTCACCTCATCGGTATCGACCGGGACGAAGAAGCCCTTGCCCTCGCTGGAGAGCGGCTGGAACCCTTTCGCGCCCGCACCGACCTTGTCCACGCCGTCTACGACGAAATTCAGGACGTCCTAGAAGACCTTGGTGTCCCCGAGGTCCACGGGATACTGATGGACCTGGGCGTCTCCTCGCTCCAGCTGGATGAGCGGGAACGGGGGTTCGCCTACTCCTTTGACGCGCCCCTGGACATGCGCATGGATACAAGCCGGGGCCAGACCGCCGCTGACGTAGTGAACAACTACAGCGAAGACGAGCTGGTCCGGATCATCCGGAAATGGGGTGAAGAAAAATTCGCCGGCCGCATCGCCAACAGGATTGTTGCTGCCCGCGCCGTAAAGCCCTTCGCCACCACCGGCGAGCTGGTGGAACAGATCCGCTCCGTGGTACCCGCCGGGGCGGCGAAGACCGGGGGACATCCGGCCAAACGGACCTTCCAGGCGTTGCGGATTGAGGTCAATGAAGAACTCGATGTTCTGGAACGCGCCGTTCCAGCAGCCGTAGACGCCACGGCCCTGGGCGGACGGATCGTGGTGATGTCCTACCACTCGCTGGAGGACAAAATCGTCAAGGGCGTTTTCCAGGCACGATCCAAATCCTCGGCGCCGCTCGGCTTCCCGGTGGAGCTGGAGGAACACAAGGCCGAACTGAAGACCCTGACCAAAGGCACAGAGGTGCCAACCGCCGTCGAAATTGCCGAAAATCCGCGTGCAGCCTCAGCCAGGCTGCGTGCGGTTGAACGAATCAGAGCCAGGAGAGCTGCATGAGCACCGCTGCCGTCAAGAACTTTCCCGTCGTCTCTGGCAGTTTGGCAGCGGGCAGGAGCCTGCCTGCGGGAGCGCCGGGTGAGGGCCGGAAGAGCCGCACCCCGCTCTCGCTGGTCAGCAGCGTTCCCCGGAAGCGCAGGGCCCCGTTCGTGGTGCTGTGCTTCGCCATGCTTGCGGTGGCCCTGATCGCCGTGCTGGTCCTGAACATCTCCGTCTCCACTGCGCAATACCAGCTGGTGGAGCTGCGCGCGCGGCAGAGCACCCTGACCAAACAGAACCAGGACCTCACCCAGCAGGTGCAGAACTTCGAGGCTCCGCAGAACCTGGCTGCGAAAGCCAAGGACCTGGGGATGGTGGCTTCCACCGTCAAGGGCCAGATCGACCTCTCCACCCTGTCCGTCACGGGCAAGGCCACACCGGCAGTTAAGGGTGGCTCGGAAGGCGCCGTCATCCCCGCGCCGGCCGTGGCCGGCCAGCTCCTCGTAGTCCCGCCGCCAACAAAGGGCGAACCCCTCGAAAGCCGCAAGCCGGTGGAAGATGCAGTGCCCCCGGCCCCTGCCGCCGCAGCACCAGCCGCAGACGCTCCTGCCGGCGAGGCCGCGGCCCAGGCACCGGCGGCAAAACCTGCCGTGGAGGTGCCCGCGGCTGAGCTTCACGGCGGAACGGTACCCGTGCCCCAACAGAAGGTGCCCGGGCAGTAGATCAGCACTTCTGGCAGGTAACAGGGTCGAGCAGCAAGGAATTCCACGGTGGCGCAGAGGACCGGCAAGGCAGTAGACAAGGTACCCAACGCCACCCGGCGGCTGCGGCTGGGGCTTGGCATCATGCTGACCCTCCTGCTGGTGGTGGGCGGCAAGCTCTTCCTCGTCCAGGGCCTGGACGTCGGCGGCATGGCAGCAGCAGCCCTCAACAAGCGGATGACCGAGACCGTCCTGCCCGCCGAGCGGGGAAGCATACTGGACTCGAACGGCACCGTCCTTGCCAACAGCGTCATCCGCTACAACGTGGTGGTGGACCAGAGGGTCAACACCAAGACTGAAACTTTCAAACGCCTGGATGAGGCCAACGAAAAGCTGGTAGATGTCTCCCGCGACCAGGGGCTCACGGAGCTGGCCGCTGCCTTGGGGATGGACAAGGACGCCATCCGGGAGGCGGTGACCGGTGATCGGCCTTACTACATCGTGGCCAAAGACGTGAAGCCGGATGTTGAAGACCGCATCTCCAAACTCCAGATCCCGGGGATCGTCACCGAAGGCGTGAGCAAGCGCGTTTACCCCAACGGGTCCGTGGCCGGCGGCATCATCGGATTCCTGAAGGACGGCACCACCGGCCAGGCCGGAATCGAGCAGACCCAGGACGAACTGCTCCGCGGCAAGGACGGCAAAAGACTCTTCGAAATCGGAGCCGACGGCCTTCGCATCCCGGTAGGCATGGACGAACTGACGCCGCCGGAAGACGGCAAGGACGTCAAGCTCACCATCAACTCTGATCTCCAGTACTTCGCACAGCAAGCCATCCAGAGCCAGACGGACAAGCTCGGCGCCGAGTGGGGCGTCATCATTGTGATGGATGCCAAGACCGGGGACCTGGTGGCCATGGCAGACACCAATGCCCCCGACCCCAACGATCCGGGCCGGGTGGCAGCCAAGGACCGTGGAGTCCGCGCCGTCACCGCCGCCTACGAGCCGGGCTCGGTGGAGAAGATGATGACTGCGGCCGCCTTGATCGAAGAGGGGAAGGCCGCCCCGCTGGACACGTTCACCCTGGGGCCTTCCTACACCGTGGACGGACAGACGTTCAGTGATTCATTCGCCCACGGCACCGAAGAACGGACCCTCGCCGGCATCCTGGGCTATTCGATGAACACGGGCACAGTGATGGCGGGACAGCGGCTCAGCAAGGAACAGCGGTACGAATGGCTGAAGAAGTTCGGAATCGGCGAGGCGCCGGACATTGGGCTGCCGGCCACTGCCTCAGGCATCCTGACACCCTGGGAGAAATGGGACGGGCGGCAGGAATACACGGTCCTGTTCGGACAGGGCGTTTCCCAGTCCACCCTGCAGACGGTGCGGGCGTTCCAGTCCATCGCCAACAACGGTGTCATGCTCCAGCCACGCCTGATCGACTCATATATCTCACCGGACGGCACCGAGGAGAAGGTGCCGGCCGCGCCCTCCAGGCAGATCGTTTCGGACAGCACGGCCCAGCAGGTCCAGGACATCCTGGAAAGCGCCGTCACCGAGGGCCAAATCAAGGATGCGGCCATCGACGGCTACCGTGTGGGCGCCAAGACGGGCACCTCTGAGTCCCCCTGCGACGACGGCGCGGGGTTCTGCGGATACACCGCCTCCATCGTGGGCATGGCACCCATGGATGATCCGCGGTTTATTGTGGAGGTGGTACTCCAGCGGCCCAAGGGCAGCATCTACGGGATTACCCAGGGGCCGGTCTTCCGGTCGGTGATGAGCCAGGCACTGCGGACCTACAACGTCCAGCCGTCCACCGGCGAGCCGGCCCGGCTGCCCCAGTTCGCCAAGTAGCATCCCGGCTTCAAGGCCGCACCGGCCAGTGCCGGCGCGGTCTTCCGTGCCGGCCACGGTCCACTAGCACTATCGGAGATCCCTTGTCAGAGTTCAACCCGTCCCAGGACAGCGCCGTTCCCGCCGCTCCTGCCACCAATGCCCGGTTCCGGCCCTCAGCCGTGGAAGCACTGCCGCTGGGCAGCATTGGTGACGCTGTCGGCGTCGGCGTTCCCGGACCTGCTGCGGACACGCAGGTGACCGGCATATCCCTGGACTCCCGGGCAGTGGAGCCCGGCGACCTGTACGTCGCGCTCCCGGGCGCTGTCCGCCACGGTGCAGATTTCGCCGGCCAGGCCATAGAAGCCGGTGCGGTTGCCGTCCTCACCGACGACGCCGGTGCACGGCTGCTGGCACTGGCCTCCGACACGCCGGTGCCGGTACTGGTCGTGGATGCCCCGCGGAACGTCGTGGGGCCGCTGTCCGGCATGATCTATCGCAGCCAGTCCGGCGCTGACCGCGCCCTGCAGCTGTTCGGCGTGACCGGCACAAACGGCAAGACCACCACCACCTACTTCATCAAGTCCCTGCTCGGCGCGCTGGGCAACCCTGCCGGCCTGATCGGCACCATCGAAATCCTGGCCGGCGCCGACCCCATTCCCAGCCTGCTCACCACGCCCGAATCGACAGACGTGCACGGGCTGCTGGCTCTGATGCGGGAGAGGGGACTGGCCGCTGCCGCCATGGAGGTTTCCTCCCACGCCATCTCCTACCAGCGCGTGGACGGGCTGACGTTCGACGTTGCCGGTTTTACCAATCTGACGCAGGACCACCTCGACCTGCACCACACGATGGACGACTACTTCGCCACCAAGGCAGAGCTTTTCACGCCCGGCCGCGCGCGCAAGGCAGTGGTAACGGTCGACGACGAGTGGGGCCAGTGCCTTGCCGGTACCGCCGGAGTGCCGGTCACCACCCTGGCCACGGCACCGGGGACGGCTGCGGACTGGACGGTCACCACGAGGTCGCCTCGCGGCCTGGGGACCGAGTTCACCCTCCGCGGACCGGGGGGCACCGAACTTCGCATCCACACCGGCCTTCCCGGAAGCTTCAACGTGGCCAACGCCGCCCTGGCAGCAGTCATGGTGCTCGTGTCCGGTGTGGACCCGGCGGACCTGCAGGCAGCCCTCGATGCGGCGGACCCCTTCACCTTAGCCGTGCCGGGCCGTATGCAGCTGATCTGCGAGGAGCCCGCCGCCGTGGTGGATTTCGCGCACAATACGGACGCGCTGGCGCGCGCACTGGAGGCAGTCCGCTCCCCGGAGCCCGGCTCGAGGCTCATCGTCGTCTTCGGCGCCACCGGCCAGCGTGACCAGGGCAAACGCCCAGCCATGGGCGCCATTGCGGCCCGACTCGCCGACACTGTCATCGTCACCGATGACGATCCCCACGACGAGGATGCAGCTGCCATCCGGAGTGACGTCCTGGCCGGCGCACAGGAGGCCCGGACCAATGAAGACCTCCCATGCGACGTGCTGGAGGTGTTTCCCCGCGATGAAGCCATCCGCCGGGCCGTGGAGCTGGCCCGGCCACAGGACACGATCCTCGTCGCCGGGCGCGGACACGAGGTCTGGCAGGAAGTGCAGGGCGTCAACCTTGCCCTCGATGACCGGGTGGAGCTGCGCACCGCCTTGACAGCCAGGGGATTCAACGTTCTCCAAGACGACCGGATAGAGTCCTAGACCGAGATGATTGCATTTACTGCGGCGGAAATCGCCGAAATCACCAGCGGGCGCCTGGACGCCGATCCCGGAATCACGCCCCTTTCGGTGGTTACGGATTCACGCGAAGCCACGCCGGGTTCGCTCTACGTCGCAAAACCGGGCGAGTTCGCGGACGGCCACGACTTTCTTCCTGCCGCGTTCGGCGCCGGGGCTGTCCTGGCCCTCGTTGAACGGCCGGTAGCCGGTCCGGACGGAGTTCCGTACCCTTCGGTGCTGGTGCCCGACGCCGTCCTGGCCATGGGTGCACTGGCAGCCGAGGCAGTCCGCAGGATCCGCGCAGCCCGGGCAGAAGCCGGCGGGAAGTTGACCGTGGTGGGCATCACCGGCTCGGCCGGCAAGACCACCACCAAGGACTTGCTGGCCGGCATCTTCGCGTCCCATGGCGAGACCGTGGCGCCGCAGGGCTCCTACAACGGTGAAGTGGGAGTACCGCTCACGGTGTTCCGCGCAGGCACCGGCACCCGCTACCTCGTGATCGAGATGGGCGCCACCGGCATTGGACACATCCGGTACCTGGCCGAGATGGTCAGGCCCGATATAGGCGTCGTACTCGGCGTCGGGACGGCGCACGCCGGCGAGTTCGGGGGAGTGGAGAACATCGCGGTCGCCAAGGGTGAGCTCGTGGAAGGCCTCACCGCCGCCGGAACCGCCATCATCAACCTCGACGACGACAGGGTGGCCGCGATGCGCGCCCGCACCACCGCAACGGTGCTGGGTTTTTCCGCGGAAGGACGCGAAGACGCTGCCGTACAGGCGCTCAACGCCGACACCAATACCGGCGGGAACCCCGAATTCGACCTCTTGCTGCCAGGCGGCGAGGGGCCGCACCGCGTTTCCAGCCGCCTGATCGGCGCCCACCACGTGGGGAACCTGCTCGCGGCGGCAGCTGCCGCCTTCGCAGCCGGTGTACCAGGCGCCGAGATTGCTTCCGGGCTGAGCAGCCAGGCCGCTGCCAGCCGGTGGCGGATGGAGCGGACCGAGCGGGCGGACGGCGTCACGATCATCAACGATGCCTACAACGCAAACCCGGAGTCCATGAGGGCCGCGCTCCGGACCCTCGCTGACCTGGGCCGCGGCCGGCGCACCTGGGCTGTCTTGGGCGCCATGCTGGAACTCGGCGAGGACTCCATCCGGGAACATACCGCCGTGGGCACCCAGGTGGTGCGGCTCAACATCTCCCGGCTGGTGGTGGTGGGCCGGGAGGCACGTCCGCTCTACGTCTCCGCCGTCCAGGAGGGATCCTGGGGGGACGAATGCATTTTCACGGAGACCGCCGACGAGGCCTACGATCTCCTCAACGCCGAACTCCAGCCGGGGGACCTGGTGCTGTTCAAGTCCTCCAACAGCGTTGGACTGCGCCATTTGGGTGATCGGATAGCATTACCCCCAACCCGCCAGCCCGCCGATGAAAGGAGCACTCTGCTGTGATTGCACTTTTGATCGGCGCCGGGCTGGCCCTGCTGTGCGCACTGGTTGGTACCCCGCTCTTCATCCGGCTCCTGGTCCGCCGCGGCTATGGACAGTTCATCCGGGATGACGGCCCTACCTCGCACCACACCAAACGCGGAACGCCCACCATGGGCGGAACGGTTGTGGTGGCCGCCGTCCTGCTGAGCTACGGACTCACGCACCTCATCATGTTCCTGATGAACCCGGACACGGCCGGGCCGTCCGCGTCCGCCCTGATCCTGCTGTTCCTGATGGTGGGAATGGGCCTCGTCGGCTTCCTTGACGACTTCATCAAGATTTCCAGGCAGCGCAGCCTGGGCCTGAACGCCAAGGCGAAACTTATCCTGCAGGCTGCCGTGGGCATTATCTTCGCTGTGCTGGCCCTCAACTTTCCAAACGAGGACGGCCTTGCCCCGGCCTCCACGAAGATATCGCTGGTCCGCGACCTGCCGTGGCTGGACCTGGCCTTCGGCGGAACTGTGCTGGGTGCCATCCTCTTTGTCATCTGGTCGAACCTGATCGTGACGGCTGCCACCAACGGCGTCAACCTCACGGACGGTCTCGATGGACTGGCGGCCGGCGCCTCGGTGATGGTCTTCGGGGCATATACCCTGATGGGCATCTGGCAAAGCAACCAGGCCTGCGGGTCGCCGCGGCAAGCCGGCAGCGGCTGCTATTCCGTACGGGATCCTTTGGACCTCGCCCTGCTGGCCGCCATTATGAGCGCGGCGCTGGTTGGCTTCCTCTGGTGGAACACCTCACCGGCGAAGATCTTCATGGGGGACACCGGTTCCCTCGCCATCGGTGGGGCCATTGCCGGTTTTGCCATCCTCTCCCGGACCGAACTGCTGCTGGGAATCATCGGCGGCCTGTTCGTCCTGATCACCCTGTCCGTCATCATCCAGGTGGGTTATTTCAAGGCCACGGGCGGTAAACGTGTCTTCAAGATGGCACCGCTGCAGCACCACTTCGAACTGAAGGGCTGGGCGGAAGTGACCGTGGTGGTCCGGTTCTGGATCCTGGGCGGCCTCTTCGTGGCCGTGGGCCTTGGCATTTTCTACGCTGAATGGGTTGTATTGCTGTGACCGTTTCCCCCCGCCTGCAAAACCTCGTCTCCTGGGACTCCGACTGGGCAGGGCTGCGCGTGGCCGTCACCGGCATCGGTGTTTCCGGCTTTGCCGCGGCGGACACCCTGATCGAACTCGGTGCCCGGGTGGTGGTGGTTGACGCCGCCACCACGGAGAAAGCCAAGGCGCACGCGGAAACACTCAGGATCGTTGGCGCGGCCGATGTCCTGCTGGGGGAGGACGCGGTAACGCGGATTCCCCGGATTGACGGAGAACTTCCGGAGCTGATCGTCACCTCGCCCGGCTGGCGCCCCGACCAGGCCCTCCTCGCCGCCGCTGCCCGTGCGCACATCCCCGTGTGGGGGGACGTGGAACTCGCCTGGCGGGTCCGCACCAGGGAAGGCCGGAAGACGGCCGACTGGCTGGCCATCACCGGCACGAACGGGAAGACCACCACGGTGGGCCTTACCGAGTCCATGCTCCGCGCGGCTGGCCTCAAGGCCGTCGCCGTGGGGAATGTGGGGACCCCCATCCTGGATGCCATCCGGGATCCCGTCGACTACGACGTTTTCGCCGTCGAGTTGTCCAGCTTCCAGCTGCACTGGGCGGAATCGCTTTCGCCCGTGGCCAGTGTCTGCCTGAACGTCGCCGAGGACCATGTTGACTGGCACGGTTCCTACGAGTCGTACCTCGCGGACAAAGCGAAGGTTTACGAGCAAACCCGGAAGGCCTGCATCTACAACGCCGAGCAGTTTGAAACCGAACGCATGGTGGAGAACGCCGACGTCGTGGAGGGCTGCCGCGCCATCGGGTTCACCACGGTCACGCCGGCCATCAGCATGCTCGGCGTGGTCGAAGGGCTCCTGGTGGACCGCGCCTTCATCGAAGAACGCAAAGACAGTGCGGCCGAGCTCGCCTCGATGAACGACCTCGGCGCTTTTGCGCCCCGCCACATGGTGGCCAACGCTCTCGCCGCCGCCGGGCTTGTGCGCGCCTACGGGGTGGACGCAGCCGCCGTCCGCCAGGGAATCCGGGACTACATCCCGGGGGACCACCGCATCCAGCCGGTTGCCCGCCACAATGACGTCCTGTGGGTCAATGACTCCAAAGCCACCAACCCGCACGCGGCGTCGGCTTCGCTGGCTGCCTTCAACAACGTGGTCTGGATCGCGGGAGGTTTGTCGAAAGGCGTTTCCTATGACGACCTTGTGCACGAGCACGCCTCCCGGCTGAAGGCCGTGGTGCTGATCGGCACGGACACGTCCGTGCTGGGCGGTGCCCTCCAGCGACACGCGCCGGATGTCCCGGTGATCGTGGCGGTACCGGGTGACACTGAAGGGGTGCAGACTGCTGCAGCGTCCGCTGGCGTCGAGGCCGGTTCCTCCCTGTCCGGGGAACAGGTGATGTCCATGGCCGTTGCATCAGCAGCCCAGCTGGCCGCATCCGGCGATACTGTGCTGATGGCTCCGGCAGCTGCTTCCATGGATCAGTTCTCTTCCTATGCTCACCGTGGTGACACTTTCATCGCAGCTGTCCGCGGGCTGGTGGAAGGGCAGGGACAGACCGGCGAGGAGTAAGAATGGCCAGCACGCCCACCCGGCAGCAGCCAGCCAAAGAGCAGGCCCGCACGCCTGGCCCCGGTTCCTCCGCAACAGCAGTCCGGCGGCAGGCCACCCTGCCCGGAAAGCTGCGGACCATGTACCGCCGGTTCTGGTCCGCCCTCGAAGGCAACGGAACCTCCCGCAACGGCTCCACTTACTACCTCATCCTGGGTTCCACCCTGGCCCTGACTGCTATCGGCATCATGATGGTTCTTTCCGCCTCCAGCGTGGAATCGATCGCTGCCGGAAAGTCGCCCTATGGGGACGCCTTGAAACAGGGAGTATTCGCCGCAATCGGCATCTTCACCATGTTCGTGCTGTCACGGATCAACGTGGTGTGGCTCAAGCGCCTGGCCTGGCTCGCGATCATTGCGGCCCTGGCACTCCTTGTCCTGGTGCAGCTGGTGGGTGCGGAGGTCAACGGCAACAAGAACTGGATCGACCTCGGCGGCATTACCTTCCAGCCGTCCGAGGCGTCAAAGCTCGCCCTTGCCCTGTGGATGGCCACAGTGCTGGCCAGGAAAGGCAAGCTGCTCAGCCGCTGGCAGCACGTCGCAATTCCCGCCGTCCCGATGGCCGTCATCGTGGTGGGGCTGGTCCTTTGGGGCAACGACCTCGGCACGGCCATGATCATCATGATGATCACGGCGGCCGCGTTATTCTTCGCCGGGGCACCCCTCTATCTCTTCGGCATCGCGGGTCTGCTGGGTGCCGCAGGAGCCGGCATCATGGCTGTCACCAGCTCCAACCGCGTGTGCCGCATCACCTCCTGGTGGACCGGCGAGTCCTGCGCCGACGGCATTGACGCGAACTACCAGGCAACCAACGGCATTTACGGACTGGCCTCCGGAGGCTGGTTCGGGGTGGGGCTTGGCCAGAGCCGGCAGAAGTACAGCTGGATTCCGGAAGCCCACAACGACTTCATCTTCGCCATCATCGGCGAGGAACTCGGCCTGGTGGGCACCGTCGTCGTGCTGATTCTCTTTGCCATCCTCGGTGCCGCAATCTACCGTGTGGTGGTTGCCCAGGAGGACATGTTCCACCGGGTCCTCGCCGGAACCATCATGGTGTGGCTCCTCGGCCAGGCGACCGTCAACATGGCCGTGGTTACCGGGCTGATGCCCGTCATCGGCGTGCCGCTGCCCTTCATTTCGTATGGCGGCTCCGCACTGCTGATGTCCCTCTGCGCGGTTGGCGTGGTGCTCTCGCTAGCCCGCGAGCAGATGGCGCCCGCCATCCGCCCCAAGAAGATGCTGAAGTTCAAGGCCAAGGGCCGCGAAACTGCCGAAAAGAAGAAGACTGCAAGAAAGCGTGCCTGATCCCAGATGACCCCGAACACTCCCTCCATCGTCCTGGCGGGCGGCGGAACAGCCGGCCACATCAGCCCGCTCCTGGCCATCGCCGCTGCCGTGAAGAGCGCTTCCCCGGGTGCTGCTCTCCTGGCTGTCGGAACGCCGTCGGGAATGGAAACCCGGCTTGTCCCGGCAGCAGGCGTCAAACTCGCAACGATCGACCGCGTGCCCTTTCCCCGTAAGCCCTCCATTGACCTGGTGCGGCTGCCGGGACGGCTGGCCGGAGCGGTGCGGCAGGCCGGCTCCATTCTGGACGAAGCCCGGGCGGACGTCCTGGTGGGCGTCGGTGGTTATGTGTGCACGCCCATGTACCTGGCTGCCAGGAAGCGGGGCATCCCGATCGTCATCCACGAGGCCAACGCCCGGCCAGGCCTGGCAAACAGGGTAGGGGCGATGCTGACGGAGCGCGTTGCGGTCGCCTTCGACGGCACGCCGCTCCGGAACGCCCTCCACGTCGGCATGCCTATGCGGACGGAAATCTCGTCCCTTGACAGGGGGGCGGCACGGACCGGCGCCAGGGAAGCGCTGGGATTGGACCCGGACCAGCCCACCCTGATCGTCACGGGCGGTTCCTCCGGTGCCCAAAGCATCAACCGGACCATCGGCGGCGCCGTGGGGCAACTGGCAGCCGCTGGCATCCAGACGCTGCACATCACCGGGCGCGGAAAATCCGTCCTGGACGACGCCGGCAAGCCCTTCGCGGCGGAAGGCTACCGGCAGGTGGAGTACATCGACGGCATGGAGCTCGCCTACGCCGCCGCCGATGTGCTCCTGGCACGGTCGGGGGCGGCGACGGTCTGCGAGGTGGCAGCCGTCGGAGTGCCCGCAGTCCTGGTGCCGCTGCCCATCGGCAACGGGGAGCAGGCCCTGAATGCTGCCGGACTCGTGGCGGCCGGCGGCGCACTGCTGGTGGCAGACCGGGATTTCAACGCCGCATGGTTGGCCCGTGAGCTGATACCGCTCATAACCGACAAGGACCGGCTCGCCACCATGGAAGCAAATTCCTACCGGCTGGGCATTCGCAACGCCGACCAGCGCATGGCTGGTCTCATCCTGGAAGCGGTTACCGCATGAACCACCACAAAGACGCCGGCCTGATTGACCTCGGCAAGGTCCATTTCATTGGCATCGGGGGTGTGGGCATGTCGGCAGTGGCCAGGATCATGGTGGCCCGCGGGGTTCCTGTCAGCGGTTCGGACGCCAAGGACCTGCCGGTCATGAAGGACCTGGCAGCAGCAGGTGCCCGGATCTCCGTAGGCTACGACGCTGCCAACCTCGGTGATGCGCAGACGGTGGTGGCGGGTTCGGCCATCCGTGCGGACAACCCGGAGCTTGCGGCTGCCAGGCAAGCCGGCCTGCCTGTCCTGCACCGCTCCGAAGCGCTTGCGGCCACCATGGGAGAGGACCTGGTGGTCACCGTGGCCGGGACCCACGGGAAATCAACAACCACGTCCATGGTGGCTGTCCTCCTGCAGGGAGCAGGGCTGGACCCCTCGTTCGCGATTGGCGCCAACGTACCGGCCCTCGGCGTCAATGCCGCGCACGGAACGTCCGGCATCTTCGTGGCCGAGGCCGACGAATCCGACGGATCATTCCTTAACTACCGGCCCCGGATCGCCGTGGTTACCAACGTCGAACCCGACCACCTGGACCACTACGGCACGGCGGAGGCGGTGTACGAATCCTTCGACCGGTTCACCGCGCTGCTCCCCGCAGACGGAGTGCTGGTTGCCTGCTCGGACGACGCCGGAGCGCTGGCACTTGCGGAAAGGACCAGGGCGCGCGGCAACGCCCGCGTGGTCCTCTACGGGACCGGCGCCGGTGCAGACCTGGTGCTGCACGACGGCGGCCCCGGGCAGGTAGCCGTGTCCGGCCCGGCAGGCCGCCACGAGCTTTCCCTCCAGGTGCCGGGCCGGCACAACGCCCTAAACGCCGCGGCTGCTTTCGCCGTGGCCCTTGAGCTGGGCGTGGAGCCCGCGGCCGCAGCCGCTGCCCTGGCCAGCTTCTCCGGCGCCTCCCGGCGGTTCGAACTGAAGGGCTCCGGCAGGGGCGTGCGGGTTTTCGACGACTACGCCCACCATCCCACCGAAGTGCGCGCAGCCTTGACTGCGGCGCGCTCGGTGGCGGGGGACCACAAGGTGCACGTGCTCTTCCAGCCGCACCTGTTCTCCCGGACACGCGAATTTGCCAGGGACTTCGCCGAGGCACTGAACCTCGCCGACACTGCCCTGGTGCTGGACATCTACCCCGCCCGGGAAGACCCGATCCCCGGCGTGACCAGCCAGCTTATTGCCGACCACCTCGACGAAGGCGGCCGCCTGGTTCCGGCAGCCGATGCGGTGGCAGCGCTGGTGGACGCCGCGTCCGACGGCGACATCGTGCTGACCGCCGGCGCCGGTGACGTCACCGCCTACGGACCGCTGATCGTAGAGGCCCTGCGTGGCTAGCTCGCGCCGGCCCACCTACCGGCCGGCCGGCCGGAGCGGGAGCACGGCAACCGGTGCCGGCAGCGGCCGCACGCAAGCGTCCGGCCGTCCGGGTCCCGGCGGGGACGACGTTATCTCCGCTTCCCGCAGCGTTCCTGATCCTGCGCCGGAAAAGCCCACCGCGTCGCCAAAACCTTCAAAGGCCGCAAAGCCTCCAGGCTCCCGCAAGCAGCGGTTTGCGGGGCTGGGAAAGGACAAGCCTGCGGAGCCCTCCGGCGGGGCCGCCGCGAACGTCCTGGCATTCCCGGAACCCAAGGGCAGGCGGCGCAAAAGGACATTGCTGACAGTAGGGTCCGCCGTGGTTGCGCTGGTGGCCGGGCTGCTGGCAGGAGCTGTCTATTCACCCGTCCTTGCCCTGGACTCCATTACGGTTTCCGGCACAAGGCTCCTGACTCCTGACCAGGTGCAAAGCGCTCTGGAGCCACTGCGCGGCAAGCCGCTGCCGCAGATCACGGACGAGGAAGTGGGCCGGCTGCTTGAGCCGCTGGTCCAGGTGAAGTCCGTTTCCGCCGAGGCGCGG
Organism: Arthrobacter sp. K4-10C; assembly: GCF_059090085.1. NCBI lineage: Bacteria > Bacillati > Actinomycetota > Actinomycetes > Micrococcales > Micrococcaceae > Arthrobacter > Arthrobacter sp. K4-10C. Next base: position 26,566 of record NZ_JBNHFI010000014.1, on the reverse strand, counting down.
CCGCCGTCGGGGCTCGCCGTGGCCGTGCGGGAGCGCGTGCCCGTGGCGCTGGTCAAGCAGGGGGAGCAGTACCAGCTGGTGGATGTGGAGGGCGTGCAGCTGGCAACCACCGCCGATGCGGCGTCGGTTTCGCTGCCGGTCATCGACGGCGGAGCCGGGACCATCGGCCAGGACCTGTTCCGCGCCACGGCCGCTGTCCTTGGCGCGCTGCCCGCCGACGTCCTCGCCAAGCTGAGCAATGCTTCGGCACAGTCGGTGGACGCCGTCGAGCTTAAACTCGTGGACGGGCAGACCATCATCTGGGGAAACGCGTCGGAAAAGGAACTTAAGGCTAAAGTCTTGGAGGCGCTTCTCAAGGTTCCTGCCGACCCGAAGAACCCGGTCAAGGTGTACGACGTCAGTGTGCCCCGGCATCCGGTGACCCGGTGACCTGCATTCTTTCCGGTATTAATCCGACACGCGGACCCGGTTATTGAATGTGGGAACCAGAGGAAATACCGTCACAGACATGAGTTACTTGACATAACTATAACCTTCAAGTCGAAGGTTAAGGTTCCAGGCTTCAAGCTCTCCATCAGTTTTCGCAATAAGACACGAACAAGGGACACGTAACGTGGCAGCTCCGCAGAATTACTTGGCCGTCATCAAAGTCGTCGGCATCGGCGGCGGTGGCGTGAACGCAGTCAACCGCATGATCGAGGTCGGCCTCCGGGGCGTTGAGTTCATCGCCATCAACACGGACGCCCAGGCCCTGCTCATGAGCGATGCCGACGTCAAGCTGGACGTGGGGCGGGAACTGACCCGGGGCCTGGGTGCCGGAGCCAACCCCGAGGTGGGCAAGCAGGCCGCCGAGGACCACGCGGACGAGATCGAGGAAGTGCTCCGCGGCGCCGACATGGTCTTCGTGACTGCCGGCGAAGGCGGCGGCACCGGCACTGGCGGCGCGCCCGTCGTCGCCCGCATCGCACGTTCCCTTGGGGCCCTGACCATCGGTGTCGTCACCCGCCCCTTCACCTTTGAGGGCCGCCGCCGCGCGGGCTCCGCCGAGGCCGGAATCGACGCCCTCCGCGACGAGGTGGACACGCTGATCGTGATCCCCAATGACCGGCTGCTGTCCATCAGCGACCGCAACGTCTCGGTCCTGGACGCCTTCCGCTCGGCCGACCAGGTGCTGCTCTCCGGTGTCCAGGGCATCACCGACCTCATCACCACTCCCGGCCTGATCAACCTTGACTTCGCCGACGTCAAGTCCGTCATGCAGGGTGCCGGTTCCGCCCTCATGGGCATCGGCTCGGCCCGCGGCGAGGACCGCGCCGTCAAGGCAGCGGAACTGGCCATCGCGTCGCCGCTGCTGGAAGCCTCCATCGACGGCGCCCACGGCGTGCTGCTCTCCATCCAGGGCGGTTCGGACCTCGGCCTGTTCGAAATCAACGAGGCCGCCCGCCTGGTCCAGGAAGTGGCGCACCCCGAGGCGAACATCATCTTTGGCGCCGTGATCGACGACGCCCTCGGGGACGAAGCGCGCGTCACCGTCATCGCCGCCGGATTCGACGACGTCAAGGCCACCTCGCCGTCCATGGACCAGTCCCAGCCGCAGGCGGCACCGCAGCGTCCCGCCGCTCCCGCCGCAGCACCCGCCCCTGCGCAGGCGCCGTCCGCGGGAAACCACCAGGTCAACGTCCAGCCGGTCCACGCAGGAGTGGGCGCTGCAGGGCTGAGCAACTGGGGCCAGCAGCGTCCTTCCGCCGTGCCCGCGGACTCCGGCTTCGACGTCGACCTTCCCTCCGTGGTGGAGCCGGACCTGACCGGAAACCACCCGGATGACCTGGATGTCCCCGACTTCCTGAAGTAGGCCCCGGCTTGTTCCATTGGCGTGCCGACATCCTGCCCGGGGTGTCCGCCGCATTCACGAACACGGGCGCCGGGAACCTGGCCCTGCATGTCGGGGACGATGCCGCGCAGGTATTGCAGCGGCGCGCGGAGCTGGAACGGTCCATGGGCGTACCGCCCTCCGGACTGAGGTTCATGACCCAGGTCCACGGCGTAACCGTCACAGTCATGAACAGGGACACCGTGACGCCCGAGGCCGATGCGATGGTGTCGCGCGGCCTTCCGCTGGCCGTCATGGTGGCGGACTGCATTCCCGTGCTGCTCGCCGCCGAATCCGCGGACGGACCGGTCCTGGCTGCCGTCCACGCAGGCCGCCCCGGGATCGCGAACGGTATTGTCCCTGCAGCGGTAGACAGCATGAAATCTTTGGGTGCGTCCGGCATCCGTGCCTGGCTGGGTCCGTCCATCTGTGGACGCTGCTACGAGGTTCCGGCCGCGCTGCAGGACCAGGTGGCGGCTGCAGTACCCGCCACCCGCAGCACAACCTCGTGGGGCACGCCCGGCCTTGACCTGCCGGCCGGTGCGCGGAGCCAACTGGAGGACGCGGGCGTGGAAGTGGCATATTCCGGGGAATGCACCCTGGAGACCGAGTCCCTCTTCTCTTACCGGCGCAACCGGGACGCCGGCCGCTTCGCGGGAGTGGTGTGGTGCCATGGGTAACCGCGTCGCAGCGGGTGGAGATCCCCGGACCGCCGAGCTGGCCGACCGGCTTACTGCGGTCAACCGGCGCATTGAAGCAGCGGCCGCAGCGGCAGGCCGGGAGGGGCAGCCGCCCAGGCTGATCGTGGTCACAAAGTTCCATCCGGCAGAGGACATCCGGCGGCTCGCAGCACTGGGCGTGACGGACGTCGGTGAGAACAGGGACCAGGAAGCCGCCGGCAAGGCTGCCGAACTGGCCGACTGCGGGCTTACCTGGCACTTCGTGGGCCAGCTCCAGACCAAGAAGGCCAAATCGGTGGCGCGCTACGCCGCGGCCGTCCACTCCGTGGACCGGCCCCAGCTGGTGGAAGCCCTGGCGAAAGCCGCGGGCGCGGAGCAGGAAAGCACGGGGCGCGCGCCACTGGCGTGTTTCATCCAGGTCAGCCTGGAGGACGACGCCGGGACGCACCGCGGCGGGGCCAGCCCCGCCGAGGTGCCGCTCCTGGCCGGGCAGATCGCGGCAGCGGCAGGCCTCCGACTGGCGGGAGTGATGGCGGTGGCGCCGCTGGGCGCGCCGCCGGAACCCGCCTTCGAAAAGCTTGCCGGTGTCTCCGCCCGGCTCGTGGCCGACCATCCGGCCGCCACCGCGATCTCGGCGGGCATGAGCCAGGACCTGGAAGCAGCCATCATGTTCGGGGCGACACACCTGCGGATCGGTTCCGATATTCTCGGATCACGTCCCGCAGTGGGGTAGCGTCGGTCCTGTTGGAAGTGATGGGCGGGGGACCCCAATGCTGTCAAGTCATTGGACGGCCCGCGGACGGGACACGAATAGGAGTCGACCATGGCCGGCGCTCTGCGCAAGACAATGATCTATCTTGGGCTCGCCGACGGCGATGAGCATTACGAGTCCGAGCAACAGACCACACGTAAGGATGAGGACGAAACGATGGAAGCTGACCGCGAGGAGCGCCGTGCACCCGCACCCGTCCGCGAGGTCAGCCGCGAGGCGTCCTACACCCCCGAAGAGGAATATCGCGCCCCAGTGACCCCCATCAAGCGAGCGGCGTCGAGCCGCGAAGAGACCACTGGCCTGCGCCAGATCACCACCATCCACCCGCGCTCCTACAACGACGCGAAGCTGATCGGCGAGAGCTTCCGGGACGGCATCCCGGTGATCATGAACGTCACGGACATGGGGGAGGCCGATGCCAAGCGCCTGGTGGACTTCTCGGCGGGACTGGTGTTCGGGCTGCGCGGAAGCATCGAGCGGGTGACCAACAAGGTGTTCCTGCTGTCGCCGTCGTACGTCGAGGTCATTGGTGACGACAAGAAGGCCAGCGACACCCAGGCCAGTTTTTTCAACCAAAGCTGACCATCAGGCAGGTTCGGGATGCCAGGCAGGGACACCTGTCTGGCATCTGTGCTGAAATAGACGGGATACATCGGCAGGATACTGCCGGGCCCACAATGGACATGGAGATATGAGTTAAGTCATGGGAATTGTTTTCGGACTTGTCTATCTCGCGCTCCTGCTGTTTTTTGTGGCCCTCATCATCCGCCTGGTCTACGACTGGGTCCAGATGTTCGCCAGGGAGTGGCGGCCGCGGGGCGCGGCGCTGGTGGCAGCGCACGCCGTTTACACCATCACGGATCCGCCCCTCAATGTACTGCGCCGGCTCATTCCGCCCCTTCGCCTGGGCGGAATCTCGCTTGATCTGGGATTCCTGGTCCTTTTCATCGCCGTGAGCATCGCCATGGGAATCACGCGGGGACTCGCCTGATTGCCGGATAGACCAGCAGCGCAGCCTGGACCCGCGGGAACAGCTACTGTAAAGCGAAGAAACTCGCGTTTGACACTGCAGTGTTGAATTAGAGTAACCAGACCAAATTTAGGTACCGTAGTTTCGACGGCCGGAAGGCCTACTGACTAACCAGACCAGTGAGGTGACCAGATGGCTTTGACGCCAGAAGACGTTGTCAATAAGCGCTTTCAGCCGACCAAGTTCCGTGAGGGCTACGACCAGGACGAAGTTGACGACTTCCTGGACGAGATCGTCGTTGAACTCCGCCGCCTGAACCAGGAGAACGACGAGCTCCGGAAGAAGCTTGCCGAAGCCGGGTCCAGCGTTCCCGCCAGCGCCGCTGCCGCCCCCGTGGTGGAGAAGGTCCCCGCGCCGGTCAAGTCCGAGAAGGACGAGGCACGCGAAAAGGCCGAGGCTGAGGCCAAGGCTGCCGAAGCTGCCAAGAAGAAGGAAGCCCAGGCTCCCGTTCCGGTTGCTGCTCCGGCTCCTGCCAGCCAGGCCGCCGTCGCCACTCCCTCCGCCGAATCTGCCGCGGGCCTGCTGGCCATGGCACAGCAGATGCACGACCGCCACGTTGCCGAGGGCCAGGCACAGAAGGACAAGATCATTGCGGAGGCGCAGATCGAAGCCAGCAGCCTCGTCAACGACGCCCAGGAGAAGTCCCGCAAGATCCTCGGCGCCCTGGAGCAGCAGCGGTCCGTCCTGGAACGCAAGGTGGAGCAGCTGCGCGGCTTCGAGCGCGACTACCGCTCACGCCTGAAGGCCTACATCGAAGGCCAGCTCCGCGACCTCGATGCCCGCGGTTCGGTGGCTACGCCCGAAGTGAGCGAAGCCAACTAGTCCGCCAAGCACGTATTCTGAAAGCCGGTGGCTGAGGATTCCTCGGCCGCCGGCTTTTGGCATTGACCCCGGTCTTACGAATGAAAGCACCATGACTGACGAACTCGCTGCAGACGCGGCACGCCCTGTCCCGCCTTCAGCACGGCCCCGCCGCGCCGTGCTGCTGTCCCTCTTTGCCGGGTTCGCGGTGTTTGCCTACGTCCTGGACCAGGTGACCAAGCTCTGGGTCACGTCCACCATGGTGGAGGGCGAGCGGATCCCGGTCTTTCCGCCGCTCCTGCATTGGTACTTCATCCGCAACTCGGGAGCGGCGTTCTCGATCGGCGAAAACGTCACCTGGGTGTTCTCCATCATCATGGCCGTGGTCGCAGTGGCCATCCTCTTCCAAATCCGGAAGCTGGGTTCAAAATGGTGGGCCCTGGCACTGGGCCTGCTGCTGGGTGGGGCGCTGGGCAACCTCACGGACCGGCTTTTCCGCGAGCCGTCCTTTGGCATGGGGCACGTTGTCGACTTCATCCAGCTTCCCAACTTTGCCATTTTCAACATCGCCGATTCCGCAGTGGTATCCGCAGTCGCCATCATCTGCATCCTTACCCTGCGCGGGATCGCGCTGGATGGCACCCGGCTGACCGGGGAGCGGAAGGAAAAGTCCGGCGATGCCTGAACGGTACGTCGTTGCCGAAGAGTACGCCGGTGCCCGCGCCGACGCCGGGCTGGCCGGAATCCTGGGGGTTTCCCGCTCCGTTGCGGCGGGCCTGATCGCGGAGGGCCACGTTGTGAGCCGGGGCAAGGCTCTGGGCAAATCGGCAAAGCTCTCGGCAGGAGACGTCCTCGACGTCAGCATGCCGGAACGGCGGGACCCGCTGGAAGTCGTGGAGGAAGTTGTGGAAGGCCTGAAGATCCTGCTGGACGACGACGATTTCGTCGTCGTCGACAAACCCGTGGGTGTTGCCGCCCATCCTTCCCCGGGTTGGGTGGGCCCCACGGTCGTGGGCGGCCTCGCCGGCGCCGGGTACCGCATCTCCACCTCCGGCTCACCGGAACGGGCAGGCATTGTGCACCGGCTCGACGTCGGAACCTCCGGGGTGATGGTCGTGGCAAAAACCGAACGGGCCTACACCGCCCTGAAGCGTGCCTTCAAGGAACGGACCGTGGACAAGGTGTACCACGCAGTGGTGCAGGGCCTGCCCGATCCGTTGACGGGCACCATCGACGCTCCCATCGGCCGGCACCCCGGCCATGATTGGCGCTTCGCCGTAATTGAGGACGGCAGGCAGTCCGTCACGCACTACGAGGTGATCGAGGCGTTCGGCAAGGCCAGCCTGGTGGAAGTCCATCTCGAAACGGGCCGGACGCACCAGATCCGGGTGCATTTCTCGGCCCTGCGGCACCCTTGCGCAGGTGACCTGACCTACGGCGCAGACCCCCGGCTAGCCGCGACCCTGGGCCTGACCCGGCAGTGGCTGCATGCCCGCGAACTTGGTTTCGACCATCCTGGCACGGGGGAGCGGATCCGGGTCACCAGCGATTACCCGCAGGACCTTGCCTACGCGCTTGAGGTGCTGGGATCCGGCCGGGCCTGACCGGGTCGGCTGCCGCCCACGCTTAGAATAGTGCGGTGACTTCCAGCAATGATTCGTTTGTCCACCTGCACACCCACACCGAATATTCCATGCTGGATGGAGCGGCCCGGCTGGGGGAGCTGTTCGATGAAACCGAACGCCTGGGCATGCCCGCACTCGCCACCACCGATCACGGCTACCTGTTCGGTGCCTTCGACTTCTGGCGCAAGGCCACGGACAAGGGCATCAAGCCGATCATCGGCGTGGAGGCCTATGTAACCCCCGGCACAGCCCGCACCGACAAGGAACGCGTGCGCTGGGGCGACGAGTCCCAGCGCAAGGACGACGTCTCGGGCGGCGGCTCCTACACCCACATGACCCTGCTGAGCTACAACAACGTAGGCATGCGGAACCTGTTCCGTGCCTCGTCCATCGCCTCGCTGGACTCGGTGTTCGGCAAGTGGCCCCGCCTGGACCGCGAGCTCCTGAACACCTACTCCGAGGGCCTCATCGCCACCACGGGCTGCCCTTCCGGCGAAGTCCAGACCCGGCTGCGGCTGGGCCAGTACCGCGAAGCGCTGGAGGCGGCAGCAGAGTTCCGGGACATCTTCGGCGCCGAAAACTACTTCTGCGAACTTATGGACCACGGCCTGGACATCGAACGCCGCGTCACCGGGGACCTGCTGCGGCTTGCCAAGGAACTGAACCTTCCACTGGTGGCCACCAACGACCTCCACTACACCCATGAGCACGACGCCAAGGCCCACGAGGCCCTGCTGGCCATCCAGTCCGGTTCCACGCTGCTGGAACCCACCTATGACAACGGCGGCTCGCGGTTCGCCTTCTCCGGCAGCGGCTACTACCTGAAGTCCCCGCAGGAAATGCGGGAGCTCTTCCGCGACCATCCCGAAGCCTGCGACAACACCCTGCTGATTGCCGAGCGCTGCGAGGTGTCCTTCAACACCAATGCCAACTACATGCCGCGGTTCCCCTGCCCGCCGGGAGAGGACGAGACGTCCTGGCTGGTCAAGGAAGTGGACAAGGGCCTGCAGTACCGCTATCCGAAAGGCATCCCGGACGAGGTCCGCAAACAGGCGGACTACGAGCTGGGAGTCATCACCTCGATGGGCTTCCCCGGCTACTTCCTGGTGGTGGCCGACTTCATCAACTGGGCCAAGAACAACGGCATCCGGGTGGGTCCGGGCCGTGGTTCGGGCGCCGGCTCCATGGTGGCCTACGCCATGCGCATCACCGATCTTGACCCGCTGCGGCACGGTTTGATCTTCGAACGCTTCCTCAACCCCGACCGCGTCTCGATGCCCGACTTCGACGTCGACTTCGATGACCGGCGCCGTTCCGAGGTCATCGACTATGTGACCCGGAAGTACGGCGATGAGCGCGTGGCGATGATCGTCACGTACGGCACCATCAAGACCAAGCAGGCGCTCAAGGACTCCTCGCGCGTGCTTGGCTACCCCTTCAGCATGGGCGAGCAGCTCACCAAGGCGCTGCCGCCTGCCGTCATGGCCAAGGACATTCCCCTCGCCGACATCCAGAACCCGGAAGCCAAGCGCTACAGCGAGGCCGGGGACTTCCGCCAGCTGATCAGCACGGATCCCGAAGCCGCCAAGGTGTTCGAAACGGCACTCGGCATCGAAGGCCTGAAACGCCAGTGGGGCGTCCACGCCGCCGGCGTGATCATGTCCTCGGATCCGATTATCGACGTCATCCCGATCATGCGCCGGTTCCAGGACGGCCAGGTGATCACCCAGTTCGACTATCCGACGTCCGAGGGCCTTGGCCTGATCAAGATGGACTTCCTGGGGCTGCGGAACCTGACGATCATTTCCGACGCCCTCGAGAACATCAAGATGAACCGGGGCATCGACCTGGACCTCGAAAACCTTGAGCTGGACGATGCGGCGTCCTACGAGTTGCTGGCACGCGGTGACACGCTGGGCGTTTTCCAGCTCGATGGCGGTCCCATGCGGTCCCTGCTCAAGCTCATGAAGCCTGACAACTTCGAAGACATCTCCGCGGTGCTGGCGCTCTACCGGCCAGGCCCCATGGGCGCCAACGCCCACACGGACTACGCGCTGCGCAAGAACGGGATCCAGGAAGTCATCCCTATCCACCCGGAACTCGAAGAACCCCTCTCGGAGATCCTCGGCGGAACCTACGGCCTGATCGTGTACCAGGAGCAGGTTATGGCCGTGGCCCAGAAGCTTGCCGGCTACTCGCTGGGACAGGCAGACATTCTCCGCCGCGCCATGGGCAAGAAAAAGAAGTCCGAACTGGACAAACAGTTCGCCGGCTTCTCCAAGGGCATGCAGGACAACGGCTACTCCATGGAAGCCGTCAAGACCTTGTGGGACATCCTGCTGCCCTTTTCCGACTACGCCTTCAACAAGGCGCACTCGGCCGCTTACGGGGTGATCTCCTACTGGACTGCGTACCTCAAGGCGCACTACGCACCGGAATACATGGCCGCGCTGCTGACCTCCGTGGGTGACGACAAGGACAAGTCCGCCATCTACTTGAACGAATGCCGGCGCATGGGCATCACCGTGCTGCCGCCGGACGTCAACGAATCCGCCCTGAACTTCACCCCGGTGGGCAACGACATCCGCTTCGGCATGGGTGCCATCCGGAACGTGGGCGTCAACGCGGTGGAGGCCATGGTGGCGGCCCGCGAAAGCGAGGGTGCCTACACGTCCTTCAAGGACTACCTGATGAAGGTTCCGGCGGTGGTCTGCAACAAGCGCACCATCGAATCGCTGATCAAGTCCGGCGCTTTCGATTCGCTCGGTCACACGCGCCGCGCCCTGGCCATGGTCCATGAGGAGGCCATCGATTCGGTCATCACGCTCAAACGGAACGAGGCGATCGGCCAGTTCGACCTCTTTGCCGGGATCGGGGAAACCGAGTCGGAGTCGTCCCTGAGCATCGAGATCCCGGACCTGCCGGAATGGGAGAAGAAGGACAAGCTCTCCTTCGAACGGGACATGCTGGGCCTGTACGTGTCGGACCACCCGCTGCAGGGCCTCGAAGGCCTGCTCAGCCAGCACGCGGAAATGAGCATCACGTCCGTACTGGGGGAGGACGGGCCGCAGGACGGCGCCATCATCACCATCGCCGGCATGATCACATCCCTGAGCCGGCGCATCGCCAAGGCCAGCGGCAATGCCTACGCCCGGGCTGAAGTGGAGGACCTTGGCGGTTCGATGGAAGTAATGTTCTTCGGCCAGGTCTACGGGCCTATCGCGTCGGTGCTGGCCGAGGACCTCATCGTGGTGGTCAAGGGCCGGCTGCAGAAGCGCGACGACGGCGCCGTGACGCTGAACTGCATGGAGCTTTCCGTCCCTGACCTGAGCGAGGGGATGAACGGGCCGCTGGTGATCACCATGCCCACGCACAAGGCAACGGAGGCCGTGGTCACTGAACTGGGCGACGTGCTGCGCACCCACCGGGGCAACTCGGAAGTCCGCCTGCACCTGCAGGGGGATACCCGCACCGAAGTCATGGGCCTGCCGGTGCACCTCCGGGTCAACCCGAGCCCTTCGCTGTTCGGCGACCTGAAAGTACTGCTCGGCCCGGCCTGCCTGGACGCCTGACCGGACCGGACGTCGGGGAGCGGCACCAGGCCGCGGACGACGGCGGAATCCGACCTCCGCCGTCGTCCGCTGTTTGGCGGGGGTGCCAGGGAAGGTCAGATCTCGTAGTCCAGCGGTGCAGGCTGCCCGTAGGCTCCGCCGTGGTACAGCAGGGGCAGGGCGTCCCCGCCGACCTGTCCGTCCACTACCTGCACCACCACCACGGCATTGTTCTCGAAGGACAGACGCATCTGCACCTCCCCGATGAGCCACCCGGCCACGTCCTTCAGGATCGGTACGCCGTGCGGGCCCACCTCCCAGTGATCGCCCTCGAACCGGTTGCTGGTCCGGGCAAAGCGGTCGGCCAGGGCCTGGTTTTCGAGGCCCAGCATGTGCACGCCGAGGTAGGTGGTGTTGGCCACGGCGGGCCAGGACCTGGAACTGCGGGCCATGTTGAAGGTGAAGCGTGGAGGCTTGGCCGAGAGCGAGGCCACGGACGTGGCCGTGAATCCGTAAGGCTCGTCCTGGTAGTTCACCGTGATGATGGCAACCCCGGCGGCATGGCGCCGGAACATCTCCCGGAACATCTGCTCGAAGGGCGCGCTGTTGTCGGTCACCGTAAACTCCTGACAGCTTGAAGGGTGCTCTCCTCCAGCGTATTGTCCACTGGCTCCACCGGGGAATTACCTGGCCCGCAGGATCCGCGGATGGCGCCGCCGGAACATTTGTTAAGGTTTGTTGCATGATGAAACTTTCCCGCCGGGCTGCATCGCGGCTGCCGTGGGCCCTGCTGGCGGTTCCGGTAGCAGCGGGGCTGCCGGCGGGTATCCTCTGGTGGTTGCTGGCCCCCGGCGGCCTGAACCTGGTCACCAGGGATCCGGGCCTCGCCACCGGCGGCAACCCCGCCGTCTGGCTGCCGCGCGACCTGACCCTTGCCGGCATCATGGTTGTGGCCGGCTGCGTGCTGGCAGTCTTCCTGGCCGACAAGAAACGCGCCAATCCGCAGGCGGCGCTGCTGCTTGGGCTTGCCGGTGCCCTCGCCGGCAGCCTCGTGGCCTGGCAGGCCGGCATGCTGTCCGCCGCATGGTGGGGGCCGGCAGTGGACACCTCAGCGAATGCCAGCGTCGCTTTCTCCCTCCGTGCACTGCCTGTGCTGCTGTTGTGGCCGGCGGCTACGGCGGTATCCGTCTTCCTGCTCGAACTGCTGGACCTGCTGGGAAAGAAACCCGGCGGCGGGCCGGCCAGCCCCGGAGCAGCCCGCCGACGTCCCGCCCCGGAAGGGTCCGCTGGCAGGGGCGGCCGCGGCGCCCCCTAAAATGGTCCGGTGACCATTTCTTCGGAGTTTCCCGCCCCCGCCACCGCTGCCGTGAACTTTCGTACCGTTGACGTCCGGGGACAAAGCCTCACTCTCGCGGGCCTGCGCGCAGCAGTGCCCCGCGCGAAAGGCCAGACGGTTGCGGACGCCGAGGGGAAGGTCCTGGAGATCATCGCGGCCGTCCGCCAGCGCGGCTTCCAAGCCCTCGGCGAACTGGCGCTCCGGTTCGACGGCGTTGCCCAGGAGCACCCGCTGGTTCCGAAGGAAGCCCTCGCCGAGGCCCTGGACGGGCTGGACCCGGCAGTGCGGGAAGCACTCGAGGAGTCCATTAGCCGGGCACGCAAATTTGCGGACGGGCAGCGCCCGCGCAACGTTGACGTGGAACTCGGGGACGGGGCCGTGGTCAGCCAGAACTGGGTACCGGTGGCTCGAGTTGGGCTGTATGTGCCCGGGGGCCTGGCGGTCTACCCGTCGTCGGTGATCATGAATGTGGTTCCCGCGCTGGCGGCCGGGGTGGAGTCCATCGCCCTCGCATCGCCCCCGCAAAAGGAATACGGTGGCCTGCCGCACCCCACCATCCTCGCGGCGGCGGCACTGCTGGGAATTACGGAGGTGTACGCGATTGGCGGGGCACAGGCCATTGCGGCCTTTGCCTATGGGGTGGAGGCAACGGCAGCCGGCCCCGCCCTTGAGCCCGTGGACGTGGTAACGGGCCCGGGCAACATTTTCGTTGCCACCGCCAAGCGCCTGGTGAAGGGCGTCGTCGGTATCGACTCCGAGGCCGGGACCACCGAGATTGCCATCCTGGCTGATTCATCCGCCCAGCCTGCCCTCGTTGCCGCGGACCTGATCAGCCAGGCGGAACACGACCCGCAGGCCGCCTCCGTACTCGTTACTGATTCCGAGGAGCTTGCCTCCGCCGTCCGTGTCGAGCTGGACCGGCAGGCGGCTGCCACCAAGCACTCGGCCCGCGTCCGCGAGGCCCTGTCCGGCCCGCAATCCGGTGTGGTCCTCGTGGCGGACCTGGAGCAGGGCATCGCCGCCTGTGACGCCTACGCCGCGGAGCACCTGGAGATTATGACCCGGGATGCGCCCGCCGTTGCCGCGCGGATCCGCAACGCCGGCGCGATTTTTGTGGGGGATTACAGCCCCGTCAGCCTGGGCGACTACTGCGCCGGCTCCAACCACGTTCTTCCCACCAGCGGCACGGCTGCGTTCTCGTCCGGACTCAACGTGAACACGTTCCTGCGCGCCATCCAGGTGGTCAACTACAGCAGGGACGCACTTGAGGAAGTCAGCAGCCACATTGTGAACCTGTCCCGGGCGGAGGACCTTCCCGCGCACGGCGACGCCGTCTCCGCCCGTTTCACGGGCGCCTGAGCACTACATGTAGTAATTACAGGATTGTTATTACGCTAGATGTGCCCGTAAACTGGTAGACGCAACAGCGCGGGTCTGCCGCGCGCTTAATTGGGTGCTCCCGGCAGCGGGACGATGCGAGAGAGGGACGCCATGTATTGTCCGTTCTGCCGCAATCCTGATTCCCGCGTGGTGGACAGCCGAATGGCGGACGACGGCTCGGCCATCCGCCGGCGCCGCCAGTGCCCCGAGTGCGGCCGCCGGTTCACAACGGTCGAAACCACCAGCCTGTCCGTCATCAAGCGCTCCGGCGTTGGCGAGCCCTTCAGCCGCAGCAAGGTCATCAACGGGGTACGCAAGGCCTGCCAGGGGCGGCCCGTCAGCGAGGATGACCTGGCACTGCTTGCCCAGGAAGTCGAAGAGCAGATCCGCGCCTCAGGGGCCGCGGAAATTGACGCGCATGAGGTAGGCCTCGCCATCCTCGGTCCGTTGCAGAAACTGGACAAGGTGGCATACCTGCGCTTCGCCAGCGTCTACCAGGCCTTCGAATCCCTTGAGGACTTCGAAACGGCAATCTCCCTGCTGCGCCACGAGGCCGAGCAGGACGCCAAGGGCGGGGCGGCCAAGAACACCAAGGGCGCTGAAAAGAGCCCCCTGTAATCTCCGGTGGCCGCAGCGGAGGGGAAGCCGCAGCCGCCACCGGCACCCAATGCAGAACGCCCCTTCCGGTACCGGAAGGGGCGTTCTGCCTTGGTGGAGTTTCCGGCCTACTTTGCCAGTTTGTGCTTCAGGGCGATCTCGATGGCGGCACCCACGATGCCTGCCTCGTTCCGCAGGACTGCCGGCACGATGGGGGTGCGCAGCTTCAGGTTGGGCAGGTACTCGTCTGCGCGCTTGGAGATGCCGCCGCCCACGATGAACAGCTCCGGGGAGAACAGGAACTCCACGTGGGAGAAGTAGCGCTGCAGGAGCACGCTGTATTCATCCCAGGTCAGGCCGTCCCGTTCACGCGCCACTGCTGACGCTTTGGTTTCGGCGTCAAAGCCGTCAATTTCCAGGTGGCCCAGTTCGGCGTTGGGGACCAGCTTGCCGTCGAAGATGAACGCCGAGCCGATGCCCGTGCCCAGGGTGATCACCAGGACGGTGCCGGCAACTCCGGCACCGGCGCCGTACCGTGCCTCGGCAAGGCCCGCCGCGTCGGCATCGTTGATGACCTCGACCGGACGGTTGAGGCGGGCGGTGAGCATGGCGTCGATATCGGTATCCAGCCAGCTCTTGTCGACGTTGGCGGCTGAATGCACCACGCCATGCTGGATGATGCCCGGAAAGGTAACCCCTACGGGCGAACCCGCGGCCGGCGCCTCGGGCCGGGCGGAAAGTTCGGCCACCACCAGGGCCACGGCTTCCGCAACCGCTTCAGGCGTGGCCGGCTGGGGAGTGGGAACGCGGAACCGTTCGCCCAGCAGCTTGCCCTTCTTGAGGTCGACAATGCCGCCCTTGATTCCCGTGCCTCCGATGTCGATGCCGATCAGCGGGGCGTTCTTGTGCGACTTCTCGTCCTTCTTGGCCAAAATGGGTTTCCGTTCGTGGCAGGTGCGGGCAGGGGAGGGCGGCCGATGGCCGGCCCCTAAGGGGGTTTCCGGCCGGGGCCGGATGTTAGTGCATCAGGGGTGTCAGTGCGTCAGGATACCTGCAGCAGGTCAGGGCAGGGTGAGGATCTCGGCGCCGGATTCGGTCACCAGCAGCGTGTGCTCAAACTGGGCGGTGCGCTTGCGGTCCCGGGTCACCACTGTCCAGTCGTCCGCCCACATGTCCCATTCCACGGTGCCCAGCGTAAGCATCGGCTCAATAGTGAACACCATGCCCGCCTCGATGACGGTGCTGTAGGCGGGGGCGGCATCGTAGTGCGGGATGATCAGCCCGGTGTGGAACGCTTCGCCCACTCCGTGGCCGGTGAAATCACGGACCACGCCGTAGCCGAACCGCTTGGCGTAGGACTGGATGGTACGGCCAATGACATTGATCTCGCGACCGGGGGCAACCGCCTTGATGGCCCGGTTCAGCGACTCCTGCGTCCGTTCCACCAGAAGGCGGGACTCCTCATCCACGCCGCCCACCAGGAAGGTGTAGTTGGTGTCGCCGTGGACGCCGTTGATGTAGGCCGTGATGTCGATGTTGAGGATGTCCCCGTCCTGGACCACTGTGCTGTCCGGGATGCCATGGCAGATCACCTCGTTCAGCGAGGAACACAGCGATTTCGGAAATCCGCGGTAGCCGAGGGTGGAGGGGTAGGCGTGGTGGTCGAGGAGGAATTCGTGGCCCACCTTGTCCAGCTGGTCGGTGGTGACACCCGGCCGGATGTGCTTGCCCACCTCAGCGATGGCCTGCGCGGCGATCTTTCCGGCAATCCGGATCTTCTCAATGGTTTCCGCTGACTTCACCTCTGACCCCGTGAATTTGGCGGGGGCAGGCTTGCCGACGTACTCCGGACGGGGGATGGACGCCGGGACGGGACGCTGCGGGCCTACGGTACCGGGGGTGAGGGTGCCGATGGGTGCAGTGGAGGCAAGGGAAGGCATAGATTGATCATATAAGGCACCACAGAACGCCTAACAACCGGAAGCTGCGGAGGGCGCGCGTAAGAATTTGTGTTACGCGGATCACGCTGCAGCTTCCTGCCTGCCGGAACGGGAGCAACGATGACTGAGTACTGGTACAACATCAAAACCCACGAGGTGGAAGAAGACCGGCTCTCGGACTGGAGCCAGCTGATCGGCCCCTACCAGACAAGGGAAGAGGCCGAACACGCCCTCGAAAAAGTCCGGGCCCGCAATGAGGCCTGGGAAAAGCAGGACGACGACGACTGACGGCTGCCGTGCCGGGCTGGCCTTGGGTGTGTGCCCGGGGGGCCGTCCCGGCTAGAACGAGTGTTCCGGGCCGGGGAACTGCCCGGACCGCACGTCCTCGCCGTACGCCGTGGCGGCTTCCAGGAGGGTGCTGCGCAGGTCCGCGTACTGCTTGACGAACTTGGCCATCCTCCCGCCGCGCAGGCCGGCCATGTCCTGCCAGACCAGTACCTGGCCGGTGGTTTCGTTGCCTGCGCCGATTCCCACGGTGGGGACACTGACGGCCGCGTCCACCGCAGCCGCGGTCCCGGCCGGAACCATCTCCATGAGCACGCAGAACGCGCCGGCTTCTGCCAGTGCGACGGCGTCGTCGATCAGGCGCTGGGCGTCGTCGCCGCGGCCCTGCACCCGGTACCCGCCCAGGGCGTGCTCGCTTTGGGGGGTGAAGCCGATGTGGGCCATGACCGGTATGCCTGCCTGCACCATGGCCCGCACGGTGGGGGCGTAATACTGCCCGCCCTCGATCTTGACGGCGTGGGCAAGGCCTTCCTTCAGGAACCGGACGCCGGCGGCGACGGCCTGCTCTGCTGAAACCTCGTAGCTGCCGAACGGCAGGTCTGCCACCACCAGGGCGCGCTTGGCGGACCTGGCGACCGCACGGCACAGGGGGAGCAGTTCGTCCACCGTGACGGGAATGCTGGTCTCGTTGCCAAAGACATTGTTGGAGGCGGAATCGCCCACCAGCAGGACCTCGATGCCGGCAGCGTCGAAAATCTCGGCTGTGTACTGCTCGTAGGCGGTCAGCATGGCAAACCTGGAGCCGTCCCGTTTGGCCTGCTGCAGGTGGTGGATCCGCACCCTGGCTGGCTTTGATGCCGGGACGGATGCGGCTGCCTGTGCTGGTCCGCTGCCGTAGGGTGCGGGGACGTCGTCGGACGCGCTTGCGTTCGAGCTGATGCTTGAGGACATGGCACGAGCGTAGTGCCGTACCTGCCGTCCTAGCTACACGGGCAGCAGGTCACGGGGGTGATAAGCGTCATAGCCGGAGGTAGGCACCTGCTTCAGGCGACGCGGTGCAAAAGGACGCCGGGGCACTGCCGGCCGGCTGCCTGGTGTTAACGCTGTGTTACGCGCGGTGCATGCTCCAGCATCGGCGCCGAATGCTTAGTACAGTGTTGGTGAACTGCTGCCGGCTTTCCCCTTTGTCGCGGACCCCGGAGCATGGACGTTTGACCGGAGAAGAGGCCATCATGGACCGCCAGCAAGAGTTTGTCCTGCGCACAATCGAAGAGCGCGACGTACGTTTCGTGCGCCTGTGGTTCACCGACGTCGTGGGTTCGCTCAAGTCTGTGGCCCTCGCGCCCGCAGAGGTTGAAGGCGCCTTCGAGGAAGGGCTTGGCTTCGACGGTTCAGCCATCGAGGGCCTTGCCCGTGTCTTCGAATCGGACATGCTGGCACAGCCTGACCCCTCCACGTTCCAGATCCTGCCGTGGCGCGGTGAGACCGAGCAGACATCGCGCATGTTCTGCGACATCCTTACCCCCGACGGCGAACCCTCCGCGGCGGACCCGCGCAACGTCCTGAAGCGGACCCTGGCCAAGGCCGCCGACATGGGCTTCACCTGCTACACGCACCCGGAGATCGAGTTCTACCTGCTCAAGTCCCAGGAGCTTGGCCCGGACGGCGCGCCGGTGCCGGTTGACGAGGGCGGCTACTTCGACCACGTCCCGGGCGGCGTTGCCCAGGATTTCCGCCGCACCGCCGTCACCATGCTGGAATCGGTGGGCATCTCTGTGGAGTTCAGCCACCACGAGGGCGGACCCGGGCAGAACGAGATCGACCTGCGCTACGCCGACGCCCTGCAGACCGCGGACAACATCATGACCTTCCGCACCGTCATCAAGGAAGTGGCACTCCAGCAGGGCACTTACGCCACCTTCATGCCCAAGCCGTTCACGGCACACCCGGGCTCGGGCATGCACACCCACTTCTCCCTGTTCGAGGGTGACACCAACGCGTTCTACGAGGCCGGCGCCGAATTCCAGCTGTCCAAGACTGCGCGCCAGTTCATCGCCGGCATCCTGAAACATGCCCCTGAGTTCACTGCGGTCACCAACCAGTTCGTGAACTCCTACAAGCGCCTTTGGGGCGGCGGCGAGGCCCCCAGCTACCTGAGCTGGGGCCACAACAACCGCTCCGCACTGGTCCGCGTACCGCTGTACAAGCCCGGCAAGGGCCAGTCCGCCCGGATCGAGTACCGTGGCATCGATTCGGCCGCGAACCCGTACCTGGCCTACGCGGTGCTGCTCGGCGCCGGGCTCAAGGGCATCGAGGAAGGCTACGACCTTCCGGCGGCCGCCGAGGATGATGTCTGGTCGCTCAGCTCGGCGGAACGCCGCGCCATGGGGCACGACCCGCTGCCGGCCAGCCTGCACGATGCGATCCGCTCCATGGAGGATTCGGAGCTGATGCCTCAGATCCTGGGCGAGCAGGTCTTCGAGCACTTCCTGCGCAACAAACGCGCCGAGTGGCAGGACTACCGGCTGCAGGTGACGCCCTACGAACTGCAGCGCAACCTCGGCATCCTTTAGGCGGCGGGCGTGAGCCTGGCACGCCGCCTGATCGCGGCCGGTTTCAGCGACCTGGACAAAGGCGAACGGTTCCTGGCTGCCCGGGAACTGGAGGGACTGGACCAGGACACGCTGTTCGCCGGGCTGCAGATGGCGGCCAGCCCGGACACCGCCCTGCAGTCGCTGGTCCGGCTGATCGAAAAGCATCCGGACCTTCGCGAGCTGGCCGCTGCAGACCCTGAGGCCAGCGAGCCGCTGTACCGGGTGCTGGGGGCATCGGAGGCGCTGGGCGAGTTCCTGATCCGGCACCCCGAGCATCTTGAGGCCTTCAATGTCCGGGCCAGTCCCGAACCGTTGCCGGGGGATCCGGCGGCCCTGCGTGCCACCCTCCTGCAGTCCGTGGGAGCCGATCCGCGGGCGGCCCGGCCGGTGGCCGGATCAACCGGTCCCGGGGCCTACGCCGCGCTCCGTACCGCCTACCGCCGGGGGGTGGTGGACCTGGCCGTCAAGGATCTGTGCGCCGCCGACCCCCTCGACTTCCTGCCGTCCGTGGGCGGGGAACTCGCAGACCTTGCCGGTGCCGCTATCGAGGCCGCACTCGCCGTCGCGCGGGCGGAGGCCGCGGAACAGTACGGCGCCCCCGACGTGGCGGACGTGGGGCTGGCCGTCATCGGGATGGGTAAGTGCGGGGCGCGCGAGCTGAACTATATTTCCGACGTCGACGTCATCTACGTGGTGGACGGCGGCAGCCTGGAGGATGCGCGGGCCAACACTATCGGCACGGCGCTGGCCACCGGCATTTCCCGCGCCATCTCCTCGGTAGCGCGGGAGCCCGGACTCTGGGAAGTGGACGCCAACCTGCGGCCTGAAGGCAAGTCAGGGCCCCTGGTCCGCACGCTGGCCTCCCACGAGTCCTACTACGCCCGTTGGGCCGAAAGCTGGGAATTCCAGGCGCTCCTGAAAGCCCGCACCATTGCCGGGGATGCCGGCCTGGGACGCCGGTACGAGGACGCCGTTTCCCCGCTGATCTGGAGTTCGGCGGGCAGGGACGGGTTCGTGGAATCGGTCCAGGCCATGCGGCGCCGGGTTACCGAGCACATCCCGGCCGCGGAGGAACAGCGGCAGATCAAATTGGGCCGCGGCGGACTTAGGGACGTCGAGTTCACTGTCCAGCTGCTGCAACTGGTCCATGGCAAGGCTGATGAGACATTACGACGGCGGGACACCACCTCCGCCATCGCAGCCCTCTCCGCGGGCGGCTACATCGGACGCACAGACGCCGCAGCGTTCGACAACGCCTACCGCTACCTGCGGCTGCTGGAGCACCGGATCCAGCTTTTCCAGCTGCGCCGGACCCACCTCATGCCCGTCGCCGAGCCCGCGCTTCGGGCACTGGCGAAAGGCGTCCTGGGTCCCTTCTCGAACGAGCGGCCGCATCCTGACGCGCTGATGGCCGCCTGGCAGAAAACCAAGCGCTCGGTCCGGGAACTGCACGAGCGTATCTTCTACCGCCCGCTGCTGAATACAGCGGCCAGGCTCAGCAGCGAAGACGCCCGGCTGACTCCGGAAGCCGCCCAGGGGCGGCTCGCCGCCCTCGGCTACCGCGACCCGCAGGGCGCCATGCGGCACATTGAGGCTTTGACCGCCGGGGTCAGCCGGCGGGCGGCGCTGCAGCGGCAGCTGCTCCCCATCCTTCTCGACTGGCTGGCCGAAGGAGTGGACCCCGACGCCGGGCTGCTGGCCTTTCGCCGCGTCAGCGAGGCGCTCGGCACCACCCACTGGTACCTCGGCTTGTTGCGGGACTCCAACGCCGCCGCTGAGCGGCTGTGCCACATGCTCTCAAACTCGCGGCTGATCGCCGACCTGCTGGAGGTCTCCCCTGAATCGGTGGCGTGGCTGGGCCAGGACAAGGACCTTGCGCCGGTGCCGTTCGAGGCGCAGTGGCAGGAGATCACATCCAAGATGTCCCGGCACGCAGATCCCGAAAGCGCCATGCGCCTTATCCGGCTGATCCGGCGGCGGGAAATCCTGCGGATCGCAGTGGCAGACTCCGCCGGACTGCTGGACCAGGACCAGGTGGGGGCAGCCCTGGCTGACACCGACCGTGCCGCGGTGCTGGGGGCCCTGCGGGTGGCCGAAGGCATCGTCTCCGCCAGCGGGCCCTTGAAGACAGCGGTGCTGGTGGTGGCGATGGGGCGCCAAGGCGGCCGCGAGATCGGCTACGGCTCCGACGCGGACGTGATGTATGTGCACCGGGCGCTTCCGGGATTCACCGAGGCGGAGGCGCAAGAGCAGGCCTCCCGCATCGTCGCCAAGATCTCCAGCCTGCTGACCCAGCCCCTGAAACCAGCCATCATGGCGGAGCGGGTACTCCAGATGGACGCCGACCTCAGGCCGGAAGGGAAGAGCGGGGCGATGGTGCGGTCCCTGGACTCCTTCGCCGAGTACTACCGCCGCTGGTCGCTCATCTGGGAGGCCCAGGCGCTGTTGCGGGCACGTCCGATGGCGGGCGACGACGGCCTTGCAGCGGATTTCCTGGCGCTCATCGACCCCATCCGGTACCCGGAAGCGGTCTCCGGACAGGACGTCCGGGAGATCCGCAGGATCAAGGCACGGGTGGAATCCGAACGGCTGCCCCGCGGGGCGGACCCCGCCCGGCACCTCAAGCTGGGCCGTGGCGGCCTGAGCGACGTCGAATGGCTGGTCCAGCTGCTGCAGCTGCAGCATGCGGGCAAGCACCCCGAACTGCGGACCACGTCCACAGTGGCCGGGCTGGAAGCGGCTGCCCGCCTGGGCCTGCTTGCGGGGGAGGACGCGGATCTCCTGGCCCAGGCCTGGCGGCTGGCCAGCCGGATCAGGTCCGCCAACGTCATCTGGAGCGGCAAGGCCTCGGACCTCCTGCCGTCGTCACGCCGCGACCTTGAAGCAGTGGCCCGCTGGTGCGGCTATGAACCAGGCAATGCGGCCGCGCTGGAGGAGGATTACCTTCGGGTGAGCCGCCGGGCCCGCGCCGTTTTCGAACGGGTTTTCTACGGCCACTAGCCCCGCTGCCGCAGATTACTGACATGTGTCGGAGCCCGGTGCTACCTTGGGCCAATGGCTACCCAACTCTTCCTGAACCTGCCCGTCAAGGACCTCCAGCGCTCGGTGGACTTCTTCACCGCCCTCGGTTTCTCCTTCAACCCCGACTACACGGACGAGAACGCCACCTGCATGATCATCAATGACAACGCTTATGTGATGCTCCTGGTGGAGGACTATTTCCGGACTTTCACGTCCAAGGACGTCGCCGGAACCGCAGGGGCGGCCGAAGCGATCATTTCCTACAGCGTGGACAGCCGGGACGCCGTGGACCAGGCGGTCAAGTCCGCCCTTGCCTCCGGGGGGTCGGTGTCCGAGGACCCCCGCGACCTCGGCTTCATGTACAACCACAGCTTCCAGGACCCCGACGGGCACCTGTGGGAGGTTTTCTGGATGGACCCTGCCGGCCTGCCCACTGAGCCTGCTGCCGGCAGCACCTCCGGCACAGCACAGTCCTGAGCAGCCCAGTCCTGAGCAGCGGAAGCGTCTGGCTCATTCCGCTGGGGGACCTCGACGCCGACGCCCAGGCCATCCAGCTCGGCGCGGTAGCAGGGCTGCAGCTTCACCCGGGCCAGGACAGGTTCGTGGGCGACCCCCTGCGGATGGCCCTGGCCGGTCTCGCAGAGGAGTCGCGCCGCCCCTATGTCATCGAGGCGGAGGGGCGCGCCGTCGGAGTCCTGACCCTGCAGCGCGGGGCGGCCCGCCTGGCCGGCTGGCCGGATGATGACAGCGCCTGGCTCTTGAGGGGTTTCCTGATTGACCGGCGGCAGCAGGGCAACGGCATGGGCCGCGACGCGGCGGCGGCTGCCGTTGGGGCTGCCTTCAAGCTGAGCGCCCGGCACCAGACCGGGGAGGCCGGCGTCGTACTGTCCGTGAACGAGGCCAACCCTGCAGGACTGGCCGCCTACCGCCGGGCCGGATTCGCGGATTACGGCCAATACAATGGCGGCAGCGCAGGGCCGCAGCGGACCATGTTCCGCAGCTTCGCCGACGCCACGATGAGGTAACGGCGGCAGGCAGGCATTGCACTCGTCAAGTGTTTGCCCGATTATGTGGATTGGCGGTGTTCTTCAACCTTGTTGGGGGGAAGGCTCGAACAGTCTTCGTCTCGGGGGGCATTCGTCAGGAGGTCCGGCTCCCGGTCTCAGCACGTCTGGAGCCGGGCCTCCACCTTTGCAATTTTCCCTGCCATCACAAGACAACGAAAAGGTCCCGCGGTTTGGGGGAACCGCGGGACCTTTCCAGCTACTTCACACTTGGGGGAATGTGGGGTAGCAAACCTAAAGTTACTGGCTGGTAGGTTTATCCAGCAACTCGACAATTGAAACCTGGGCCGGCTTCACGTGGGATTCCTGCGGCTCCCGGCGAACTCTGCCGCCAGCAGCCGCACGGTTCCGCTACACGCCGTAGTAGAGCTCGAACTCGTAGGGGTTCGGGCGCAGGGACAGCGGGCGGATCTCGTTCTCGTACTTGTACTCGATCCAGGTGTCGATCAGGTCCTGGGTGAACACGCCGCCGGCCTGCAGGAACTCGTTGTCCTCGCGGAGGGCTTCGAGAGCTTCCTCGAGGGTGCCCGGAGCCTTGGGAATGTCCTTGGCTTCCTCGGCGGGGAGCTCGTAGAGGTCCTTGTCGATCGGAGCGGGCGGTTCGATGCGGTTGCGGATGCCGTCGATGCCGGCCATCAGCTGAGCAGCGAAGGCCAGGTACGGGTTGGAGGAGGGATCCGGTGCGCGGAACTCGATGCGCTTGGCCTTGGGGTTGCTGCCCGTGATGGGGATGCGGATACCGGCGGAGCGGTTGCCCTGCGAGTACACCATGTTGACCGGAGCCTCAAAGCCCTTGACCAGGCGGCGGTAGGAGTTCACCGTCGGGTTGGTGAAGGCCAGGACGGCGGAGGCGTGCTTGAGCAGGCCGCCAATGTACCAGCGGGCGGTGTCGGACAGGCCGGCGTAGCCCTTCTCGTCGTAGAACAGCGGCTGGCCGCCGTTCCACAGCGACTGGTGGCAGTGCATGCCGGAGCCGTTGTCGCCGAATACCGGCTTCGGCATGAAGGTCACGGACTTGCCCCAGGCATCTGCGGTGTTCTTGACGACGTACTTGAACTTCTGCAGGTCATCGGCCGCGTGGGTCAGCGTGGTGAACTTGTAGTTGATTTCGGCCTGGCCGGCGGAGCCCACTTCGTGGTGGCTGCGCTCAACCTCAAGTCCGGCCTCGTCCAGGGCAACGCACATGGCGTCGCGGAGGTCAGCCTGCTTGTCGGTGGGGGAGACCGGGAAGTAACCGCCCTTGACAGGGGTCTTGTAGCCGAGGTTGCCGCCCTCTTCCTCGCGGCCGGAGTTCCAGTGGGCTTCCTCGGAGTCGATCTTGTAGAAGCTGCCCTGCGGGGAGGACTGGTACTGGACGTTGTCGAACACGAAGAACTCAGCCTCGGGAGCGAAGAACGCGGTGTCGGCGATGCCGGTGGACGCCAGGTAGGCTTCAGCCTTCTCGGCCACGCCGCGGGGGTCGCGGTGGTAGGGGTCTCCGGTGCGGGGGTTCACGATGGAGAAGTTCAGAGCGAGCGTCTTTTCCATCCGGAAGGTGTCCAGGAATGCGGTGGTGACGTCCGGGATCAGCTGCATGTCCGACTCGGCGATGCCCTGGAAGCCGCGGATGGAGGAGCCGTCGAAGAGCTGGCCGTTGATGAAGAAGTCGGCGTCAACACTCTTGGCGGGAACGTTGAAGTGCTGCTGGACGCCCGGAAGATCGGTGAAGCGGATATCGACGAACTTAATATCTTCGTCCTTGATGAACTTGAGGACTTCGTCCGCAGTCGTGAACATCTATGCTCCTAACGCATATGTAATATCTGGCGTGACAGCCATCTGATCCAGCGCAATCCGAAAGCAGGGAGAACGCAAGGTTTTCCCTGCTGTATTTCCTGCCTGGGGATTGCTTGAAACTGCTAACAGCCTATGGACGCGGCATTTCCCGTCCGTGTCCGCATTGTTTCGGGCAGGTTACATAATGCCCTGTTATGGCCACGCTATCCCCAGTCCACAGTGTGGTCTAACCCCATCCGCGATGTGGGCGCGGATGCCTTCGGCGGTCGGTAAACTTGGACAGTGGTAGATCGCAAAGACATTGGTTCCTGGCTCAGCGGACCGGACACCTCCGGTATCTCCAAGTATCCGGGGGAGCGGCTGGGACTTCCGGAATCCGGCCCCGGCTCCATTGCACGCGCGGGCCGCCGCATCCTGGCGATCATGATCGACTGGGGCATCGCACTGCTGATCAGCAACTTTGCCTTCGGCGGAAATTCCTGGGCCACCCTGGCGGTGTTTGCCGTCGAACAGATCCTCCTGGTGGGGACCCTCGGGTACAGCATTGGCCACCGCGCCATGGGAATTGCCGTGGTGAAGCCGGGCGGTGGAATTCCGGGCCCGCTGGCGGCGCTGGTGAGGGCTGTGCTGCTCTGCCTGGTGATTCCCGCCGTCATCTTCGATCCGGACCAGCGCGGGCTCCACGACAAGGCCATGAACACACTGCTCATCCGCCGGTAGGCGCCGTCGAAGGAGTCCGGGGGACGACGCTAGACGCGGGAGGACTCCCTCGGAGCAGCGAGGCCGGTTTCCTCGGACGCGTTGCCGAGGTACCCCCGCTTGCCCGCCCACCGTTCGAACAGGATGGTGGCGAACGGGAAAACGGCGGAGATGCCGGCAAAGAGCGCCACGGTGAAGGGCCAGCGCTGCAGCCGCCACAGGGCCAGCGCCGCAACGCCGTACCCCACGAACAACGCACCGTGGATGGGGCCCGCCACCTGCACGCCAACCTCGGTGGTGCCGGCAATCCACTTGAAATACATGCCGATCAGAAGGGCAGCCCAACTGATGGCTTCGGCGACGGCGAGGATCCGGAAAGCGCGGATGACCAGGTTCTTTAGTGGCATGATGACGTCCTGTCCTTGGTTGGGCAGTGGAAAGTGGCTGGCGGGTGCAAGAAAAATGCCCCGGCGACCGGCAGGAGCCGGAAACCGGGGCGTCTCCCAGGCCTAGCGTCCGCGGTTGGGACGGGCCTTGAATGGGTCGATGCCCTTGGGGATGGGAAGCCTGTTTCCCAGCGACGAGATCCGTTTCGACACGGCATTGACTTCAAGCTTCGTCAGTTCCTTCTTCAGCTTGCCCATTTTCTTGGCAACCTGGCTGAGCGGCACCTGGCCCTCGCCCCGGCCGCTCTCAATGACGTGCACGGTGACGTTGGGCAGGATCCGCGCAAGGCGCTTGCGCTCGGCATCGAGGAGGGGCTTCACCCGGTGGGTGGGGCCTTCGCTGACCAATACGACGCCGGGACGGCCGATGGCGCGGAACACGGCGTCCTGCGTGCGCGGGTTGACGGCGACGGGCTGTTCTTCAGTGATCCAGCCACGGCGCAGGGTTCCGAGTGCCGCACCGGACGCCCCGGGCTGGTTTTCGATCTGGGCGAAAGCGGCACGCTCGGCACGGCGCGAAAGGATCAGGGTTGCACCGAGCAAACCAAGCGGGATGCCGATGATCAGGCCCGTGATCCAGTTCTCCAGCCAGAAGCCCACCAGGAAGCTCAAGGCCACGACGCCAAGGAAGACCAGCAGCATCAGCCACGGCACCATGGGGTCGTGCCGGCGCGTCATGGTAAAGACTTCGCGGATCTGCTTGAGCCGGCTGGGCTTCTTGACCTTTGCTTCTTTCGGCTTGCGCGAGAAGAGGCCGCGCTTCTCAGCGCTTGAGCCCGCAGGGGTGGAGTTGCTGGAGTCAGGGGATTTCGCCATAGTGCCTCAATTCTACGTGACTTAAGCCCAAGGGCCGGACGCCGGAATACTCCGGCGTCCGGCCCTTGTGGACGCTAATTGCTGTGTCGGTGCTCTCCCTAGGAGTGCGCAGCGAGGAGGGTGCTGGCTTCCTGGCGGGTGGTTCCGGAGGATTCGATGTGGGCGAGTTCGGCGGGGATGTCCCACCCTTTTTTGCGCATGGCGGTGGCCCAGAGCCGGCCGGCGCGGTAGGAGGAGCGGACCAGCGGCCCGGACATGACGCCGAGGAAGCCGATTTCCTCGG
>NZ_JBNHFI010000013.1:0-137103 GCF_059090085.1 Arthrobacter sp. K4-10C | reverse complement strand
ACTTGGCACACTATTGAGTTCTCAAACAACAGACACACCCGGCACCACCCAAACCACACGGTCCAAGATCGCTCCGGAGCAACTTTTCAAACTTACCCGACCACCCACCCCGACGCAAATCCATATCCCAGGATTCCCACCGGCAGGAAGACCGCCCCTACCACTTTCCAGCACTCCAAGGAGCCACCAGATTTTGGCTTGATTTTAGGGGTTTGGCCGCCCGCGGTAACCAGCTCTTCGCTGTCTCCCCCGCGGCGACTTAGAAAACAATACACGCACTCCGCCCCGACCGCAAACCCCTCGGCAAACGCTACGGGGCGGTCATAAAAACCGCGGAAATCCGGGGCAGAACCCGCCACGGCGCACCTGACTGTCCTCCCGGCGTCGTAATTTCTTTCCTGTGTCCTGCCGCACAGTGGAAGGGCGCTACGGCTACGGCTCCACAGAGGCCTTTAGCCGAGCTTCGAGTGGTGCATGGTGCCAGGCCCGGCGATGTGCGCCGGAACGGTGGTCCCCTTCGCCCAACCGGCGGGGGCTGCTTCAGGTGGGTGCCCAGCCGACCTTGCGGAGCCAGTCCTTGAGCAGCGGCAGAACCACCGAACTCTGCATCGCGCCGAGGTGGTCCAGGCCGGGCAGGACCTGGACGTCCCAGCCGGCGTCGACAAGCTCGCGTTCATGGGTAGCCAGCGGCTCCCCGATCCGCACCTGCACTCCGCCCCACTGCGGCGAATAGTCGATCCGGTCGTCCGCACCCGCGAACGCGAGCCGCGGCAGACCGGCGGGGACCGGCGCCGCTGCGTCGTCGAAACCTTGCAGGGCCTCATAGAGGGTAAGGAACTGGCGGGTCTGGTCTTCGTTGGCCTGGATTGAGGCCGAGTCCCAGTCCCCGGGTTCAACCGCGGCAGGCGGTGCAGCCGGCTCGTCCGCGGCCGGCTCCTCGACGGCGCGCGCTGCGGCTTCCCGCGCCGCGGCCTCATGCGCTGCCCGAGTGACCGCAAGCATGCTCGCGTACGGTCCGTCGAGGGGCGGAAACCCTCCCATGGCAAGCGCGCCGAGGCGGCCAGTCCGGATCGCGAGCTGCAGCCCGCAGAGTCCCAGCCATGAGTACCCGTAGTACGCGAAGGTGTCTGCTCCGGCGGCGTCCGCAATGGCCAGCAGATCGAACGTCACGTTATCCGGGGTAAGTGTTGCAGGCGCCGGAAAGGCCATGCGGTGCGCCTCGTAGTCCACGGCTATCACGCGGTTTGTCTCCGCCAGACCCTGCACGAGGTTCCGCCCCAGGTCCGGGTCCGCTCCCCACAGCCGGATGGTTTCAGCCTCCTCGGCGGTGTGCTCGGCGAGGGGCACCGGGAGCAGTACCGGCCGGCCGCTCCCCTGCACGGTGATGGAGATGGTGCTGCCGTCGTGCAGGACAGCCGCTGCCGTTGATGCCATGGTTGCTCCTTAAGCCGATGACCGAGAGGTCTGCGCCCTACTCCCCCATGCCGGGATGCACCGGAACGAAGTCGATTCTGTTGCCGGAATTCTTCCGCCCGGCCTTCGTCCGGTCATATCCCCGCGCGTCCAGGCCGTTCTTCGCCCTGAATTCCGCAAGCGCTGCGTCGTAGGCGTTGTTCAGTGTCCGGCCCGGGAATTCTCTGGTGCTGCCGTCGGTGAACGCGATCCTGATGAGGACACTGGCCGGGTAGTGCCTGTTCATCCGAATGAAGCCGTCGGCGTCCTGCTGGAGAGTAATCAAGGGATTCTGCTTTCGTCGGGGACCGAACTCCAGTTTGGCGCAGAGAGCCGCCCATTCATACAACCCACTGGCATGGTGGCGCTCCGCGAGGCGCGCCGCGCTTAGCCACATCGCCGGCACCCTGGTCGTGCTGCTCACAGTTGCTTGCCTCCTTCGGAGCATTAGGAGCATAATTGTTAGCAGAACTAATTAGCACTGCTAAGCATTTTGCCAGGAGGCGCACCCACCCAAATGACCAGCACCCACACCAAGAGCCCCGCACAGGCAGCCCCCACGTCCCCCGACACCCTCGCCATCGACCTCCGCACCGCCGTGATGCGCACCTCGCGCCGGCTCCGCGTCGAGGCAACCGGGGAGGTCATCACCCCCGGCCAGTACACGGTCTTGGCCCTTCTGAACGGCAACGGCCCCAGCACCCTCCGGGCACTCGCCGAAAGCGAGCACGTGCAGGCGCCGTCCATGACCCGCATCGTCAACGCCCTCGCCGACCAGGGTTTCGTCACCAGGACGACCCATCCCGACGACGGCCGCCAGGTACGCGTGGACATCACCGACGCAGGCAAGGAAGTCCTGTCCGAAGCCCGCAACCAGCGCACCGCCTGGTTGGCGCAGCGCGTAGCCGGACTCAGTGAGGAAGACCGTAAAATCCTCAGCCAGGCTGCCCGCATCATGCAGGAAATGAGCGGCCGATGAGCGCTATGTTCCGGGCCCTCGAAAACCGCAACTACCGGATCTGGGCCGGCGGCGCGCTGGTGTCCAACATCGGCACCTGGATGCAGCGGATCGCCCAGGACTGGCTGGTCCTGACCGTGCTCACCAACCACGACGGCGCCGCCGTCGGCATTACCACCAGCCTGCAGTTCCTGCCCATGCTGCTGCTCGGCCCCTACGGCGGCGTCCTGGCCGACCGCTTCCCCAAACGCAGGATAGTGCTCTGGACCCAGGTGGCCATGGGGATCACCGGCCTGGCCATCGGCCTCCTGGTGGTCACGGGCACCGCCCAGCTCTGGCACGCCTACCTGGCGGCCCTCTGCCTGGGCATCGCCAGCGCCATCGACGCCCCTGCCCGCCAGGCCTTCGTGTCCGAACTGGTGGGCCAGGACAACATCTCCAACGCCGTGGCGCTGAACTCCGCCTCCTTCAACACCGCCCGGCTCACCGGCCCCGCCATCGCCGGCGTCCTGATCGCCTGGGTGGGAACGGGCCCGGTCTTCCTGCTCAACGCGGCCAGCTACGCCGGCGTGATCATCTCACTGTTCCTGATCAACAGCTCCGCGCTGGTTCCGTCCGTCCGGGCCGAGCGCGGCCAGCACCAGGTGGCCGAGGGCGTCAACTATGTGCGGCGCCGCCCGGACCTGGTGCTGATCATGGTCCTGGTGGGCATCCTGGGCGCGTTCGGCATGAACTTCCCCATCACCAACGCCCTCATGGCGACCACCGAATTCGGCGTGGGTCCGGGCGAGTTCGGCCTCCTCGGCTCCATCATGGCGGTAGGCACGCTCGCCGGCGCACTGCTGGCGGCGCGCCGGTCCAGGCCCCGGCTGCGGTTCCTGCTGGGCGGGGCCCTGGGCCTTGGCGCCTTCACGCTCCTGGGCAGCGCGTCGCCGTCGTTCTGGCTCTACGCCGCCGTGCTCATCCCGGTGGGCCTGGCCTCCATCACGTTCCTGAACAGCTGCAACACCAGCATCCAGCTCTCGGTGGAGCCCCAGTTCCGGGGCCGCGTGCTCGCGCTCTACCTGGCCATCCTGCAGGGCGGCACCGCTGTTGGGGCGCCCCTGATGGGCTGGATCGGCAGCGAGTTCGGCGCACGCTGGTCCGTTGCGGCGGGCGGCGTCGTGGTCCTGCTGACCGGCCTGGCCGCGGTGGTCGTGGTCAGCCGCAGGAACCGGCTCACCTTCCGCGGCGCCCTCCGGATCGCGTTCAGCGGGAAGCGCGAGCCCGCAGTCTAGCGCGAGGCCGCCGTCCAGCGTAGGCAGGCGCCTGAGGAACGCACGACGGCGACGCCGGGCTTCCGCTGCCCGGCACCCCTGGTGAGGGGTGCTTCGGGCCGGAAGTGCCGGCGTCGTACGTTTGTCTCGTGTCCCTTGGCCGGGCTGCCCCGTGCCTGCATGGACGAGGGCCTACATGGACGAGATGTTGAGGATATTGCCCTCGCTGTCCAGGAACCAGGCACCCTTGCCCACGTCGTCCATGTTGGCGATGCCGTTCTCGGTCTTCAGCCCTGGCTGGTCGTAGTCCTCAAAGACCACGCCGCGGCTCCGCAGATCCTCCACCTCGCGGTCGAAGTCCGGGCACACCCAGCCCATCTGCGTGTTCTTTGCGGTACCCGCGTTGTCTGTCTGGTACAGCATGAAGGCGGTCCCCTTACCGCAACGGTAGATCGCAACCTCCTCCCCCATGGTCTGGTCGGGTTCAAGGCCCAGCTTGTCGCGGTAGAAATCCCTGGCCCGGTTGATGTCCTTGGCGGGCAGTACAGCCATGATTTCCATATCTTTGAGCATGACAAATCTCCTTGCCGCATATGATGGCGATGCTCTCCCCCTGTGGCGGCCGGGCCCGCGAATGGGCGGGCCGCGTAGCCGCCCTTTGCGCCGACTGCCGGGGCGGCCACCTGGGACTCCAAGCTCAACGCCAGCCATCATCGGCGCGGGGTCCCCGAAAGCTTACGAGGCCATTATGGAACCGAAACAGCGCCGGGGAAATAGGGCAAAATGTGCCCAAGGGTGTTTCGGCTTAGGGGGTGTTGGCGTGGATAAATCGGTGCCGCTTGAACGCATGGTTTTCTTCAGCGACGCGGTGTTTGCCATCGCGCTCACCCTCCTGGCCCTGGACCTCAAGCTGCCTCTGGGGATCCCGCCGGAACGCCTGACTTCCGAGCTGATCGACGCCATTCCGGAACTGCTGGCGTTTGCGCTCTCCTTCCTGATCATCGCCCGCGTTTGGATGTCCCACCACAACGACTTCTTCCGCATCCGGGACTTCAACCCGCAGCTGGCGTGGCTGAACATGCTGCTGCTCTTCTTCATCGTTATGCTGCCCGCCCCCACCGCTGTCCTCAGCGACTACGGCGGCAACCCGAGCCCGTGGCCCAGCGTGCTGTATGCCACCACCATCTCGGGCGTGTACCTGACCCTCGCCGGGATGTGGACGTACGCCTGGCGGAAGGGCCTGACGGATGACACGGTGGACGAATTCGAGCACCGGCGGGTGTTCCGCGCGCGGTTGACGGCCCCCGCAGTGTTCCTGCTCAGTATCCCGGCCGCGTTCGTCCTGGGCAGCAACACCCCGTTCATGTGGTTCCTGATCATCCCGGCCGCCCTGATTACCCGCAGGCTCTCGATGCGCAGGGCGGGCATGGCGTAGATTCTTGTATCTACGCCGTTGGCCCTTTTTCAGGAGCGGTGACCATGGACTACATCAAAGACCCGCGTGTTGACCAGTACATCGACGCCCTCCCGGACTGGCAGCAGGCCGTCTGCCGGCAGGTGCGCGACCTGGTGCATGCCGCCGACCCCGAGGTGGAGGAGACCATCAAGCGCACGGTGCAGCCGTACTTCGTCCTGAAGGGCAACATCTGCGCGCTCCTCGCAGCGAAGGACCATGTCAATGTGTTCCTCTACGACGGCGGCCTGGCCCCGGATCCGCAGCACATCATCACGGGCGGGCACGGCAACCAGACCGGCCGAACCGTGGCCTTTCACGAGGGCGGGGTTGTGAATGAGGAAGCGCTGCTGGACATGTTCCGGGCGATCATCGCCAATAACCGGGCCGGCGGCTGGCGGAAGATCAAGGGCGGGGCCTAGCTTTTCCTATGTAACACTGGAACCCCGGCTCGCGTAGCGCAGCAGGACCACGCCGTTGCCAAAACCGCGGGTCTCCACCAGGTCCAGGTCGGCCGTGAACTCCGGCGACCGGAACACGCGCCGCCCCTGGCCGATGAGCACGGGATGGACGTAGATCCGGAACTCGTCAATCAGGCCGTGCCGCATGAAGGTTCCGGCCAGGTCGGCGCCGCTCATGACCAGGTCGCCGCCGGTTTCCGCCTTCAGTTCCTCGATTTCTTCAGGCACGACGTCGGAAACCACCTTGCTGTTCCAGCCCGCCGCCGGAAGGGTGCGGGAGAAGACGTACTTGGGCATGTCGCGCCAGATGCCGGCGAACTGGACCATCGCCGGGCTGGTGTCCGGGTCCTGGTCCGCCGTCGGCCAGAATTCGGCCATCAGCTCGAAGGTGACCCTCCCCTCGATAATCACGCTCATCGCACCTATCTCGTCATTGAAGTGCTGGAGCAGTTCCTCGTCCACCCGGTGCCAGCTGATGTCCCGGTCCGGCCCTTCAAAAAAGCCGTCAACAGACACCGCGTTGGAAAGGATGATCTTGCCCATGCTGGTCCCTACTTCCTGATCTCGGCCTGCCGGAGCCGGACAATGTCCGCCACCACATCATCTGGCAGCGGGTTGTCTGCCGTGAAGCGGATGGTGCCCTTGGAAAGCGGGAATCGGGCGAGCCGGCCGGCCACCGCTTCCACCACGGCCGGCGAGAACGGGAAGACCGAGAGATGCTTTGCGGCGGCAACTACTCCCATCAGGGGCTTTCCATCCAGCTTGAGGGCGGGCATGCCGTAGCTCATGCCCTCCGTGGCCTCCGGAACAAGGGCGCGGGCAATCCCGATGACGTGCTGCAGGCAGCCGCGGTCCGGTTCCTGCAAATCCGCCAGCGCATCGTCGACGACGCCCACGGCTGCCTAGCTCTTCTTCGAGGCCACGGCCGACGCCAGCGATTTCAGCCCGCGTTCAAAGTCAGATCCCACCAGCTTGTCCATGTTCATGAACAGTGCGAACAGTTTGGCGGCGCCCTTGTTCTCACCGGTCATCACCCAGCTGACCTCGGTGCCGCCCGCTACAGGGGTTAACGTGAAGGTGGTGGGGTTCAGCGCCTTGAAGGGCTTGGTGAACTCCAGGCGTATCTTGACGGTGCTGGACGGAACGGACTCAACGATTTCCATCGTCCCGCTGCCCGCCTTGCGGTTCCCGCTCCACTCGTAGCCTGCGCCCACGCCGGATTCCGGGCCGAAGTAGCGCCGGCTCATGCCGGGGTCCACGGCCTCCCACGGGGACCAGGCGGTCCACTCGTGGAAGTTGTTGACCAACGGAAAGATGTGTTCAGGGGCGGCAGGAATGACCGCGCTGCGGCGGACTTCGTAACTGGACATGGGCCCAGCATAGGAGCCCGGGCCACCCCTGAACAGGGACCACGGGGTTACCGGGGAGACGGACCGCCCAGCACCACGTTCACGGGCTCCTTGCCTTCGAGCAGCAGCCCGATCTGTTTCCTGATCAGCCGGACCATCCGCGGGAACATCGCCGAGCTGGCGCCGCCCACGTGTGGGGTGACCAGCACGCCGGGCGTGGTCCACAACGGGTGGCCGGCCGGCAGCGGCTCCGGGTCCGTGACGTCCAGCGCTGCGCGCAGCCGCCCGGAGGAGGTTTCCGCCAGCAGCGCGTCGGTATCGGCCACCGGCCCGCGGGCAACATTGACCAGCAACGCTCCGTCCGGCATCGCGGCCAGGAACTTCGCATCCACCAGCTGTTCGGTCTGCTCGCTCAGCGGGACGCTCACCACCACAATCTCGTGCAGCGGCAGCTGCTCATACAGCGAGTCGATTCCATGAACCGTTCCGCCCGCTTCCTCCCGAGCGCGGCTGGCCATCCTGGTGACCTCGGCCTCGAACGGCAGCAGCCGGGCCTCAATAGCCTTGCCCACTCCCCCGTAGCCCACCAGCAGCACGCGCCGGTCTGCCAGGCTGGCCCGCTGGCTGTTGTCCCAGACGCCGGACGCCTGGTTCCGGACGAAGTCGGGGATGCCCCGCTGGCTGGCGATCATCATGCCTAGGGCAAGCTCCGCCGTCGACGTCTCATGGACTCCTGCCGCGTTGGCGAAAACGCAGCCCCCAGGCAGGACGGCTGCGACGCCGTCGTACCCGATGGACTGGCTCTGGACCAGGCCGACGTCCACGCCCTCAAGCGCGGCCAGCGCCGCGGGCTGGCCCATGTAGCCCGGAACCAGCAGGTCCAGCCGGCCCTCGGGTGCAGGACCGGTCAGGTCCCAGAGGACAAAGTCGACGCCGTCAACGGGCTCGAGCGCGTCCAGCAGCTTCTGGTCGGGCAGGCACACCCGCAGCCGGGCCGTCACTCGGCAACCCCGTACAGTACGACCAATTTCCGGTTGCCCATGGCGTTCTCCTGCTTTCTTGTCCGGACGACAGTCCGGCGGACGCTTACCTCCACCAATCTACTCAGCGCAGGACGAACCCCGGCAGTATGACAGTCACCCAAACTGCCATACAGACGGCGCGGAAAGGGCTTGTCACGTGTATGACAGCGCCCCTGATCCTGTAAATTTGAGGGAGGAATCTGTCCGGCCAGCCCGCCGCGTTCCGCCCCTCCCCTTGAATGGATCCCTTCCGCATGCCTTCCGCGTTGTCCGCGCCTGCCCCTGCCCGTTTTCCCTACGCCGCGATGGCGGTCCTGGCCACCATCGCCTTCACCGCCATCACCACCGAACTCCTGCCGTCCGGGCTGCTGCCGCAGATCAGCAGCGGCCTGAACGTGTCCGAGCCCGTGGCAGGTTACCTCGCCGCCGCGTACGCCGCCGTCATTGTGGTCACGGTGGTTCCGGCTGCGCGGCTTCTGGCGGGGATCCCCCGGCATGCCCTGCTGGTGGGCCTGGTCCTCATATTCGCGGTCAGCAACGCCTGGGTGGGCCTCGCCCCGGATTTCACGACGGCGGTGATCGCCCGGATGGTGGGCGGGCTGGCGCACGGTCTGCTCTGGACCACCATGGCGCCGTTCGTCGCCCGGG
Source organism: Arthrobacter sp. K4-10C (assembly GCF_059090085.1). Taxonomy (NCBI): domain Bacteria; kingdom Bacillati; phylum Actinomycetota; class Actinomycetes; order Micrococcales; family Micrococcaceae; genus Arthrobacter; species Arthrobacter sp. K4-10C. The sequence continues at coordinate 128,504 of NZ_JBNHFI010000013.1, read as the reverse complement.
TGGTCCCGGCGGACAAGGTGGGCAAGGCCCTGGCCATCGTGTTCAGCGGCAACAGCCTGGGGCTTGCCATCGGCGCACCCCTGGGTACGGCGCTGGGCGGCTTCCTCGGCTGGCGGGCCGCGTTCCTGGTGCTGGCCTGGTTCGGCCTGGTCCTGACAGTCCTTGCCTTCTTCCTCCTGCCGCGGGTGCAGCGCATCTCCAACGCCGCCCGCCCCTCGATGCGCCGCGCCATCGCCGAGCCCGGGGTGAAGTCGGTGGCCATCGCGTGGCCGCTGCTGGTCCTGGCGCACTTCGCGCTCTTCACCTACATCGCCCCGTTCATCCGTGAGGCCGCCCTGCCGGACTACGCCATCAGCCTCTCCCTCACTGTGCTCGGCGTCTCCGGCCTGCTGGGCATCTGGGTGGCCGGCCTCACCGTGGATTCGCACCCGCGGCGTTCGCTGCTCATGACGACGGCGGCAATCGCCGCGTCGATGTTCCTGTTGCCTTTGGCCGTGGGTAGCCTTCCGGTGGCCCTGGTGCTGATGACGGTGTGGGGTGCTGGCCTTGGGGCGATCGGCATTTACAACCAGTCCGCGATCCTCCGCGCCGGCGGGGAGTACCAGGAGGCAGCCAACGGGCTCACCGTGCTTACCATCCAGCTGGGCATCACCGTCGGTGCGTTGTACGGCGCCGGCGCTTTAGTTGTGGGCGGGCCGCTGCTGGTCCCCATTGCCGCCGCCCTTCCTGTGGTGGCCGCCCTGGCGATCGCCCTTGCCGGCAAGCGCCACGCCTACCCGCCGGGGCCACGGGAGCAGGTTTGGCTGGAGCCGCGGCCGGTGGCGGCGGACAACGTGAAGGATCCCGCCTAGGCCAACACGTCCGCCGTCGCCAGCAGAAGGCTGCGCTGGTCCCGGTAGTGAACGCGCAGGGAAACAGCCAGGTCATGAAGCCAGCCGGGCTGCCCATCGCTGGTGTCCAGGACTTGGGGTGCCTCCAGGAGTTGCTGCGCCGCGAAGGCCGCCCGCGGCAGCAGGAGCTCCCGGGGCGTGACACTGTGGCCGGACGCGCGCTGGTAGCCCTCGAGGAGGGCCGCCAGGAGCTCCGGATGTTCCGGGGAGGCGGGATGCGGTCCCAGAAGGTCCCGGGCTGCTGACGCCACATCCGCCGCAGCCGACATTGCCCCGGATTCGTCGAGGTCGAAGCATGTGGGCCACCCGTCAGACCAGCGCAGGTTGTCGAGCTCGAAGTCGCCGTGGCCCATCACGAGCGGCGTGGCCCGGCTGGTTGCCAGTAGTTCGCCCAACGCTGTCGACGCCTCCGCCAGTTCCGGATCCTCCGTTGCAGCAGGGGCAGCTGCCAGGGCGGCGAAGGGATCCGGCTGCTCCGGCTGAACCGGGGTGGCCAGCGGGCCCGCCGCGCGGTGGAAGGCAGCCAGCGCCGCTCCCCAGGCGGCGGCAGCACCGGCGTCGAGCTCTTCAACGTCCAGCTCGTCCCCGTCCACCCTGCCCACGACGCTGCCGTACATGTCGCCGAGCGGGGTGCCGACCCGCTCCACCACGCCATTTGTACGGGAGCGGAAGACCCGTGCAACGGAAGCGCCGCCGGCTGCCAAGCGGGAGTTGAGCCGGGAGCCCCGGGCAAGCCGGCAACCGGCGGGGCCGGTTGCCGGCGCGAACCGCGCGTACAGCACACCTCGGGAATCAGCCCCCGGCGGGACGACAAACACGTGGGCCGCGGACGAACGCCAAAAGCGGAGGCTGCCCTCGGGCAAGCCCCAGCGTTCCCCAACGGCATCGGCAACCGGGGAGCGCCACTCGTGGTCAACAGTCTCCCGCAACGCGGCGATCTGGCTCAGGGGCAGCATGCAGACCATCCTGACATGCGCAAGGCAGCAAACCGTTTAGGCGGACAGCCTGGCCACCAGCTCGCCCCGGCTGCCCACTCCCACCTTTCCGAAGATCGCCTTCAGATGGTCGTGCACCGTATACGGGGAGATGAACAGATGGTCGGCAATCGCGGCGCTGGAGCTGCCGGACCTGAGCTCCAGGCAAACCTCCTGTTCGCGGGGCGTCAGCCCGTACGCCGAGAGGAGCAGCGTGAGCAGCTGGTGTGTGGAGGCAGGCTCTACGGTCACTACCATCTGCTCCGGATCATCGCCGGTGATCAGGCGGCTGGCCTGCAGGACCACCCAGCTGCCGTCGGCGTCCCGCATCCGGGTCCTGGCCGTCCCGGAGGGTGAGGCTTTGGCCTGGGCAACCACTGCGAACAGCACCATGCTGAATTGGCCGTGGGCGGCGGCGTCCAGGTCCGTCAGCCAGGACACGGCCGCGGGCGTTGCTGCGCGCAGTTCGCCACGCTCACCTGCCAGGACAATCACGGGCCCGTTGGAGTGCTGCCACAGCTGGTTGCGCATCCGAGCCGCGACGCGGGTGGCGGCGGCGAGCGCAGCCGTGACCGCAGCCAGGAACTCCACCTCGCGGTCGCTGAAGTCCTGGCCCGCTTCGCGGAAGAGGCTGCCCACCCCCCAGCACGACTGGTCCACCCGGAACGCTCCGCGGAGCTCGTGGACCAAACCCACGGGACGCAGCAGGTCGTTGACCCGCACGCTGCCGGCCACCTCCTGCTGCGGGGCATCGGAAAGCCGTGCCACCGGGACAGGGCGCAGGGAGAGCCTGGCGAAGGTATTGGGTTCGTGCCCCTCATATTCGGACTGCGCGAAACGGACTGCATACTCATCCGTGACGGGCCAGGGCCGCCAGTTGGTCACGGAGTTCATCACTAGGGTTTCGGGGTCGACGCCGGCCCAGCAGGCCTGGTCGAACGGCACCGACTGCCGCACCAGGCCGAGGGCCGCGCGGTAGAGGTCCGCCAGCTCAAGTCCGCCGGCGGCGAGCACCGCGATCTCGCGGCGGGCACGCTCTGCGCGCTCCTCCCACATAGCTCCAGTATCCGCCTGGAGCCCCTGCCCGCAATCCCCTGTTTTGGGGATGGGAGCGCGCGCTTCCTGCGCCTAGCCTTCGACCATGAACATGATGTCCCAGGTATTTGCCGTGCTGGCCGTGGTGATCTACGCCGGAGTGTTTCCGGTGGAAAGCTTCCTGCTTCGGCGGAAGCCGTGGGCGCAGAAATTCCTGAGCACCCCGCCGGAAAATGTACCCGCGGTGATGATGTGGGCCATCCCCACGGGCTACAAGAACCTGGTGATCGCACTGGGCGTGGCGGCGGGCCTGGTGGCGGTGAACATCGGCGAGCTGGTGGTGGGCTACACCCTGGTGGTCTACTGCTGCCTCAACATGGTGCTTACCGCGCCCACCATGCTGCTGGCAGACCTGCAGGGGCATTACCCCAAGAAATGGGACAGCGTCCCGGGCACCCTCGCCGCCACGCTGCCGGCCCTGCTCGCGTTGATCTTCCTTCCCCTGGGGCCATAGGTACGCAGGTTCGGACTATTGACCCCCGTTGGGGACCGCCAGATACTTGGAGTGCCGTTTGCCTACCGAGCCGTCTCAGCGCGCACTTATAGTTCAAAACCAGCCGGATCAACGGGGAACCCGGCACCCTCTCTGGCGAGGTCAGATCATGGATACCACGGAACCGGGCCGTTCAGAAGACCAGATCACCAACGCGCTGGCCGAGTTGCGAAGCCAGCTCAGCGGAAGCCTCCTCGAACCGGGAGACCAGGGATACGAGGAAGCCCGCAGGGTGTGGAACGGCATGCATGACCTCCACCCCAGGGTTATTGTGCTCGCCGGCTCGGATGCCGATATTGACCCGGCCCTGGCGGCAGCGCACGCTACGGGACTCAAGCTGGCAGTGCGCGGCGGCGGGCACAACGTGGCCGGCCACGGCAGCGTGGAGGGCGGCCTGGTCCTGGACCTGAGCAGGCTTCGCCGCGTCACCGTGGATCCCGCCACGCGGCTGGTCAGCGTGGAGCCGGGGGCAACCCTGGCAGATGTGGACCGGGCCACGGTAGAGCACGGCCTGGCCGTTCCCTTGGGGGTCATCAGCGCCACAGGCATTGCCGGCCTGACGCTGGGTGGCGGCGTGGGCTGGCTGACCCGGAGCAATGGCCTGACGCTGGACAACCTGGAGTCCGCAAGCGTGATCACTGCCTCCGGTGAGCGGCTGCAGGCCAGTGCGGAGGACAACCCGGACCTGTTCTGGGGGCTGCGGGGCGGCGGCGGCAATTTCGGTGTGGTTTCCGCTTTCACGTTCCGGGCCCGCCCGCTGCCCCAGCCCGTCCTGGGCGGGAACCTTTTCTACCGCCAGGAGCACTGGAAGAAGGCTTTGGCCGGCTTTGAGGCCTGGACGCGGGACCTGCCCGACGAGATGAACCCGATCATCAGTTTCTTGGTCCTGCCTCCCGAATTCGAGCTGGGCGATTCCATGTGGATGATCATCGGCTGCGCCTGGGCGGGCGCTGACCATCAGCCTGGCCTGGAGCTCATCCAGCAACTGCGGGAACTAGCTCCGCCGGACGAGGAGGAGGTGGGGCCGGTTTCCTGGATTGAGTGGCAAAGCGCCATGGACAGCCTCTTCCCCACGGGTTCACGCGGCTACTGGAAGAACGTCTCCTTCTCCCGGCTGGACGAGGAGGTCATCGAGGTCGTGGCCGGCTTTGCGTCCGAGGTGCGGTGGCATGGCACCGGGATCGATATCCACCTTCTAGGAGGAGCCTTCGGCCGCGTCCCGGAGGAGTCCACTGCCTACCCCAACCGGTCCTCGCGGTTCCTGTTGAACGTTTACGGTTTCTGGTCCGCCGCGGACGACGATGCCCGCCTGACCCGTTTCGCCCGGGAGGCGCACGCACGGATGCAGCCCTTCGCCGAACAGGGCGAGTACCTGAACTTCCTGGGCAGCGAAACCCGGCAGGACCCGCACGCCGCGCGGCTGACGTACGGCGCTGACAAGTACGAGAACCTCACCGACCTCAAGCAGCGGTACGACCCCAGCAACCTTTTCAGCCGGAACCACAACATCCAGCCGCGCCAGCCGTCTGCAGCCCCGTAGGCCGGGGCACCAAAGAAGGCGAAATAGGAACCCCTTGATATGTGACTATTTAGTCACCTATCATCGGGGGTATGGACGACGTGTTCAAAGCACTCGCCGACCCCACCCGCCGGGACCTGCTCGATGAGTTGTTCCGCGAGGACGGCCAGACCCAGAGTGCGCTCGAGGCACGGTTCGACATGACCCGGTTCGGGATCGCCAAGCACCTCCGCCTGCTCGAGGAAGCAGGCCTGGTGGTGACCCGCCGTCGGGGCCGGGAAAAGCTGCACTTCCTGAACCCGGTACCCATCCGCCTGGTCCACGACCGGTGGGTGAGCAAGTACGCAGAACCATGGGCCGCTGCCCTCAGCGACCTCAAATCCAGATTGGAAAGTCCCATGGAAAAAATCTTCGAGATCTACATCAAGACCACGCCCGAGCGGCTCTGGGAAGCGATCACGGACAGCACTATCCGCAGCAACTACCAGTTCGGCAACACGTTCGAGGCCGAGTGGAAGCCCGGCGGCAGGTTCGTGATGAACAACGCCAAGGCCGACGAACCGCTGGGCGACGGGGAGATCCTGGAGGTGGATCGGCCGCGCCGGCTCGTCCAGACGATGCGCGCGCTGTGGGGCGAGGACGTCAAGGCGGAGGGTACCTCCACCATCACGTGGGAAATTGAACCGGTGGGCGATTCGTGCCACCTCACAGTCACGCACAGCGGCCTCCGCGAAGGCGCCAACGAGCAACTCTACGGCGGCTGGCCGATGATCCTGTCCGGCCTGAAGACGTGGCTGGAAACCGGTGAAAAGCTCACCACGCCGGGTTCCTTGATGTACACATGACGCGCGGGCAGCGACGACGACGGCGGCCGCCCCTGCCAGCGGACGGTTCCGCCACCGCCCGGGAGGCTTGTGCGGGGCTCAGGTCCGGCGCGTGCCGTCCCATCCGCGGTGCCGGAGCTTGCGGCTGGCAAACAGGGAGCCGCCCATGAACAGCACGCCCAGGACCACGGCGGCCACCCCGAGGTAGAACCAGGGGCCCCGGGTGAAAATCATCAGCGCCACACCGATGATGCCCAGGCCCTTGGCAGTGATATCCAGGTACAGCTGAACCTTCGGAGAGTCCATATGTCCACGATAAGCCCGGCGGACTGATCTTTGAGGCTCCCGTCCAGGGACGCCAGGGTCCGGGTCCAGGCTTCTTGAGCGGTTTCCTACGCCTCCCGCTGCCGCCACAGCAGGCTCACGCCGAATGTCACCACGCAGAGGACCAGCATCGCCAGCACCATCCGCGCCCAGCTTTCCCGGTCCACGCCGCCCGCCGCGAAGACGCCGATCATCACGGTTGCGGTGATGGCCCCCACGTACCGGCAGGTCTGGTAGATCCCCGCCGCCACTCCGCGCTCCTGCGGCCGGGTGGACACAAACATGCCCTGGTTGGAGGCGATCCCCACTGTCCCGTAGGGCACCCCCATGAGCGCTGTCATCACCACCACCAGCGGTATGGCCAGGGTGCCGGTCAGCAACCACATCAGCCCGGCCACCGCAGTCAGAAGGACGACGCCGGCAAGCAGCACGCGCCGCACCCCGAACCTTCCCATCGCCTTGACCGCCCACGGCGTTGCGACCACGGACATGGCCGCCAGCGGCAGCATCAGCAGGCCCACGACGCCGGGATCGTAGCCGCCGGCCTCCTGCAGCAGCTGGGGCAGACCGAAGAAGACGAAGTAGTACACGCTGCTGAACACCGCAAACGCAACGTACACGAGCATCAGCGGCCTGTTCCGTCCCAGTAACCGAAGGTCGAGGAACGGCCGGTTGAAGCGCAGCTCACGCCAGGCGAACAGTGCCCCGATCACCGTTCCTGCCCCCAGCATCCACCACCGGTAACCGGGCGCGACGTTGAGCGCGGCCATCATCACCAGCAGCAGTGCGCCCACGAACGCCAGGATCCCCGGGATGTCCGAGTCCCGCAGCAGCTCCGCCACGCTCCCCCGCTCCCTGGCGTTGTCCGGCGGGGCTGCCTGCCGCACGATGAGCAGGGCGGCGAGCGCCAGCGGCACGTTGACCAGGAACAGTGCCTCCCATCCGACCAGGCTAACCAGCAGGCCACCCACCACGGGCCCGACGGCGGCAGCGGAGGTGTTTGCCATTTGCAGGCGTCCCAGCGGGTGGGCAGGTTCCACCCCCGCCCGGTGGGCAATGGCACCGACCATCACCACCGCGCTGGGATAGGCGGTGGCCGTGCCGAGGGCCATGACCGCCCGGGCAACGCAGAGGAGGGCGAAATTCGGGGCGAGCGGTGCCAGCGCACAAGTGGCGGCAACCAGGGCCATTCCCAGCATGAACATCCGGCGCGGTCCGAACCGGTCCGCCAGCCTTCCCATCACCGGCTGCCCCGCAGCGGAGGCGAGGTAGAAGGACGTGACCACCCAGGTGACAGCAGCGACGTCCAGCCCAAAATCGGCGCGAAGTACCACTAGGGCCACGGCGATCATCGAGGAGTTGAGGGGGTTCAAGGCCGTGCCCAGGCTGAGGCCTGCGACGGCCAGGGCAGTCCGGGGGTTGTTGCTCACGGTAACAGTGTGGTGCAAGGCTCTTCGCCTGCGCGACTTCGTGACCCGGAGCGGCGGCGGCCCCTGCGACGGCCAGAACCATCCTCGACGCGCAGATTCCCGGGCGCGGCCCGAATTGCGGGGGCGCCAGGTCAGGTGCGCGTCGAGACCCGATAGGCGCGTCGGGGACGCCGCTGCTACGCCTGGGCGCGGGCGGCCAAAGCCGCGTCCAGGAACTCCAGGTGCGCCGGCTTCACGGCCACGGCGCTGCCCGCGTACTCGGGGTGCTTGGCCAGGAACTTCTTGATGAATGGGCATACCGGCACGATTGCCAGCCCGGCTGCGACCGTCTCATCCAGTGCCGCCGTGGCCAGCCGGCCGGCCAGGCCCTGGCCGCCGAACTCCTCGTTGATCACCGTGTGGTAGAAAATCCGCTGCGGTGACGCGCCGCCGTCGTACTCCTTGTACGCCGCCTTCCCGATGACGCTCCCGGCGTCGATGATTTCGAAGCGCTCGCGCTCGGCGTTATGGCGGACGGTGATGTCACTCAAGGGGATCTCCTTCGATGCGGTGTGGCCTCTGCAAAGCCTAACCCGGGCAGAAACGCCCTTATTTCCCTGGCGGTGCCGCTTCGGAAACAGGGGTATCGGGGACCGGTGACTTCCGTCGCGAAGCCTTGTAGTGTCGGCACCGGACAACAGAACGGCAGATTCGACGGCAAGGAGCGGACCATGGCAGTCAACAGCGACGAAGCACGGATACTGGACCAGTGGAGCAACCGGCTGGCCCAAGCACTGCAGATCCTGGACATGGATGTGGACCATGAGCTCCTCCTTGACCTGGCCCGCAAGTCCGCGGACAACGTCATCCATGCCGCCGCGCCGGTCACCACGTTCCTGGTTGGCTACGCCGCGGGCTTGGATGCGGGGACAGGCAGCGCGGGGACGAGGGAGGCTTCATCCGCTGCCGTGGAAAAGGCCGCCCGGGTTGCCTTCCAGCTGTGTGAGGACGGGCACGACGGCGGTCCCGCCAGCCGCGGCTGGGCTGACACGGCGCAGTAGCAGGAGTATCCCCGTCTTTGGGACAAATCCCCGCTGCATGCCACGGGGAAAAGTCCAAAAGGCGGGGACTCAAGGATCCGGCACCAAGGATCCCCCACCAAGGGAACGGCAGAAGGGACTTAGCCCGCCGCCGTTGGTTCCTCCTCCAGCGCTGGCACGGGCTCGAGGCGGACAATGACTGCCTTTGACGCCGGAGTCTGGCTTCCCTCCGCCACGCTTTCCAGCGGCACCAGAACGTTGGCCTCCGGATAATACGCGGCCGCACAGCCGAGGGCTGAGGGGTAGGACACCACCCGGTAGTTCCGCAGCACCCGGTCCGCCCCATCGGTATACACGCCGTGGATGTCCACGTGCTGCCCGTCTTCAAGCCCCAGTTCAGCCAGGTCGGCCGGGTTCACGAACACCACCTCGCGGCCCTTCTTGATCCCGCGGTACCGGTCATTGTGGCCGTAGATGGTGGTGTTGAACTGGTCGTGCGAGCGCATGGTCTGCAGGATCAGGGTCCCGGCCGGGCGCTCCACATGCTCCAGTTCGTTGACCGTGAGCATGGCCTTGCCGGTGGGCGTGTTGAACGTGCGGGAATCGCGTGGCCCGTTGGGCAGGACGAACCCGCCCTCCTGCCGGACCTTGCGGTTGTAGTCCTCGCACCCGTTCACCACATGGGAGATATGGTCCCGAATGAGGTCGTAGTTCTTCTCGAAGCCCGCCCAGTCCGCCGAGGTCCGGTCGCCCAGGGTGGCGGCGGCGAGCCTGCAGACGATCGCCACCTCGGACAAAAGCCCCGGTGCCACCGGCTCCACTGTTCCGTGCGAGGCATGGACCGCGCAGACGGTGTCCTCAACCGAAACGAACTGGGGTCCGGATTCCTGCCTGTCGATCTCCGTCCGGCCCAAGGTGGGCAGGATCAGGGCCTCGGCGCCGGTGACTGCGTGCGAGTGGTTGAGCTTGGTGGAAATCTGGACGGACAGCTCTGTCTTCTCCATCGCCTCCTCAGCCGCATGCGTGTCTGAAATGGCACCCACAAAATTGCCGCCGAGCGCAATGAAAGCCTTGATGCCGCCGTCGCGCATTGCCCTGACGGTCTGCACGGCGTCCAGCCCGTGGTCGCGGGGCGGCTCGAAGTCGAACTCTTGTCCCAGCGCGTCCAGGAAGGCGGGCGGCATCTGCTCCCAGATGCCCATGGTCCGGTCACCCTGGACGTTGCTGTGCCCGCGGATGGGCGAGGCGCCGGCGCCCGGCTTGCCCATGTTGCCGCGGAGCAGCAGCAAGTTGATCATCTCCTTGATGGTGGCAACACCCTTTTTCTGCTGCGTGATGCCCATGGCCCAAGTGATGATCACCCGGTCCGCGGCAAGGTACCGCGCCGCCAGTTCCTCGATCTCCTCAAGGCGCAGCCCCGTGGCTTCCAGCACCGTTGCATCGTCCAGCTGCGCCACGTGGGCGCGCAGGTCCTCCAGCCCGTCGCAGTGCTCTGCAAGGAACTCGTGGTCCAGCACCTTCCCGGGATTCGCGTCTTCGGCCTCGAAAACGCGCTTGGAGACGGCCTGCAGCAGCGCCATGTCGCCGCCGATCCGCACCTGCAGGAACTGGTCGGCCAGGTCCGTGCCGTGGCCGATGACGCCCTTCACCCGCTGCGGGTTCTTGTACCGCATCAGCCCGGCCTCCGGCAGCGGATTGACCGCCACGATCTTGCAGCCGGCATCCTTGGCCTCCTCCAGCGCGGTGAGCATCCGCGGATGGTTCGTGCCGGGGTTCTGGCCCATGACGATGATGAGGTCTGCCTTGGCGAAGTCGTTGTAGGAGACCGTGGCCTTGCCCACGCCGATGGTCTGCCCCATGGCCCAGCCGGACGACTCGTGGCACATGTTGGAGCAGTCCGGCAGGTTGTTGGTGCCGTAGGCGCGAATGAACAGCTGGTAGAGGAACGCGGCCTCGTTGGACGTCCGGCCGCTGGTGTAGAAGGCGGCCTGGTTGGGGTCAGGCAGCGACTTGAGTTTGTCGGCGATGATGCCGAACGCCTGCTCCCAGCTGACCGGCCGGTAGTGGTCCTCCCCCGCTGGTTTGTACACCGGTTCGGTCAGGCGGCCCTGCATGCCCAGCCAGTATTCGGACCGCTTCCGCAACTCGCTGACAGGGTGCTCGGCCCAGAACCCGGAAGCGATGACCACCGGGGTGGCTTCCCAGGTCACCGCCTTGGCCCCGTTCTCGCAGAATTCGAACATCTTGCGGTGGCCTGGATCCGGCCACGCGCAGCTCATGCAGTCGAAGCCGTCCTTCTGGTTCAGCGCCAGCAGGGTTTTCCGGGACCGTTCCAGCCCCATGTGCTCCAGCGCCGGCTTCATGGAGTAGTAGACGCCGGGCACTCCGGCCGCCCAGGTCTTCGGGTGGCCGGTCACTTCCAGTTCGGACTCGTCTGCTTCTTCGACCTTCGGGTTCTTGCGCGTCACGGTGCACACTCCTCGGCTGCTTCCTGGTCCCCATACCAACGGCGCCTGCCGGCGGACCAGTTTCTTCCACAGTTGTTCGTCCCGTCACCGAAGTCAAGGGATGGACGACGGCGGCGCGCGGCTGGCGTAGGCTGGTTCCCACGGCTGAAGCAAGCGGCCGCGGGACCCACTGCGCGGAGCTGCCTTTCATGTCCGACACTTCTGCCCTCGCCGCACTTGCGGCGTCTTCCTTCTCCCTGCCCGGGCTGCGGGACGGCCAGCTGGCCGGCATCAGCGCACTGGCCGCGGGCCGGGACGTCCTGGCCGTGATGCCCACCGGCTACGGGAAATCCGCCATCTACCAGGTGGCGGCACTGCAGCTTTTCAACGCGACGGGACGCCCCGCCGTCGTGGTTTCCCCGCTCATTGCCTTACAGGAGGACCAGCAGGACGGGCTGGCCGGGGACCTCGGTGCGCAGGCCGCCGTCGCCATCAATTCCTCCCACAGCGATTCGGAAGTGGAGTCCGCGTGGCAGGCGGTGGAGTCGGGGAAAGCCACGTTCGTGTTCCTGGCCCCGGAGCAGCTGGCCAAGCAGGAAACCGTGGAGCGTATCGCTGCCCTGGACATCTCGCTGTTCGTGGTGGACGAGGCGCACTGCGTCTCCTCCTGGGGCCACGACTTCCGCCCGGACTACCTGAACCTGGGCAACGTCCGGGAACGGCTCGGCAACCCGCCGGTGGCCGCCCTCACCGCCACCGCGTCCCCGCCGGTCCGGGACGAGATCGTGGAACGGTTGGGCATGGAGGATCCGCTGGTGCTGGTCCGTGGCTTCGACCGGCCCAACATCAGCCTGGACGTGGTCCGGCACCAGGAGGACAAGGGCAAGCGGAAGGCCGTGCTGGAGCAGGTGGCCGGGCTTGCCCGTGACGGACAGGGCCTCCTGTATGCCGCCACCAGGAAGGACACCGAGAAGTACGCCGCCAAACTCGCCGGCGACGGGCTGCGGACCGAGGCATACCACGCCGGCAGGTCTGCAGCAGACCGGGAGCGGATCCACGAGCAGTTCCTTGAGGACGGGCTGGATGTGGTGGTGGCCACCACCGCATTCGGCATGGGCATCGACAAGGCGAACGTCCGCTTTGTGGTCCACGCGGACATCCCTGAGTCGTTGGATGCCTACTACCAGGAGATCGGCCGTGCCGGGCGGGACGGCGAGCCGGCCGCCGCCGTACTGCACTACCGCGCCGAGGACCTGGGCCTGCGGAAGTTCTTCAGCACGAGCACGCCGGATCCGGACAACCTCCTGGCCGTGCTGAAGGTCTTCAAGGCCGCCCATGGGCCCACGCCCAAGACGTCCCTGGCGGAGCTGACCGGCTACCCGGTCCGCCGGGTCACCGGGCTGGTGAACCAGCTGGAGGAGGCAGGAGCCGTCACTTCCGGCAAGCGCGGTATCCGCCTCGCTTCCAAAGCCAAGCTGCCCGCCCTGGTGGACCGCGCCGTCGAACTCGCCGAGGCCCGGCAGCGGGTGGAGCAGTCCCGCCTCACCATGATGCGCGCCTACGCCGAGACGGACGGCTGCCGGCGGCAGTTCCTGCTGGGCTACTTCGGCGAGGACCTGCCCGAGGCGTGCGGCAACTGCGATGGCTGTACCGCCGCTGCCGCCCGCCCTGACGTGCAAGGGAAGAACGACGACGGCGGGCCGGGCAGGAAGGCAGGTAAGAAGGCCCAGGCAGGGAAGAATCCGGGCAAGGAAACGCGTGGCGACGGCGGTGCTCCGGCGGGCGCCGCGGATTCCGACGAGCCGTTCCCGCTCCAGTCCACCGTGGTGCACAAGGAGTGGGGGCCCGGCCTGGTGATGCGGCACGAGGACGACGTCATCACCGTCCTGTTCGAGCAGGAGGGCTACAAGACGCTGTCGCGTTCCGCCGTCGTGCAGAACGAACTGCTGCGGCCCGCTTAGGTAGGCTTGAAGGAGACCCCGACGAAAGGCCTGCCGCATGGAAGTACCCTCAATTGTCTGGACCCTGACGGTCGCAGGAATCGTTGGCCTGCTGGCCTTCGACTTCTTCTTCCACGTGCGCAAGGCGCATACGCCCTCGCTCAAGGAATCCTCCATCTGGTCTGCCATCTACGTCGGCATCGCCCTGCTGTTCGGGCTGGGGGTGCTGGTTGTCGGCGGGCCGACGATGGGTGCGGAGTACTTTGCCGGCTACATCACGGAGAAGGCGCTGTCCGTGGACAACCTCTTCGTGTTCCTCATCATCATGGCCAGCTTCCGGGTGCCGCGAGCCGACCAGCAGAAGGTGCTCCTGTTCGGCATCGTCTTCTCGCTGATTGCCCGCACTGCGTTTATCTTCCTGGGTGCGGCGCTGATCAACAGCTTCGCGTGGGTCTTCTACATTTTCGGCCTCATCCTGCTCATCACCGCCGGAAACCTGCTCCGGCCAAACGGCCACGACGACGAATCAGAAGGCCTGGTGGTCCGGCTCGCCAAAAAGTACCTCCCGGCGTCGGCCCACTACGATGGCGACAAGCTCTTCACCGTTGAGAACGGCAAACGCGTCCTCACCCCGATGCTGCTGGTGATGGTGGCGATCGGCGGCACGGACATCCTGTTCGCCCTGGATTCCATCCCGGCCATTTTCGGCCTGACGCAGAACGTCTTCATCGTGTTCACCGCCACGGCCTTCTCCCTGATGGGCCTGCGGCAGCTGTTCTTCCTGATTGACGGGCTGCTGGACCGGCTCATCTTCCTGTCCTACGGGCTCGCCGCCATCCTGGGCTTCATCGGCGTAAAGCTGATCCTGCACGCCCTCCACGAAAACACCCTGCCGTTCATCAATGACGGCCAGCATGTCAACGTGGTGGAGGTGAGCACCGGCGTTTCGCTGACCGTCATCCTTGGCGTCCTGCTGGTCACGGTCCTGGCCTCCATCTTCAGCCCCAAGGGCAAGGCCAAGAACGCGGTCTCCGGCGCCAGGCGGCACGCCATCGAGTACCTGGACCTCAACTACGAGACGGACATGGTGGAGCGGGACAAGATCTTCGCCCGGATGTGCCGCGAGGAGGACCAGATCCGCAAGCTGCCGGAGAAGTACAAGCGGCTCATCCGCAACGAGACCGAGTTCCTGGAACTGCTCGGCAAAGCCCACGACGAGCACGACAAGGCCCAGGTCCGCGCGGACTCCAAGGGCTGACCGGCTTATTGTCGGCCCCACTTGCTACGTTTGGAGCAGGTGTAAACCAGGGCCAGGGGAACCGTCCCCGGGCCCGGCTGTCAATGGGGAGGCCCAGTGTTTCTGCTCGAAGCTGCCAACGCCGGCGCGGCTCCGGACCTGGTGTTTTCCGCCAGTGATCTGGTTGCCGCCAGCGAATGTGAGTACCGCACGCTCCGGATCCTCGACGAAAAGCTGGACCGAGCCCCCAAAGCCGAATTTCCTCCAGACGAGATGCGCGTCCGGGCCGGTGAACTCGGCGACCGGCACGAGCAGACAGTCCTGGCCAGCCTGATCCGGAAATACGGCCAGTGGGACGCAAGCCGGGGCGCCGGCGTCTATTGCCTGGAACGCGGGCAGAACCTGCGCGGTGAACTTCAGGCCAAGCACGCGGAGACGGAGCTGGCACTCCGGTCGGGGGCCGACGTCGTTTTTCAGGCCACATTCTTCGACGGCGAGTTCCTCGGCTACGCGGACTTCCTGGTGAATGAGGCAGCAGGCACCGGAACCCCTGGCCGCTACGAGGTCTGGGACACCAAGCTCGCCCGGCACGCCAAAGTGGGCGCGTTGTTGCAGCTCGCCGCCTACGGCGACCAGCTTCTGGGCATGGGGCTTGAGCCCTCCCCTGTCGCCACCCTGGTGCTGGGCACCCGGGTGGGTGACGACTGGCTCCGCAGCAGCCATTCCCTTCCTGACCTGCTCCCCGTTTTCCGCGAACGACGACGGCGCTTCCGCCAGCTGACAGCCGGCCACCGGGCCGCCGACGTGCCGGTGGCGTGGGAGCAGCCCGGCATTGTGCACTGCGGCAGGTGCGATTACTGCGCGGAACAGGTGCAGCTTCACCGGGACCTGCTGATGGTTGCCGGGATGTCCGTGGTGCGGCGCCGGAAGCTCCGCGCCCAAGGCATCACCACCATCGACCAGCTGGCGGCGATGCCTGCGGACGAAGCACATGACCCAGTGGTCCGACTCCGGGCGCAGGCCAGGATGCAGCTGGGACTGGACCAGGCAGCCGGGTCGCGGACGTTCACCAGGGACGGACAGCCGCACACGGTTTCCTACACTGTCCTGCCGGACAACACCATCGGTTCTCTTCCCGCGCCCAGCCCGGGCGACATCTTCTTCGACTTTGAAGGTGATCCACTCTGGCAGGACCCGGCCACGGGCGTGTGGGGCATCGAGTACCTCTTCGGCGTGATCGAGGCCCCGGAGCCGGGTGCTGGAGGCGATCCTGTCTTCCGCCCGTTCTGGGCCCATTCACGGTCCGGCGAACGCCGCGCCTTCCTTGATTTCCTTGACTACGTGGAGGAGCGCCGGGCGCGCTACCCCGACATGCACGTCTACCACTACGCTCCGTACGAGAAGACGGCGCTGCGCAACCTGTCCCTTGTGCACCAGGCAGGTGAAGAGACGGTGGACGACTGGCTCCGGCAGGGCCTCCTCGTGGACCTCTATGCCACGGTCCGGCAGTCGCTGCGGATCTCGGAGGCGTCGTACTCCATCAAGAAGCTGGAACCGTTGTACATGGGTAGCAACCTGCGTTCCGGGGAGGTCAAGGACGCCGGCGCCTCCGTCGTCGCCTATGCGGCCTACTGTGCGGCCAGGGACGCGGGCCACCAGCAGGAGGCGGGCAAAATCCTTGCTTCCATCTCCGACTACAACCAGTACGACTGCCTATCCACCCTCCGGCTGCGGGACTGGCTCCTGGACGTCGGGGCGGAAGCCGGGAACAAAGCACAGGCCGGGGCTGAAACAACTGGTGAGCGCCGGCTGGCAGGCGAGCCGGCGGACCGCCCGGCCAGCAGGGAACGTCCGGATTCACCGGACGAGACCCCCGAGGAGTCCGTGCTCCGTGAGTACTTGGCGGTCCTGCCCGATAACCGGCCATGGACAGATGACGAGCGGGCCGTGGCCATGGTGGCAGCCGCCACCGGATACCACCGGCGCGAGCGCAAGCAGTTTTGGTGGCAGCATTTCGACCGGGTGGAAGCGCCCCTTGAACACTGGTCCGACCAGCGGAACGTGTTCGTGGTCCAGTCCGCAGAGGTTTCGTCGGACTGGGCGCTGGCCAAGCCCCGCGAACGGATGCGGACCCGGGTGCTGCGGCTGCGCGGCACCATGACGGAGGGCTCGGATTTCCGGACGGATTCCAACTGGTGCCGGCTGTACGACGCTCCCCCGCCCGAGGGCATGGCGGCGCCGGGTGCCGCCCCCGGGGCCAGGGCCTACACCTTTGGCACCAGGATCAGCGAGCTGTCTCCCGCGCCGGACAACCCGGAGCACACCATCATCACTATCTACGAGCGGGAGTCAAAAAAGGTCGCCGCCTACCCGCACCTGCCGATAGCCCTGACGGAGGACGAACCGTACTACACCGACAGCATTGAGGCCGCGATCGCTGAGATCGCGCGCAGCGTGGGCTCGTCCCTGCCCTCACTGCCCGCCCAGCCGGGGCTGGATATCCTCCGGAAGCAGCCGCCACGGTTCCGCTCCCTGCCCGGCCCGGTTGAGGTCCGGCATGCGCCGGACGGCTCGGCGGACTACGCGTCTGCCATGACGGAGTCGCTCCGGGACCTCGATCACTCTTACCTCGCCGTCCAAGGTCCTCCGGGCACGGGCAAGACCTACGTCGGCGCCCACGTGATCGGCCGGCTTGTGGCCGAGGGCTGGAAAATCGGCGTGGTGGCCCAGTCCCACAACGTGGTGGAGAACCTGCTGTGCCGGGCCATTGAGACCGGCGGGGTGGACCCCGCCGTCGTGGGCAAGAAGCTGGCGGCACCGCACGACGTGCCGTGGGCTGTGACGGGCGACGGCGGCGTGTCACGCCTGCTGTCCTCGTCCGGAGGGTGCCTGGTGGGCGGAACAGCCTGGACCATGACCGGCAAGGAAGTTCCGGCCGGGTCTTTGGATCTGCTGGTGGTCGATGAGGCAGGGCAGTTCTCGCTGGCCAACACGCTTGCCGTGTCCCGTGCCGCAAGCCGGCTGCTCCTTCTGGGCGACCCGCAACAGCTGCCGCAGGTGACGCAGGGCGCGCATCCCGAGCCTGTGGACGAGTCCGCGCTGGGCTGGCTTGCCGCCGGTCATGCCACCCTTCCGGCACAGTTGGGCTACTTCCTGGCGGACAGCTGGCGGATGCACCCGGAGCTGTGCCGGGCGGTGTCGCAGCTCAGCTACGAAGGCAAACTTCAGGCAGCTCCGGCTGCTTCGCTGCGCGAACTCGAGGGCCTTCCGCCCGGCGTGGAAACCGTATTCGTGGACCACACCGGCAACACGACCAGTTCGAAGGAGGAAGCCGCCGAGGTGGTCCGGCAGGCCCGGCGCCACCTGGGCCTGAAGTGGACCCCGGGACCGGACGCCGACGCGGGGCCACTGGACCAGCAGGACCTCCTGGTGGTGGCCGCGTACAACGCCCAGGTCCACTTGATCCGGAAATCCCTGGAAGAAGCTGGCCTGTCCAATGTGCGGGTAGGAACGGTCGACAAGTTCCAGGGCCAGGAGGCGCCGGTGGTGTTTGTCTCGATGGCGTGCAGTGCGGTGGCGGAAGCACCGCGCGGGGCGGAGTTCCTGCTGAACCGGAACCGCATCAACGTTGCAGTGTCCCGGGGGCAGTGGCGGGCGGTCATCATCCGCTCCCCCGAGCTCACCAGTTATATGCCGCATAAGCCGGCGGCGCTGGAAGAGCTCGGCGCTTTCATCGGCCTCAGCCCGCGCGGGGACTAACGGCACCACGAAGGCGGGGGTTCCAATCAGCCCGGGTCAACGTGCCCGGAAGCCGCGGAAGCTTCCCTCGGCTGCAGTGATGGATTCCTCCACCCGTTCCACCCGGCCGGGGGTTCGGTCGGAGTTGAGCCAGTCGAGGAGCTCGCGAACCTGCGGCTCGGGGCCTTCGGCAACCACGGCCACCGAACCGTCGTCGAGATTTTTTACCTCGCCGGTCAGGCCCAGCTCCTCTGCTTTGCCCATCGTCCAGAAGCGGAAGCCCACTCCTTGCACCACGCCGAACACGCGCGCACTCAACCGGACCGCGTCCGAGCCCGACCCAACGTGGCTGGCCATGGTGCTCCTCCTCAGGCACGCGCCCCAACCCAACTAGGCAGCAGTAAACGTCGTTATGAGCGCTCAAAACGACATCTACTGCTACCCAGTTGGGCGGGACCGGGCGTTAGTTGATGGTGATGTCGCGGGTGCGGTGGTCGTAGCGGATGGTCACAGTACCGCCGGCGTGATGCAGCTCGTGGTTAGGACCATCAAATGCGCCGAACGCGCCGTAGTTCTCGTCCCAGGACCGGTTCAGGGCGATCTTGAAGGTGTAGTACCCGGCGGGCAGCTCGGCGCTCTTCTTCCAGAGCTGGTCCAGGAAGTCGAACTCCATCTGCGCTTCGTCGTACTGCGGAGCCCAGTTTTCCGGTGCACCCAGGATGGTGTTGAAGTCGCCGGCAACAGCCACAGCCTCGGGCTGCGGGTGGGTCTCAACGTCCGGGCCCTCAAACGGCTCAGCAGCGGATTCCGCGGCAGCAGCCTTCGCCGGAGCCTTGCCCTTGCGCACGGCCTTCACCACCGGCTCCACGGCGTCTTCAAGCACCTTGGCTGCCTTGCCTACTGCGGCTGCGGCTTTCTTGGCGGGAGTCTTCTTGGCCGCTGCCTTCTTGGCCGGCGCCTCCCCGGCCACAGGCGCAACGGGGGCAGCGCTCACCGTACGGACGAATCCTTCGGGAGCGGTGGGAACCGGGGTGTCGGCCGGAACGGGAGTGCCGGCGTCGAGCGCGGTAGCGAAGGAAACAGGATCGGGGAAGGCCACCGTGGCACGCATGCCCTCTTCGGTGATGGTCCAGCCCGAGCGGCCCTTTACCAGCCAGCCGGCCTTGACCAGCTTGGCGGTGGCCGAGGTGAGGGTCTTGTGGCCGCGGGGGATGCCGCCGCTCAGCAGCTCGGCTTCGTGCTCGTTGAACGGCACGCGCGCAGTTGCCTCAGCGAGGACCTGGCCCGCGTTCAGTGCATCGCCTGACCACACGCCTTCGGTCAGGACATCCAGGACGGTCTTGAGTCGAAGGAAGGTGTTTTCTGCGGTGGACTTGGCCATGATTCCCCTTTTATGAAAGCGATCGGTCATAGGCATCTTGCCAACAGCCCGTAAAATCGCGCGACTTTAATTGGTTAACTCTGCGTGTCGTGACTGACTATGAAGCGGATACGCATCAAAGTGAGGCGAAGGTCTCGGGTAGGGGCTGCTGCATAACCCCCTTGGAACGCTGGCAATGGGTGCCGCCCTGCACTCCCCGGACACGCCTGCGGCACCCAGTTTAGCGGCACAACCAGGCAGCTGTTGTCGGGGACACAGGAGCGTCAGGACGTGGTTTCTCCGCTGTTCAGTTCCGCCAGCAGCTCGGCCTTCCGTTCCTCGGACGCGAAGGACGAGTGGATGGAGTTCGCGGCCAGGCGGGCCTTGTCGAAGTCTGACAGCTCGAAGACGGCCTTCAGCTGGGCAAAGTTGTCGTCAACATAGCCGCCAAAATAAGCGGGATCATCAGAGTTGACCGAGACGTTCAGCCCAGCGGCAAGCATGGCCGGAAGCGGATGGTCGGCCAGGGTGTCCACCGCGCGGAGCCGGACGTTGGACAACGGGCACACCGTCAGCGGGGTCCGCGCATCCACCAGGCGCTCCACGAGGTCCGGATCATCCATGCAGCGGATTCCGTGGTCAATACGTTCCACACCGAGGACATCCAGGGCTTCGGTGATGTACGACGCCGGGCCCTCCTCGCCTGCGTGCGCTGTCAGCCGCAGGCCTGCTTCGCGTGCCTTGGCATAGAGCCGTTCGAACTTGGCAGGAGGGTTGCCAACCTCCGCGGAGTCCAGCCCGATGGCACCGATGGGTGCCTCCATGCCCAGCAAACCGTCCAGGACCTCCAGGGCCGAGTCTTCCGGCAGGTCGCGCAGGAAGGCGGCGATCAGCATGGTGGAGATGCCGAAGTCCTCCTGGGATGTCGCCAGCACCGACGCCACGCCGTTGACGCAGGTTTCCAAAGAGATGCCGCGCGCGAGGTGCGCCTGCGGGTCCATCATGATCTCTGCGTGGCGTACGCCGGCGGCAGCTGCGCGCTCAAGGTAGGCGTGGGTCATGGCGGCGAAATCCTCTTCCGTCTGCAGCACAGCCATGTTGGCGTAGTACAGGTCCAGGAAGGACTGCAGGTCGGTGAACTCGTATTTTTCCCGCAGCTCGTCCAACCCGGAGTACGGCAGGGTGATACCGTTGCGCTCCGCCAGGGCAAAGATCAGCTCCGGCTGCAGGGTTCCCTCGATATGCAAGTGCAGTTCGGCTACGGGGAGGACCCGCACCGGGACGCCGCCCTCGGATTCATCAGTTTCAATTCCGGGCGCGGCGCTGCCGCCGGCAAAGTTATCCATCCGGTCAGGATAATGCCCCGGCGGAATTCCTGCCCGGCAGCCGCCGCCGACCTCGCCACACCAGCAAAGATCTCGATTTGATAACCCCACTGCTATGTCTTAGCGTGAAATGCGTACCCGCCAAAGCGGGGGAATGAATGCCCGGTGCTGCCTCCACCAGAACTGCCCAGCGGCAGCCACCGAAGTTGACCTCTATTCGTCAGGGGCGGGCAGTGGCGCGACGATCTCCGGGGACGGAAGCAGCGCCGGTGGCCTTCAGGAGCATCACCATCATGAAAAACACCACTTTCCGTACTGTCGCGCGCCGTGGAGCCACCGTGGCGGCAATTTCCGCAGCCGGCCTGGCACTCTCCACCACTGCAGCGAACGCGACCACGAGCGCATCCACCTGGGACGCCCTGGCGCAGTGTGAAAGCGGCGGCAACTGGGCCACCGACACCGGCAACGGCTACTCGGGCGGCCTGCAGTTCAGCTCGAGCACCTGGTCCGCGTACGGCGGCACCGGTTCACCGGCGGATGCCAGCCGCGAGCAGCAGATCGCCGTTGCAGAACAGGTCCAGGCTTCGCAGGGCTGGGGAGCGTGGCCGTCCTGTTCCGCCCAGCTCGGCCTGAGCGGCGGCGCCACCGGCACCGCACCTGTCCAGCAGGCACCGGCCCAGCAGGCACCGGTGCAGCAGGTTCCGGTCCAGGCGGGCCCCACCCAGAGTGCGCCCGTCCAGAGCGCACCCGTCCAGAGCGCGCCCGTACAGAGCGCAACGGCAGCGCAGCTTCCCGCGGCCAAGCACGCCACGGGAGTAGCCCTGAGCGGCGAGACTTACACACTCCAGGCCGGCGACACCCTGAGCATTGTTGCTGACAAACTAGGCATTCAGGGCGGCTGGCAGCACCTCGCGGACGCCAACCTGGACACCATCGCTGACCCTGACCTGGTCTTCGAGGGACAGGTCCTCCAGCTTCCCGCCTAGCAACTGCCCGGCAGCTTCACGGAGCTGCTCCTGGCCCTTCGGGGCCCTGCAAACAGGTCGGCGATAGACAAATTCCGTTGACCAAAAAGCGACGCCGGCACGCCCCCACGAGGGGAGTGCCGGCGTCGTACTTTAAGTCGGTAAGCCCGCGGTCAGCCGGCGGGCAGCTCGCGGACGATCCGCACCTTCCAGGCGGAATCATCGCTGGTGTCCAGCAGGGCCACAGTGCCATGGGCCAGGTTCAGCGCGACCCGCTTGACGGCAAGCAGCTCGAGGTAGAGATGCTCATTCATCCGGCTGGGGGTGTCGATCATGTACTTCACGGCGTCGCGGACCTTGCGGTAGTTCGCGCTGCGTTCGCGGTGCATGTGCAATTCCAGGGCGGACTTCTGCTTGAGCCGCGGTTCATGCCGGTTCAGCAGCGTGACGGCGGCATGGACGCCAACCACGAGGGCCAGCGAAACAACGTAGATCCACCAGCCGCTGGACAGCAGGAACAGCGGCAGGTTGCCGATGGCCACAATCGCGATCACCACGCGGAGGGCAGCGATGCGGCGCATGGTCTTGGCGACGGCGGCGATGCCGTCGCGGAAGCGGTGCTGCTCCTTGCGTGCGGCGTGCGGATCGATGGTGAACTCGTCGAGGACCAGGATGCCCTTTGCTTCCGGTCCCAGCATCTGCCCAAAACGGGGCACACTGGGGTAGGAGTTACCGGTGGTCTTTTCAGGTGTTGATGTCATGAGGGAGCTTCCAAAACGCTGGGGTGGTTGCGGAGATCTTAGTGGTTTTAACCTCAGCCCGTATGCATATGTCCACTATTTGGACACCGCAGGTGCTCTCCCTGTGGCCGGAGGCACTGCAATTGGAACATCCGGCAGGTGCCGTCAGACTGAAAGAATGCAAACCTTCCTCCCGTACCCTGACTTCCGGCAGAGCGCCGCAGCATTGGACACCGCGCGGCTCGGCAAACAACGGGTCGAGGCGCTCCAGACGCTCCGCGCCCTGGTGATTCCCGGATACGGCTGGCAGACCCACCCCGCTATCCGGATGTGGATGGGCCACGTGCCTGCCCTGACCATGTACGGGCTGGCGATGGTGGATGAATGGACCAAACGGGGACACCCGGACAACACCCGTGCGAACATCACCGAGTTCGCACCGCAGGCTGCCCATCCCGACTACGCCGAGAAGATTGCCAGGCCCCCGTGGCTCGGTGACCCCGCTGTCCACCTCAGCCACCGCTCCAAGCTGGTCCACAAGGAGCCGAAGTTCTACAGCCCAGTCTTCCCGGATGCGGTACCTGACATGGACTACGTCTGGCCGGAACCCAAGCACGAGTTCCTTCCACGGGAACCCGAAGGCGATATCCTCTGGATCCTCCGCGACCCTCATGACGACGCCGATCCCCAGTCACTCGACACAGTGGCGCTTCCGCCCGTGAACGGCAGCATCGAGGCCGTGTCCGGCGCCGACGGCTACTCCCCTGTCTATCTCGAGGAGACCTCCCGCCGCCCGTCACGGCAGCCGCGGAAGGCCCCGGCGAGGCCGCAGGCCAAGAAGCCCACGCGCAAACGCCTGGCGCAGGAGGAGGCCTTCTCCACCCTTCCTGGTAAGACACCGGTGGCGGTCCCGTTCGAACACGGACAAAAGTTCGCGGTGGGACAGGTGATGGGACGGCCCATCACCCTCGAGGACGGCCGGTTCGGCCGGCACTTCGAGGTGGTGGAGATTATCGACCGGTCCGCGTTCGCGTACCCGGCCCTCCTCCAGGATCCGCGCGTGTTCTTCGCCGTTGAGGCTCCGTAGCCCATGACAATCCTCCTGGCCGGCTGCGGCGACCTCGGAACGGAAGCGGGACTCCGGTTCGCCGCGCTGGGGCATCGGGTAGTCGGTTGGCGCCGCTCCGCGGCGAAACTGCCGCCGGGGATCGAAGGCGTAGCGGCTGACCTGAGCGCTCCCGGCCTGCCGTCCGTGCCGCCGGACACCGCCGCCGTCGTGATTGCTGTCGCTGCGGATTCGGCAACCGAGGACGCCTACCGGGCGGCGTACGTTGCGGGTGTCACCCACGTGCTTGCCGCCTTGGAGCGCGACGGCGTGCGCCCTGGGCGGGTGCTCTTCGTCTCCTCGACGGCGGTCTACGGCGATGCGGGCGGAGGCTGGGTTGACGAGGAGACGGTGCCGGCGCCCGGCGGATTCTCCGGTCGGGTCCTGCTGGAAGCCGAGGAACTGCTGCAGGCCAGGCTGGCCGGTACAGGCGCGGCCGCTGTCTCGTTGCGGCTGGGCGGCATCTATGGGCCGGGAAGGACGCGACTGATCGACCAGGTGCGCACCGGTTCGGCTGTTGTCCCGGCGGACATCCGCTACACCAACCGCATCCACCGTGATGATGCGGCGGCGGCGATCGTCCATCTCACCACGATGTCCGCTGAGCCCTCGCCTTTTTATGTGGGCGTGGACGACGATCCGGCCGACCTTGGCACCGTGTTGCGGTTCCTGGCCGCCGAAATGGAGGTGCCCCAGCCGCAGGTGGGTGACACCGGTCCGGCGCGCGGCGGCAACAAGCGCTGCCGCAACAGCCTGCTGCGGAGCACGGGTTTCAGCTTCACCTTCCCATCGTTCCGCGAGGGCTACCGGGACATCCTCGCCGGCAACGGCGTCCGTCATCCGTAAATGACGGCAGGGCGCGGGCCCGGCCTTTAGGCTGGCTGCTCAGGGATTCGGCGTCGAGCGGAACGGGAAACCATGGATTTTCGGCACATCATTGAGACGGTTGGGGAGTTCGTCGATTTCGCCGGAGTGGCGGTGATGGTCATCGGCGCCCTGCTGTCCATTCCCTTGGCGCTGCGCGGGTACCGACCGCGGAGGCTTCGCGGAGGCAACGAGGAACTAAGCTTTTACCGGCTGTACCGGCAACTGCTCGGAAGATCCATTCTGCTTGGCCTGGAACTGCTGGTGGCTGCCGACATCATTCGGACTGTAGCCGTCACTCCCACCTTCGAAAGCGTGGGCGTGCTGGCCGTCATCGTGCTGATCCGGACCTTCCTCAGTTTCTCGCTGGAACTTGAAATAACGGGCCGCTGGCCGTGGCAGAAGGAGCCGCGCGGGTCCGGCGACCCCGCGCAGGTTCCAGCGGGATAGTCGCCTGGGTAGCGATGTAACGCGGCAACTATCGAGGATGCGAGGACTTAGGCGTCGCGCCAGCCCTGCCCTTCGCTGAAGGTCGCCACCAGCGTGCCGGTTCCGGGCTGCAGGGAGTTGGACGGGTCGAAGTAAAGGGATGCCTCTGACGCACGGCTGTGCGTGATCAGCTGCTCCGCTTCAAACTTGGCTTCGGGCGCGGTTGCCCCAATGATGCCTGTACGGGCCGGCAGTTCGGTGGCGTGCACCACTTCGGCGTCAGTTTGGGTCAAGGGAACGGTGGTGCCGGAGTTGATCTCATCGTGGGGAAATTCAAACTCGGCATCGTCGGACGCGGCAGGAATGGTGTACTCCAGGAAATAGGTCATGAACCCACCTTTGCAGAAAGCCTTCACTGCCGAAAGGCTGCCGTGCACAGGGCAGCCAAAAACGTATTCCCACGTCAACGCCGCGCTCCTATACTTACCGCATGTTGATGTCGCTATGGTTCGGCGTCATAGCATCCAGTGCACTGATCCTGGGTGCCTTTATCGGTGTCCGGTTCCAGCTTCCCAAGCGCCTCCTCGCAATGTTGCTGGCCTTCGCCGCCGGCTCACTAATCACCGCCTTGACCTTCGAACTGTTCGAGGATGCCTACGAACACGGCGGAATCATCCGCGCTGCTATCGGCCTGATGGTCGGAGCCATCGTGTTCACCGTCCTCAGCGCACTGTTGGACCGGTGGGCCCAGGCAGGGGACATGAAGCAGGCCAAAGCAGCTGACGAGGTTGAGGGCAGCGCCAAGCTCGACACCGACGCTGCCGCCAGCGAAAAGCGCGCTACGTCCGCCTCAACGAAAGGGGCCGCCGGGATGGCGCTCCTCGCGGCAGTGACGCTGGACGGCGTGCCCGAAAACCTGGCGCTGGGCATCTCCCTAGGCGAAGGAACAGGCGGTCTGGCGCTGCTTGCGGCAATCTTTGTCTCCAACTTGCCCGAAGCCCTGGTGGGTTCGGCGTCCATGCGGAGCCAAGGCCGGTCGTCCGGCAGCGTCATCGGGCTCTGGCTGGCCTGCGCGGTCCTGCTGGTGGTCGCCGTGGTTATTGGGGCGGGACCGCTTAGCGGAACCGATCCCGAAGCGATCTCCCTGCCGCTCGCCTTCGCCGCCGGGGCCGTGATCGCGTCCCTGGCGGACACACTGATGCCGGAAGCCTACGAACACGGCGGCCCGGCGGTAGCCCTCAGCACGGCGGCCGGGTTCGTCCTCGCCTTCGTGCTGTCGCTCGCCTAAGCGGCAAAGGGCTATGGAAGCACGTCGGGAGGGACGTGCCCTACCAACACCGGGCAGCCTGCGGCTTCCAGAGATATTTGTCGAGGCCAGCCCTATTTACCCAGGCCGGCTTTGCGCAGCGCCTCCGCCATCGCCGTGTTCACGGGCGCCGGCTTCAGGGCCGAGCCGCGCCCGCCGCCAGCGCTGTTCGTGCCTCCTGACTTTTTCGGGTCTTGCCGCCGGGCACGCTCGGAGTCAGGCCGTCCCCCGCGCTCGGAGGGCTGCTGCCGTGCGCCCGAGCTTCCGGGACCGGGCCTGCCACCTCCCGCCCTGTCCGAACCCTGCTTGCCTGCACCGGCACCCCGGGCGCCCTTTCCGCCTGCGGAGGGGTCGTCGTCGAGCCTCAACGTCAGCGAGATCCGCTTACGCTCCGGGTCCGCCTCCAGAACCTTCACGCGGACCACCTGGCCGGACTTTACAACCTCCCGCGGATCGGACACGAACCGGTTGGCCAGAGCAGACACGTGGACCAAGCCGTCCTGATGGACACCGACATCCACGAAGGCACCAAAGGCCGCAACGTTGGTTACGGTCCCCTCCAGCACCATGCCCGGCTTCAGGTCGGAGATCTTTTCAATGCCCTCCGAGAAGGTGGCGGCGGCAAAGGCCGGGCGGGGGTCCCGGCCCGGCTTGTCCAGTTCGGCCAGAATGTCCGTGACGGTGGGCAGGCCGAACGTATCATCCACGAAGTCCTTCGCGTCCAATGAGGAAGCGGGCGCAGACCCAGCTGCAACCAGGATCTTTCGCGCCACTGCGTACGCCTCCGGGTGGACGCTGGAGGCATCCAGCGGCTCCGCTCCCCCGATGATCCGCAGGAAGCCGGCACACTGCTCAAACGCCTTGGCACCCAGACGGGGCACCTTCTTCAGGTCCGACCGGCGGGCGAACGGGCCGTGCTCGTTCCGGTAGGCGACGATGTTTTCGCTCAGCAGGGGCCCGACGCCGGCAACCCGGCTGAGGAGCGCGGGTGAAGCGGTGTTCACGTCCACGCCGACGGCGTTCACGCAATCCTCCACTACGGCATCCAGGCTGCGGTCCAGTTTGGACGCTGTCACGTCGTGCTGATACTGGCCAACGCCGATGGACTTCGGATCAATTTTCACCAATTCAGCGAGCGGATCCTGCAGCCGCCGGGCGATCGACACCGCACCGCGCAGCGAGACATCCATCCCGGGCAGCTCGGCGGCTGCGAGCGCGGACGCCGAGTACACGGACGCGCCGGCTTCGGACACCACGAGCTTCTGTGGCTTCCGGTCCACCTCCGGCAGCAGCTTGATGAGTTCGGCGGCGAGCTTGTCTGTCTCCCGGGACGCGGTGCCGTTGCCGATGGCCACGAGTTCGACGGAATGCTGACGCGCCAGCTTCACCAGCGTCGCCAAAGCTTCGTCCCACTTGCGCGCCGGTGCGTGCGGGTACACGGTGTCGGTTGCCACCACCTTGCCGGTGCCATCCACTACTGCCACCTTGACGCCGGTGCGCAGCCCTGGGTCAAGGCCAAGGGTGGCACGGTTTCCGGCGGGGGCGGCCAGCAGCACGTCACGCAGGTTGGCCGCGAACACACGGACCGCTTCGTCCTCCGCCTCCGCAAACATCCTGCCGCGAAGGTCTGCCGTCAGGCGTGCCAGGACCCGGGACCGCCATGCTACCTGCGCGGTCTGCATCAGCCACGCGTCGGCGGGGCGACCGCGGTCGGCGACCCCCAGGCACCTGGCCACAGCAGACTCGTAACGGGCGCGGGCGGCGGTAAGGGCGTCGTCGTCCGAGGGATCCGCCTCGGTAAGATCCAGTTCGAGGACGCCGTCCTTCTCACCGCGCAGCAGTGCGAGGACGCGGTGCGACGGCATGCCGGCAGGCGCCTGCGCGAACTCGAAATAGTCCGCGAACTTCTGGCCGTACGCTTCCTTGCCTTTCTTTACCCGCGACACCATGCGGCCCTGGGTCCACAGCCGCTCGCGGAGGGTGGCTGCGAGGTCAGGATCTTGCGCTACCCGCTCGACCAGGATGGCGCGCGCGCCGGCGAGCGCGGCGGCCGGGTCACCGATTGCGTGCTCGGTGTTGAGGTACTTTGCGGCTTCGTGTTCCGGGCTGAGGTCCGGCCGCTTGAGGAGGGCATCGGCCAGCGGTTCCAGGCCCGCTTCCCGGGCGATCTGCGCCTTGGTGCGGCGCTTTGATTTGAAGGGCAGATAGATGTCCTCGAGCCGCGACTTGGTGTCCGCCGCGAGGATGGCTTTCTTGAGTTCAGGGGTCAGCTGGCCTTGCGCCTCGACGGCTTCAAGGACCGTACGACGGCGGTCCGAGAGTTCGCGGAGGTAGCGCAGGCGCTCTTCCAAGTCGCGGAGCTGGGTGTCGTCCAGCGTCCCGGTGGCTTCCTTGCGGTACCGGGCGATGAACGGGACTGTGGATCCGCCGTCGAGCAGTTCCACTGCGGCCTTCACCTGCCATGCCTTGACGCCCAGCTCAGTGGCGATTTGGGCGAAGATGGCGTCGTCCGCCATTGGTGCTGCGGGAGTAACGGAAGAGGGTGCGTGCGGCAGTTGAGTCACCAGAACATCTTGCCTTACCTGGTTCCGCCGCTCCACTGCCGCCGGGTTAGCGGCCGGAACCGGGGCACTTTAATGCCTGGCAAGGGTATTCCGATCCCGTCCGCAAAGTGCTGTAGTGGAGGTGCCGTCACTGGCACCAAAGCTCGAGGAAGAGACAGCCATGCGGGAACTGCTGATTGTGTTTGAGGAGGGGTTCGAGGAAGCCAACATCACCGTGACGGTGAACGGTAAACAGGCGCGGCGGGACCTCGGTGTTTCCACCAACCCGATTCTCGGGATAGCGTCCGAGGTTTCTGTGGAATTGCCGGCGAAAGGCGCGCAAGTAGGCGTGGAGGTGACAAACCGGGGTCTTAAGGCGATCACGAAGGTATCCGGCAAGCCGAAAAGTGTGCTCGTTTCCATCGAGGACGGCCGGCTTGTGATGACGGAAGGAACTGGCCGGGAGGCACTTTTGTAGCCCGTGCTACCTGCCCGCCAAGTGGAGCATCCCGGGCCTAGTAAAAGTAAATTCGATGGAGTAGCATCTGATCACCGCCGGTTTCCAGAGGGGTCCGGCGGGCCAATTTGAATCGTCAGCGGGAAGTCGTCGGATGGCTTTCCGCTTCGCTGCCGGGACAGCACACCGCGCAGCCAACGACGGCGGCACCCAAAGCCGGGTGCCGCCGTCGCCGTATTTCCCGGGCTGCTTAGCCCTGGTAGACGGGGTAGTCCGTGTAGCCCTCAGCGCCTTCAGCGTAGAAGGTGGAGGGGTCCGGCTCGTTAAGGGGAAGTGCTTCCTTCCAGCGCCGGGCCAGGTCAGGGTTGGCGATGGCGGGGCGGCCCACCACCACTGCATCCGCATGGCCGTCGGCAATAAGGGTGACTGCTTCGTCCCGGGTGGTGACGACGCCAAAGCCCGTATTGACCAGGAAGGTGCCGCCGAACCGCGCGCGGAGGTCCTGGACCAGCTCGCCAGCCGGTTCGTTGTGCAGGATGCTCAGGTAGGCAAGGTTGAGCGGGGCGATGGTGTCCACCAGGACTTCATACGTGGCGCGCACGTCCCCCGCATCGGTCTCGGCGATGCCCTGCACGTTATGTTCAGGGGAAATCCGGATTCCCACGCGGTTGGCGCCGAGCGATGCCACCACAGCGTTGACCGTCTCGATGACGAAGCGGGCACGGTTTTCCGGAGAGCCGCCGTAGCTGTCGGTGCGGACATTGGAGTTGGGGGCCAGGAACTCATGCAGCAGGTAGCCGTTGGCAGAATGCAGCTCCACGCCGTCGAAGCCGGCTTCGATCGCGTTCAGCGAAGCGCTGACGATCTCCTGGATCAGCAGGGGCAGCTCGTCGGTGGTGAGGGCGCGCGGGACGGGGTAGGGCTGTTTCCCCGAAGGTGTGCGCACTTCCCCGTCAATGGCGACTGCGCTCGGCGCGACAAGCTGGTGGCCTCCGGTGATCTCCGGGTGCGAAACGCGGCCGCCATGCATGATCTGCGCGAACATCCGGCCGCCTTCTGCATGCACGGCGTCGGTGACCTTCTTCCAACCGGCCACCTGCTCCTCCGTGACAATGCCGGGCTGGCCCGGGTAAGAGCGGCCGGCCTGGCTGGGGTAAATGCCTTCGCTGACGATGAGCCCCAGCGAGGCTCGCTGGCGATAATGCTCCACGACGAGCGGACCGGGGACGCCTTCCTCACCCGAACGGAGCCGGGTCAATGGCGCCATGACCAGACGGTTGGGAAGTTCAAGCTCGCCGAGGGTGAGAGGGGAAAACAGCATGCGCAGTTCCTTTCGAAGGCTGAAGACGTACTGCTCGTGCCAACTGGGGCGCTCATGCAACTATTCCGGTTGCGACCGGAATCACGTCCGGGCAGGTACCGGGTTCGGGGCTGTGCTGTCAGCCGACCCGTTTCTTGCTAGTGGGCTGCCGCCGCACCGGGGCAGCCCTGGCCCTGGGGGTTGGTGTTGCAGTCGTCGGCGTAGTTGCGGGTCAGTGAACGCCAGACGCTGATGGTCTGTGGCGGCGCGCTGAACTGTCCCTGGCCGGGGATGGGCAGGGGCGGTCCGGCGTTGACGGAGTAAGTGCCTTGGAAGGACGTGGTCAAGACGACGTGGAAGTCACCGGTTTGGCCGTAGGCATGGCTGGTCCGGGTCTTTTCACCCCAGCGATCCTGCGGCAGCGGGCCTCCCATCGAGGCCTGAGGGCCCAGGACTGTGCCGTCGCCGTAGTTCCAGGTGTATTGCACGGGGGTCGCCACCACATGCACCGCCTGGCCGAACATGGAGATGTCGAACTGCTGCTCGACTGCCTCGGCGTAGAAGTTTGTCTCGGCTCCGCGGAGCGTGTGCGGGCTGGGTTGCGCTCTTACTGTCCCCGCGTTGACCGGCAGGTTCTGGAATTCCCGTTGGATTTCCGCGGCAATGCGGGGCAGCAGGTCCTCGGGCGCCGCCGCGTCGTAGAGGCAGGTTGGGCCGGAGTGGTGCGCCCAGACAGCACCGGGCACACCCCGGGGCCGCGACAGCCACATCACAGGGATGCCATCTTCACCGTCGGGACCATCTTTACATTCCAGCTGTCTGGCCAGGCAGGGAGTATCGAAGTCTCCCCCACCAAGGTGGCACTGAAGCTCGTACTTGTACTCGTTGGGGTCGGTGCTTGCAGAACCAGCTGGAGCGGGAATGACAGTACCGGTCACGGGATCAGATGTGAGGTCGTCAGCGCCCACTTGAACACCTGTGTCTACAAAGCCTGCTCCGATAGGTGGATTTGGTTGCGGACCCTCCAAGCCATAAACAGTCTGAGAGGCAAGTAATAGCGAAATCACGGCCCAAGAAATCGCGATTAGCGCCTTGCAACCTGTACGCATGATTACCGAATCAGACTTAGATCACTGACAGTCCAGCCGGTACCAGCGAAGGTAGCAGTCGCTCGACTTCCAGAGTTCGTGGCTGCCGTGGGCTCCTGATACCTGCTACCGTCCGAATTGTGGATTAGCAATTCCTTCTGCAGCACTTGCACAGTCACATAAGTAGGCCCTCCCGTGGGCACGTCTGCCGTCACTGCGGGGGTTTGAATTTGCCCTCCCGATATCCATTTTTTGTCACTCCAAGCCGCATGGATATTGTCGATAAGTCCTTGGCAGAAAACGCAATCAGGTCCGGATACCAGGGCCACGGGTTCGGTATCACCGGTCTCGTAACCGTAGCTCAGAAGCTCAAACCAGTACTTTGTGAACGCCTCGAGGCCTTCCTTTGTCTCCGTCTTCGCTACTTCGGGCAGGACCGGGACGGGGACATTCTGCGCCGGGCCGGACGCGTCGGCGGGCCTGTACGCCGCGCTCGGCGTCCCCGTGGGAGTCGGAGAGGCGCTGGTGGTGGCCAAATCAGTTGCCGCGGGAGCCGTCGTCCCGCCCTGTCCGGGTGACTCCCCGGAATTGCATCCCGCCAGCGCAACAGAAACAGCAATCACAAAGCCGATGGCACCCGTCCGGATACCACGCGACGTAACAACGTTGTTGACTAATGCCATGGGCCGCTATTCCCCCAGTAGTTTCAAGACGGCGTGTTCCGGACAGTGACTTAAGGGTAGCCCACGTCACAATCCCACGATCAAACTTATCCACAGGCACCTGGCTCCGGTTTTACCACCGGCTGCAACCCAGGAAAAAGTCATAGGGAAAGCCGGTGCCATTGAGGCACCGGCTTTCCCTCATCAAAACGAGCTGTTGATAACAACGGAACAATTACCGCTGGGCTGGAGTACCAACTCCCCGAATTTATCCGTGGACAGGCCGTGCGACGAGACGTATTGCGGCTTGCCGTCGGGCGCGTCATCTGCCGCGCGGACCATATCCGGGCGTTCGAACTCGGTAGCCGACACATGGCAGAGGAGCCTGGCGTGGCTCGGGTCCCATCGGTGTCGAACATGGGCAGGCCAATGCCGTCGTCCCTGCGCCGGAGGTAGTAGCGTCCCCGGGTGTCCTGAACCGGAGCTTCTCCAACCAGGAAACCTGTGGCGCATTTCTACTCCACGTAGAAGAATGGCTCCATGATGTTTGAACACACAGACGGAAACCCGGTCCTGGAACTCGACGATGAGCAGTCCTGGCGCCTCCTGGAGGGCACCCAACACGGCCGGCTGGTGGTCTCGGTGGCTGGGGACCCGGATATCTTCCCCGTGAACTACGTGACCTCGGACCGGAAGGTGTACCTGCGGACAGCGCCGGGCAACAAACTGGCCCAGCTGACCATCAATGACACGGTGCTGTTTGAAGCAGATGGCATACTGTCCGACGAAGCCTGGTCCGTAGTGCTCCGAGGCAAAGCCCGCGTGCTCAGCAACTCGGCCGAACTCGCAGTCGTCGAGGAACTGGGGCTGAAGTCGTGGGTGCCGACCCTGAAGGACTTCTACGTGGAGATCCATCCAGTCTCGGTCAGCGGACGGCACTTCCAGCTGGGTGAGCAGCCGGAACTTTGACCCGGGCCTGAGCTCCTAGACTTAACGAATGGCGGACAAGCTCACTCCCGAGCGACGCAGCTGGAACATGTCCCGCATCCGGGGCAAGAACACCAAGCCCGAACTGCTGGTGCGCAAGCTGCTCCATGCAAAGGGCTACCGCTACCGCCTGCACGGCAGGTCCGGCGCAGCCCGCCTGCCCGGCAACCCTGACCTGGTGTTCGCCGGCCGCCGCAAGGTCATCTTCGTCAACGGCTGCTTCTGGCATTTCCACGATTGCCGGGTAGGCCAGCACGCTCCCAAGGCAAACGCGGAATTCTGGGCAGCAAAGCGTTCAAAGACAAAAGATCGCGACGCCGGCCAGCGCCGCCAGCTCGAAGACGCCGGGTGGGAGGTGCTCACGGTCTGGGAGTGCGAACTAAAGGACGGTTCGGCGCTGGAGGCCCACCTGGTGGACTTCCTGGAGAGCGCCCAAGGCAGCACCGGATCTTGAGCCAATCTTTAGCCTTTGCCTTTCGCCTTCTTGATCCGGGCCCGGGAGGATGAGCGGGTTGTCCCGGTCGGCGGACACCGTCCAATAGTCCGGAGCAGTGTAATCCTTATTGCCAGCCCTACCCCGCAACGGCCAGTGGCGTACCGTGACCTAGCTTCGCATTGGTGGATCCCCACGAGGGAACGGTCGGCGACCACACCCGCTGCACATTGCTGGCTCCGGCGGCGGCCACCACGTTGTGGGCACGTTGCCAGGCCTGGACGTAGTCGCCCGATTGGTTTCCATTCACCCCTCCCATCCCCAGCCGACGGGCGGCCGCAGCCGCGGTGTTTGGATGCGGGATTCACTGGCTTAAGTATTGGCGGTAAAAGCCGCACACTCATCAAGAAACCCACAATTCTCCCCCGAAATCATGCCGCCGTCTGGCAACAGACCTAACCTGAAGACACAACAGGCCCCACCACCCCGCGACGTTCCCGTCAGTGGTGTTTCCCAGCTGGAAGGAGCGTCGTGAGCGCCTCAGATGATGCCCCCCGGCCGCTGGTAGACCAATCCGTACTCGACCGCCTCCGTGAAGAACTTGAGGAGGACGAAGGATACTGCAAGGTGTTCGTGGGAAACTTCATCGAATGCCTCCCACAGCGCATCGGCCGTCTCCGGCTGGCCCTGACCACCGGGGACCTGGAGGGGTCAGTGGACGCTGTCCTCAGCCTGAAGACATCCAGCCAAATGGTGGGGGCCGAACGGCTTGCCAACCTGGCCTTGGACCTGGAAGGCGAAATCCGGACGGAGGCACGCAAGTCCGATGCCGCCGTCGTCCTCCCCCAGTTGGCCGCAGCGTTCCTTCGCCCCATCAAGCATTGCAGTCGGCAAACAACGCACCGGCTGCAGGCTCAGTGCTCCCCGGGTGCCAGGCGGTAACCCACCCCGCGGACCGTCTGCAGCCAGCGGGGCTGCTGCGGCGAATCCCCCAGCTTCTTGCGCAAGTTACCCATGTGAACCTCGACGGACCGTTCGTCAGCCTCGCTGATGTAGCTTCCGACGTCGTAATCCTCGTCCCGCAGCCGGCGCACAAGGTCAGCCTTGGTGCGGACCGTCCGGCCGGCCTCCAGCAAGGCATGGAGGAGTTCGAACTCCGTGCGGGTCAGATTCATTTCCTTGCCATCAACCACCACTGTCCGGGACGCGTAGCTCAGCTCCAGGCCGTTGTGGCTGAAGTTTCCCCGCTCGGAATGCCCGTAGCCGTCACCCGCCGGCTCGACGGTCAGCGCGTCAGTGTCCGTAGAGGCCGCGGCTGAGCGGGGCCGGCGCATCATGGCGGCAATGCGGGCACGCAGCTCGCGCGGGCGGAACGGCTTGGTGAGGTAGTCGTCCGCGCCGGACTCCAGCCCGATGAGGGTGTCCAGTTCCTCCGTGCGTGCCGTGAGCATCACGATGTAGGCGTCCGAGAACTCGCGGATCTGCCGTGACACCTCAAAGCCGTCGATATCCGGCAGGCCGAGGTCCAGGGTGATGACATCGGGGTTCAGGGTTTTCGCGATGAGGACGCCCTCGGCGCCGCTGCTGGCCACCGTTACGTCAAAGCCGGCCTGGGTCAGCACCGTGCGGACCAGTTCCCGGATGTCGTGGTCATCCTCGATGACGAGCCCAACACGTGCATCACTCATAGTGCCCCCTCAGCAGCCAACGTCAGAAGTATATAGCTGGCTGCGGATATCCTGCTGGTATGCCCCTGCACACCCTCGCGCGAAAGTCTCCCCACCATGACTAACCCCGCAGGGTGGTCCTCGGGGCGGCCGTGGTTTTTCCGGCGTCCCTTCCACGAGTACAGCCTGCGGCACCGCGTGGCACTAAGCCAGATGCCGCTTTTCATCACCACGCTGCTGACGGTGTTCCTGGTGTGGTCCTTCTTCCCGGGCACGCTGGAAAACCCGCTGTTTGCCGCATTCGTCATCTCGCAGCTCGCCATCATGGGCCTGTGCTACGCGGTTCCCTGGGAGCGGCTGCCGTATACGAGCTTCCTGGTCCTTCCGCTCCTGGATTTCGTGTCCATCGGCCTGGGACGGGAGGGCGGCCAGGAGAGCCTGACCGGTATCAGCCTGCTGGCGGTGTTTCCGGTGATTTGGCTGTGCGCCTCCGGTTTCTACCCGCGGGCCGCGTTGTGGCTCTCCTTCCTGGCGCCGCTTGCCATCATCTGGGTGCCGCTGCTCCTGAAAGGCAACTTCACCGCCCAAGACCTCACGCGGTCCCTGCTCCTGCCCGTGATGATGCTCGGCATCGGGGTTTCGGTGAGCGTGCTGACCCTGAGCATGATGCGCCAGCAGCGGGAGCTGGAAGAGAAGGACGCCCAGCTGCAGGCCAACTTGCGCACCAGCCAGCGGCAGGAAGCGCTCCTCAATACCGTGTTGGATACTGTGCACCTGGGCGTCCTCGCGGTGGACGCCGACGGGCACGACGTGCTGATGAACCGCAAGCAGCGCCGGAACCATGTCCTGGCGAGCCCGCAGGACATCGCCGACCCGAACGAGTCCCAGCTCCTGGTCTTCGGGTCCGACCGGAAAACACTTGTCCCCGTCGAGGAGCGCCCGGTCCGCCGCGCCGTGCTGGGCGAAACCTTCACCGACTACCTCGTGTGGCTGGGTGAGGGCAAGGACCAGCGCGCCTTCGTGACCACGGCACGGGCCATGAAGGACGCCGACGGCAAGTTCGGCGGTTCGGTCATCGCCTTCAGCGACGTCACGGACCTGGTGAACGCCCTGACCGCCAAGGACGACTTTGTCTCCAGCGTCTCGCACGAGTTCCGGACGCCTTTGACGTCCATCCTGGGATACGTGGAGATCCTGCTGGGCGATGAGCAAAAGGAATCCGACCGGGAGATGCTGGAGATCATCCGCCGGAACTCCGAGCGCCTCCTGACCCTGGTGTCCGACCTGCTCGCAAGCCGCAACGGGCAACTGATCGTCACGGCGCACACTGTTGACGTGGCCGAGCTGGTGCGGACCAGCGTCACCTCCGCCATGCCCAAAGCATCGGCGTCAGGGGTTGAGCTGGCAGCCGACACCCCTGACAAGCTGGAAGCCCATGTAGACGGCGCCCGCATTTCGCAGGTCCTGGACAACCTGGTGTCCAATGCCATCAAGTACTCCCCCGACGGCGGGAACGTCCTCGTCAGCCTGTCCCAGGAGGACGGACACCTGGCCTGCAGCGTCAGTGACACGGGCATGGGCATGACTGCCGAGGACGCATCCAAGGTTTTCGCAAAGTTCTTCCGTACCAGCAGCGTCCGCCGCACCGCCATTCCGGGCGTCGGCCTAGGCCTGCCCATCAGCAAGGCGATTGTTGAAGCGCACGGCGGAACGATCGAGGTGGACAGCGAGCTGGGCAAGGGCACCACGTTCACCTTCCGCCTTCCGGTCTAATCCCCCCACATCACGGGGGTGCCTGCCGGAGCACCTCGCCCCATGACTGCCGTGCCAGCTCCCGGACGGACGCGAGGATGTCCGACGGCGGCCGGGAGAGGTCCAGCGGAAACTCCACGATGTCGATGTCCGTGTTGAGGATGCGGCGGAGCTTCATCTCCCCGGAGCCGGCGTAGACCAGCCAGGCGGTGGGCACGGCCAGCGCGGTGCAGTGGGCCAGCATCTGGTAGTGGTCGGCAGTCAGCGAGGCGCCGGAATCGGACGCGGCCTTGTACTTGGCGTTGTACACCACCACGGGCCGGCCGCCCAGCAAATGCACGGCATCCGGGCGCACCTGCAACCTGTCGGTGTCCCGCACCGCTTCACTTAGCAGCGCGTTGTACCGAAGCCGCAGCTCGCCAGGGTATTTGGCCATCGCGGACCGCAGGGCGGTACCCACGAAATCCTCGAACACCTGGGCCATGTCCACCACGAACGAGGCCGTCTGCTGCCCGCCCTCGCCGGCCTCCGCCGAGGCGTTCCGCAGGATCAGTTCCGCCAGGCGGAGCACCGCATGATAGCGGAGGTTCATCCTGGTGGGCTTCCAGGGCGGCAGCGGAGCCCCGGCGGCAAGGCGCGTGACGCCGTCGAGCTTCCCCTGGAGCTGGCGCAGCCGGCTCAGCACCTCCGGACGCACCCCCGGAACCTGGCCCATCCGTCCAAGCGCCGCGAGCAGGATCCGGTTTTCGGCGATGTCCTCGGTGAACTCATCATAGGAAACCTCCAGGGGGACCAGCATGCCCGGCCGCCGGGAGATCTGATCCGAGATCCTGATCCGCCCCTTGACCGTCCGCAGCGACTCGTCAACGGTGAGGTAGCCCTGGAGCACGCCACGGCCCAGGGCACGTTCAGCCAGCTGGGCCAGCGACTCGGCCAGGGCGCTCCACAGCTCGCTGTCCTCGGCCGCGGCAACGGTCTCGGCCCGGAAGCCTTGCTCCCCCGCGTAGCTGAGCAGGAACAGCAGCCGGCTGAGCCCCAGCCGGTCCTTGGGCCGCACATCCAGTTGCACCGTGGACGTGCGGACCGAACCCACCTTGCCCACCGGCTCGATCCGGTACAGCCCCATGCCCATCGGCGAGGCCTTCGCCAGGCCGCTGGAATTCAGGAAGGAGGCACTGGCAGGATCCAGCCGCTCCACTTGGCCCCGGGACAGTTCGTCCAGGACCAGGTGCCGCACGGAAGAAGCCCGCCTACCCCGCTGCAACGCGTCCCAGCAGCTGTTCCAGCCCGAAGCGTTCTTCAAGCTGCGCCCTGGTGAGCTGGCCGTGGTAGTGCTCCTCGAGGAGCGGCATCAGCTCGTACTTCCAGATCCGCCGCAGCCCGGCGGGGGTCTGCGCGGCCGGCTTCATGAAGTAGGAGGGGCCGATCATCAGATCGCGGTCCCACTCATCGATGGCACTGTTCAGGGCATCCAGCAGCAGCGCCGGAGTGGCGTCCAGCTGCCGGGCCTCCAGGAACCGGAGGAGCGAGCCCTTCACCGGCTCGGTCTGCGGGTGCAGCTCGATGAAGGAGAACCGGCGGCGGATGGCAGCGTCCATCATGGCGATGGAACGGTCCGCTGTGTTCATGGTGCCGATGATGTAGAGGTTGTCCGGCAGCGTGAACGGCTCGTTGGGACTGTACTGCAGGTAGATCCGGTCGTCGCGGTATTCGAGCAGGAAGTACAGCTCACCGAAGACCTTCGCCAGGTTGGCCCGGTTCATCTCGTCGATGATCAGGAAGTACGGCTTCTTCTCGTTCCCGGGCTTCGCGGCTTCCTCAGCGAGGCGCCGCAGCGGCCCGGCCACCAGCTTGAAGGACACCTGCCCGTCGTCGGTCTTGTCCGGCCGGTAGCCCTCGAAGAAGTCCTCGTAGGCGTAGGACGGGTGGAACTGCACCAGCTTGACGCGCTCGTCAGTGGTGTCGTCAGCCAGCTGCGCGGCGAGATGCTTGGCCAGGTAGGTTTTACCCGTACCCGGCGGACCGTAGAGGACCAGCTGCCGGTTCTCCTCCAGCAGGTCCGCAATCTCCTGCAGGGGCTCCAGCTCCATGTGCAGCGAGTCTGCGAACTCACGGGTCAGTGGGCGGAAGCCCTCCTGGACGGGAGGTACGACGGCGGCGCCTTCCGTTTCGCTGTCAGGCTCGGTTTCCGCTTCGGCCGGCAGGAGGGCCTGCAGTGCCTGCGCCACCCGGGTCACGTCCACCACGATGCCTGCGGTGGCGAGCTGCCGCTGCACGTGGCGCGGCAGGCTCGCAGCGGGGTGCCCCTCGTCGAACCAGCGAACCTTCCGGCGGAGCCGCCGGTTGTCGTCGTTGTAGTCGGGTTCGCCCAGCACGCCGCCCAGCCGCACCGTGCCGGCGTGCTGGTACAGGACCAGGTCACCGGGCTTCATGACGGTGAGGAAAGCGAAGACGGCAGTCTTGGTGTCCTCACGCTCCACATAGCCCAGGTGCTTGTAGTCCTCGTCCACGGCGTGCTGTACCACCCCGGCCGTAACCCCAGGGCCCAGGAGCCGGAGGTGCTCGACGTCGAGCGTCACCTTTTCCTCGTCCTGCCAGGCGGCGAGGAGTTCGGTGTTGTCGCCGTGGGTCCGCAGCAGCCAGGCCCGGTGCCCCGGATCGCCCACCTTGCGCCACTGGCTGACCAGCTGCCGGGCGTACCAGTCGATGCGCTGGCCCGCCTGCTCATCCAGGTGCAGGCGGATCCGGTGGATGTCGGCGGTGATGTCCTCTTCGCTGTCCCCTTTCGCCCCGCCCACCAGCGAGGCGAAGGCGTCCCGGATCTCCTGCCGCTCGATATCGGCCACTACGGGTTCAAAGTAGCTGGGCCAGGCGAGGAATTCGATGCTGCGGCGGATGGCGGGCTGGTCGCCAGGGGTCGCCGCGGCAAGGCGGTGGAACTTGAGCGGGTCCTGCAGGGCGCCGGTGATGACCGCCGGCGGCTGCTGGTCCACGTGCTGGACAAAGCGGCACAGCCATTTCAGGTGGTCCCAGATGGTCCAGTTGAACTCGGCCGTCCGGTCGCGGATCACGCCGTGGTCCGTCATGCCCTGGTAGAGCTCTTTGGGCAGCTCCAGCGGAGGCTCCAGCCAGGACGCAGCCTCGGCAACCCGGGCCCGCTTGACCTTCAGGGACTTCACCTCGTGGGCCAGCGGCAGGGACTGCAGGAAGAGCAGTTCAACGGCCAGTTGCTTGGCCTCCCTGGAGGCGCCTTCGAGGTTGTGACGGAGGTTCGTCATCATCGGGGCTTTGGAATCAGGCGCGCCGCGTTCCAGCCGCTCCGCCAGCTCTGCCGCTGCCTCCGACGTCCACGTCAGGGTCCGCCCGTCCAGCGCGGACCGCTTGCCCTGCAAGCCCGGGCCGAGGACAAACCAGGCCGCGTCCTCGATCTCCCGTGAGATACCGAGGGCGCGGGTCATGGCAGCAATGGAGGCGGGGGTCATGGATTCAAATTTACAGGTTGAAGCTGGGCGGCGGCTCAACGGCCGGCTCGGGCAGTCCAGGCGGGCGTCCGGACCGGGGCCAGGGAACTGCCCCGGTTAGAGGACCGCCGTCGGTTCTCAGCCGCCGCCGGCACCGATCGGATGTGTGCCGGATTTGCTTTCTTACTTGGCCGGGACAGCGTTGACCGGGAGCGTCCGCTTCCGGCCGAAGGTGAAGTAGCCAACAGGCCCGATGAAGTTGATGAACGACGCGGCCCGCCACGCGGCCTTCGGTCCGTTGATAAGCTCTGCGGGCCGCCGTGAGATATCCCGCTGCGCGGCCACCAGCAGCGATATCTGGGCGATGCCCACGGCAATGGTGCCTGCCTTGGCGGACGGCGACATCTCCTTCCAGGTCTTCTTCTTCGTGGCGACGCGGGTCTTGTTCTTGGCCATCGGGATTCCTTTCGCTTGTGGTGGTACCAGTCCAGTGCGTCCGGCGGAGTCTTGTCCAGAGGAGTCGTGTCCAGCGGAGTCTGTCCAGCGGTTCAGTGCGTGTAGGGCGCCAGGCGTTCCTTCTGCTCGGGCGTCAGCCGCTGGACGCGTCCGGTTGCTTCATCGACGAACGCGAGGTGGCTGCTGGCCTTCACGCAGTCCTCCCCGGTGACAGGGTCCTGGATGAGGTAGTGGATGTCGAAGCTGGCCCCCTTGACGGCACCGATCCAGACCTGCACCACGGCGGGAACGTTACGGTATTCCAGGGTCCGCAGGTAGCGGATCTTGTGGTCCACCACCAGCGCCAAGGTCCCGTCCGGGACAGCGTTGAACAGCGACACCTGCGGCTCGATGCCCGGCATCCCGGCACCCTTCGGCGGCCCGAATGCGCCGATCCGGGCCTCCTCGAGCATGCGGACGATTTGGACGTTGTTGATGTGCCCGTAGGCATCCATGTCCCCCCACCGCATCGGCACCAGGACCTCGATCCGCTGGTGGCCGTTACTCCCGTTGTCCTGCCCCACGTGGCCTTCCTGCGCGCTCAGCTGCGTACCGCCGTCGAATCATCCACCGGCACCTCACCGGCATCCGCCCCTGCGAACTGTGACATGTACAGCCGGTGGTAGGCGCCTTCGGCAGCGAGGAGAACCTTGTGGTTGCCCTGCTCCACGATCTTGCCGTCTTCCATCACCAGGATGGTATCGGCGTCGCGGATGGTGGAGAGCCGGTGCGCGATCACAAAGCTGGTGCGGTCCGAACGGAGCGCCGCCATGGCCTTCTGGACAAGGAGCTCTGTGCGGGTGTCCACTGAGCTGGTGGCTTCATCAAGGATCAGCAGCGAGGGGTTGGCCACGAAGGCCCTGGCAATGGTGATCAGCTGCTTCTCACCGGCACTGACGTTGTTGCCTTCCTCGTCAATGACGGTGTTGTAGCCCTCCGGCAGCGCACGCACGAAGCGGTCCACGAAGGTGGCCTTGGCTGCCGCCATGACCTGTTCTTCGGTGGCGTCCAGGTTGCCGTAGCGGATGTTGTCGTAGATGGATCCACCGAACAGCCACGCGTCCTGCAGCACCATGCCCACCTTGGACCTCAGTTCGGACCGGCTGAGGTGGGTGATGTCCACGCCGTCCAGGGTGATGGAGCCGGAGTTCAGCTCGTAGAAGCGCATCACCAGGTTCACCAGGGTGGTCTTTCCGGCGCCCGTTGGCCCCACAATTGCCACCGTGTTTCCTGGCTCCGCCGTGAAGGACAGGTTCTCGATAAGCTTCCGGTCCTCGGTGTAGCTGAAGGTGACGTTCTTGAACTCCACGTGCCCGTCGGTCTTGGCCGGCAGGTGCTCGGTGGCCGTCTCCGGATCCTGCTCGTCCGCGTCCAGGAACTCGAACACGCGCTCGGCGGAGGCCACGCCGGACTGGAGCATGTTGGCCATGCCCGCCATCTGGCCCAGTGGCTGGGTGAACTCGCGGGAGTACTGGATGAACGCGGTGGCGTCCCCCAGGGACATCGAGCCGGAGGCCACCCGCAGGCCGCCCACCACTGCGATGCCAACGTAGCTGAGGTAGGAGACAAATTGCATGAC
Source organism: Arthrobacter sp. K4-10C (assembly GCF_059090085.1). Taxonomy (NCBI): domain Bacteria; kingdom Bacillati; phylum Actinomycetota; class Actinomycetes; order Micrococcales; family Micrococcaceae; genus Arthrobacter; species Arthrobacter sp. K4-10C. The sequence continues at coordinate 86,056 of NZ_JBNHFI010000013.1, read as the reverse complement.
GGGGAAGATGATGCCGGAGACGAACTGTGCCCCGAAGCTGGCCTTGTACAGGGCTTCGTTGCGCTCCTCGAACCGCTCCAGCATGTCGTCGTCCCGGCCGAAGACCCGCACCAGGTCGTGACCGGAGAACGATTCTTCGATCTGGCCGTTGAGGGAGCCGGTGTTCTTCCACTGCGCGGCGAAGAGCTTCTGGCTGCGGACGCCGATCACGCCGGCAGCCACGCCGGACAGTGGCAGGGCGATGAGCGCGATCAGGGCAAGCTGCCACGACACGATGAACATCATGATGACGATGCCCACCACGGTGAGGAGGGAGTTGATCAGCTGGGCGAAGGCCTGCTGGAGCGCCTGCTGGATGTTGTCGACGTCGTTGGTCACCCGGGACAGGACGTCGCCGCGCTGGCGGGTGTCGAAGTAGTTCAGCGGCAGGCGGTTGAGCTTCTTTTCCGTGTCGTCGCGGAGCCGGCGGATCACCTTCATGACGATGCGGTTCAGCACGTAGCCCTGCAGCCACAAGAAGATGTTGGCCACGAAGTACATCAGCAGGACGACGGCGATGAGCATGGTCAGCTTATCGAAGTCGATGCCCGTGCCGGGCACCAGCTCCATCCGGGACACCATGTCCGCGAAATTGTCCTGCCCCTGCTGGCGCAGTCCATCCACGAACTGTTCCTTGCCGACGCCGGCCGGAAGCTGTTTCCCCACCACCCCGGCGAAGATAACGTCCATGGCCTGCCCCAGGATCTTGGGGGCAATGACGTTCAGCACGACGGCGACGATCACCATGGCCACCACCACGTAGATGCCCAGCGCCTCGGGCTTCAACAGTCCCATCAGCCGCTTGGCGGACGGCCAGAAATGCTCTGCCTTCTTGGCCGGCATCCCGCCGAACATGTCGCCGTCGGCCTCCGAGGGCTTGTACTCCTCCTCCACGAAGTCGTCGTCTTCCAGGATCCCGGCGTCGGCACCGGCAGATCCGGCCATGGCCGGATCAGGCGTTTCTTCCGTGGACGTGGCGTCCTTCTTGCGGGGGCTCATGCCATTTCCTCCACGGTCAGCTGCGATTCAACGATTTCCTGGTAGGTGGGCGAGGTTTCCAGCAGCTCCTCGTGGGTACCGCGGTCCACGATCCGTCCGTTGTCCAGCACCAGGATCTGGTCAGCCTCGGTGATGGTGGAAACCCGCTGGGCCACGATGATGACGGTGGCGTCAGCGGTGGTCTGCTTCAAGGCAGCGCGCAGGCGTGCGTCGGTGGCGACGTCGAGGGCGGAGAAGGAATCATCGAACAGGTACACCCGAGGCCTGGTCACCAGCGCCCGGGCGATGCAGAGCCGCTGGCGCTGGCCGCCGGAGACGTTGGTCCCGCCCTGGGCGATCCTGGCGTTCAGGCCGTTCTTCTTGTCCCGGACGAACGGTTCACCCTGGGCCACCCGCAGCGCTTCCCACAATTCCTGGTCCGTGGCGTCGGTCTTGCCGAACCGCAGGTTGTGCTCGATGGTGCCGGAAAAGAGGTAGGGCCGCTGTGGTACCAAGGCCACCCGCTTGGTGATCTCGTCCCGGTCCAGCCTGCTGACCGGGACGCCATCCAGGAGCACCTCCCCCTCGGCGGGGTCGTAAAGGCGGGGCAGGAGTGACAGGAGCGAGGTCTTGCCCGCACCCGTGGATCCGATAATGGCGATGGTCTGGCCGGGCCGGGCGGTGAAGCTGATGTTGCTGAGGACCGGTGATTCGGCGCCAGGGTAGGCGAAAGTCACGTTGCGGTATTCCACCACGCCCTTCAGCGAGGCCGGCGCCTGGGGCTGTTCGGGATCGTGGATGGAGGGTTCGACGCCGAGCACCTCGCCGATGCGGTCTGCACAGACCGAGGCGCGCGGGATCATCATGGCCATGAAGGTGCCCATCATGACGGCCACCAGGATCTGGAGCAGATACTGCAGGAAGGCGGTCAGGGCGCCCACCTGCATCTCGCCGGAATCCACGCGCTGGCCGCCGAACCAGAGCACCGCCGCCGTGGACAGGTGCAGGATCATGCCGATGGCAGGGAACATCAGGACAAACAGGGCGCCGATCTTCAGCGAGACGTCGGTGAGCTCCTGGTTGGCCTTCCCGAACCGGTCCGTCTCGTACGGCTCACGGACGAAGGCCCGCACCACCCTGATACCGATGATCTGCTCGCGCAGCACGGCGTTGATGCGGTCGATCTTCTTCTGCATGGACCGGAACAGCGGCATCAGCCGGACCACCAGGTAGCCCACCACCACGGTGAGGAGCGGCACCGAAACCCATACCAGCCAGGACAGGTTGAGGTCCTCGCGCAACGCCATAATGATGCCGCCGATGCACATGATGGGGGTGGCCACCATAAAGTTCAGGGCCATCAGCATCAGCATCTGGACCTGCTGGACGTCGTTGGTGCCGCGGGTGATCAGCGTTGGGGCGCCGAAAGCGTTGACGTCCTTTGCCGAAAAGCTGGTGACCTTGCGGAACACTGCCCGCCGAAGGTCACGGCCGAGGGCCATGGCCGTTTTGGAGCCGAAGTACACGCCGGCGATGGCGGTCCCCACCTGGCCGAACGCCACCAGCAGCATCACCATGCCGGTGCGCCAGATGAAGTCGGTGTCGCCGCGGGACACCCCTTCGTCGATGATTTGTGCGTTGAGGCTGGGAAGGTACAGCGCGGCGATGGTGGAGGCCAGCTGGAAGACGATGACGGCCACGAGATACGGCGTGTACGGCCTGGAAAACCTCCGTATGAGGGTGAGGAGCATGCCCGCGGATCCTTAAGAATGGGTTTTGGTAAGAATGAGTTCGGTAGTAAGGGTCAAGTAGTAGCAGCAGGGGCTGACATCCTTAGCTGTCCCACTCTACGAAAACTCCTCCCCAGCGGGAAACAACCCGGCCAAAAATCATCCGAGGGGAGTACTTCGGCAGGTCACCTGCCCGCCGTGGCAAGCTCCGGCGTCGTGCTTTCCGCGTCAGGGGCAGGCTGGATGTCCACGGTGCGGCGCAGCGGTTTTTCCTTGATGAAGAGCACGGAGACCAGTGCCACGACCGCAACCGCGGCGGAAATCAGGAACACTTCGGCCGTGGCATCGCCGTACGCTGCACGCATGATGTCCCGCACCGGTTCAGGCATGTGGGCCAGGTCGAGGCTGCTTCCAGCGCTGCCGCCCTGGACAGGGATGCCGGCGGCGGCCATGCCCTGGGTGGCGAGGCCGCTGACCCGGTTGGCGAGGACGGCGCCCAGGACGGAGACACCGATGGCACCGCCCACCGAGCGGAAGAATGCCACCGAGGCGCTGGCGCTGCCGATGTCGGAGGCCCGGACGGTATTCTGGACGGCCAGGACGAGGTTCTGCATCAGCATGCCAAGGCCAAGGCCCAGGACGGCCGTGAAGATGCCCGTATGCCAGAGTTCGGTGGTGTGGTCCATGGTGCCGGCCAGTCCCAGCCCGCCGATCAGCAGTACGGACCCGGCGACCAGGTAGCCTTTCCACTTGCCCGTCCGCGTGATCAGGAGCCCCGAGGCCACGGAACCGGCCAGGTTGCCGGCAATCATGGGCAGGGTAAGGAGGCCGGCTTCCGTCGGTGTTGCGCCCCGGGCCACCTGGAAGTATTGGCCCAGGAATGTGGAGGAGCCAAACATTGCGACGCCCACCGCCACGGACGCCAGGATGGACAGCGCGGTGGTGCGTTCCGAGATGATCTTCAAAGGAATGATGGGTTGCTCCACCTTGGACTCCACCAGGACCAGCAGCGCCAGGAGGAGCACGCCGCCGCCCACCATCAGGGCGGACTGCCATGAGATCCAGTCGTAGTAGCCGGGGTTGCCCGCAAAGGAGACCCAGACCAGGAGCAGGCTCACGCCCGTGGTCAGCAGGATGGAGCCCAGCCAGTCGATCTTTGCGGGGCGCCGGACGTGCTGGATCTTGAGTGTGACCTGGAGCAGGATCAGGGCAACGACGGCGAGCGGCACGCAGACGAAGAACGTCCAGCGCCAGCCCAGCGGGCTGTCCACGATGAAGCCGCCCAGGAGCGGCCCGCCGGCAGTGCCGGCCGCCATGACGGCGCCCATGTAACCGGAGTACTTGCCGCGGTTTCGCGGCGGAATCATGGTGCCGATGATGGCCTGCGCCAGTGCCGTGAGCCCGCCCATGGCCACGCCCTGGATCACGCGGGCCACCAGCAGCAGCGGGATGGTTTCGGCGAAGCCGGCCATCACCGAACCGGCCACGAAGATGATGATGCTGAGCTGGACCAGGACCTTCTTGTTGAAGAGGTCCGCGAGCTTGCCCCAGATTGGGGTGGTGGCGGCGTTGGCCAGCAGTGCGGCAGTGATGACCCAGGCGAAGTCGGTCTGCGTACCGTGCAGGTCGGACATGATGGTGGGCAGCGCATTGGCCACGATGGTGCTGCTGAGGATGGCGGTAAAGAATGCCGCCAGCAGCCCGGTGAGGGCTTCCAGGATCTGCCGGTGCGTCATCTCCGGTGCTGCTGCCTGCGCCTGCGTCCGCTGGGCGGACTGCCCGGGCCCGGCGGGGTGGGCGGCCGTGTTGCCTGCCATAGCGATGCTCCTAAAGCGTTGTTGTGATGCCGGCCGCCGTTGCCCGGGCTGATGTCTTGAGTGATTCGGTGAGCTTGTGCAGGGTGTCCGCCGTTTTGCCGGCGTCTTCCTCGCTCCAGTCGCGCAGGTAGTCCTGGAGGATTGCCGCCCGCTGGTCCTCAATTTGCCGGAGCTTGTCCTTTCCGGACGGCGTGAGGGCCACCAGTTGGGCGCGGCCGTCGTCGGGATCCTGCCGCCGCACCACCAGGCCCTGTTCTTCCAGGTCCGCGATGTGCCGGCTGAGGACTGGCGCGCTGACGCCCAGCCGCTCCGCAAGTCTGGTGGCACGCGCCTCCCCCTCCCCCACGAACCGCAGCACACCCTGGAGGGCCACTCCGGTGTCCTGCCCGCGGACACCGGCGGCTGCGATGCACCGCACCGCCCGCTGGAGGTCGAAGATCTGGTACACGAGGTGTGCTGCCGTATCCGGTGCTACTGCCATGACCGCAGACACTCCTTACTTGTTTGCCTGAAGCAACTATAACTCCATTTTAGTTGCTTTGGGAAACCATCGTGAGCTTCCTCTTCACCGACGGCATACGAAAGGACCCCGGCTCCTTTGTCTTGGAGCCGGGGTCCTGTGCCTTGTCTGGTTTTTGTCAGGCCTCCAGGTGGGTGGGCGCGAACATCTTCAGGAGCGTTTCAACCACGACGACGTTCGGCCCGTCGGCGGCGAAACCCGCCCTGAGCGCGTCCCCCACATCTTCAGGGGCCACCCGCGTTGCGGGCACACCGAACGCTTCGGCGAGCTTGACGAAGTCGGGGCGGGCCAGCTCGGTGGCGGTGGCCTTGCCGAAGGCGCCCACCATGTATTCGCGCAGGATGCCGTAGCCGCCATCGTCCACGATCAGCCAGGTGACCGGAACGTTGTGCTGTTTGGCGGTGGCCAGCTCCGAGATGGAGTACATGGACGACCCGTCCCCGGACACGGCAAGCACCCGGCCCGGCTTTCCCAGGGTTTCCAGGCCCACGGCGGCGCCGATGGCTGCCGGGAAGCCGTAGCCCAGGCCGCCGGCACCCTGGGCTGAGTGGAACTGCCCTTCACGCGCATCCCAGCAGGACCAGCCCCAGTACGCGGCGATGGTCATGTCCCAGAACGTCTGCATGTCCGCCGGGACCGCCTCACGGATGTCGGCCATGAACTTCAGCTCCTTGCCGAGGTCCTGGGACTCAAGGCGCGCACGGACCTTCGCCAGCGATTCTTTAACCAGTTCCTCCGGCGATATCCCGTGCCAGTTGGCCCTGCTTTCGCCCGGCACCGCCAGGGCGGCGTCGAGCGCCGCCAGCGCCTGCCCGGCATCGGCGCGGATGCCCAGCCCGGGGCGGTTGGACTCCAGCACCCGGGGTTCGGCGTCGATCTGGACGATCCTCCCGCGCGGCTCGAAGGTGAAGTAGTTGGAGGTCACCTCGCCCAGGGAGGATCCGATGACCACCAGCACGTCGGCATCCTCCAGCAGGTCGGTCATGTAGCGGTCCTCCATCCAGGACTGCAGGGACAGCTCGTGGTTCCATGGGAACGCACCGTTCCCGCCCGGCGTGCAGATCACCGGAGCGCGCAACTTCTCCGCGATGGACAGCAGCGACTTCTGCGCCCGCCCCCGGCGGGTGCCGCCGCCCGCGATGATCGCCGGGCGTTCGGCGGCTTCCAGCCATTTCACGGCCTCGCGGACCAGCTCCACCCGGGGCGGGTTGTCCGCAGCCTCGGCCAACGCGTCTTCCACCGGCGGGACCATGATCGGATCCAGCAGCACGTTCTGCGGAACCTCGATCCAGACCGGGCCCTGCGGGGAGGAAATCGCTTCGGTCCAAGCGTCCTGGATGGCTGACGGGATGCCGGACGCGTGCTGGATCAGCCGCTGGCTCTTAGTCACGTTCGCGGCGGACGCCTTCTGGTCATCGAGCTGGTGCAGCATGCCCTTGCGTCGGGCGCCCAGACCTTCAAGTGGGATCTGGCTGGCGACCACCACCATGGGAACGCCGGTGGCGTACGCTTCCTGCAGTCCCGCCAGGGACGTCAGGGCACCGGGACCTGTGGACAGGAAAAGAACCCCGACCTCACCCGTTGCCCGTGAATATCCGTCCGCTGCGAAAGCGCTGTTGTTTTCCACCCGGGAGGATACAAACTGAAGATTGCCCCGGCCCATGGCGTCAAAAAGACCCAGCGCATGCTGGCCCGGGATACCGAAGACGGTTTTCGCGCCAAGCGCCTCCAGCGTTTCAACGACGAGGTCGCCGCCGTTGCGGGCACCGGCTCCTGCGTTGCTCTCCGCGTGCGCGGCTGTTGTTCCCGGACCGAAATCGATCACGGCCCTACTCCTTGCCGGCAGCCGCGAAGCCCGCCGGCCGGCGGATCTCCTGTCCCAGCGCCTGTGCGGCGTAGCCGGTGGCGGCGCCGAAGCGGTCGCCGGGCACTGCACTGTCCGCCATCAGCGTCACCAGCTCATAGGCGACGTGGCTGGCGGCAACACCGGTGATCTCTGCATGGTCGTAGGCGGGTGCCACCTCCACCACATCTGCCCCCACCAGGTTCATGCCGCGGAAGCCCCGGATGATTTCCAGGAGTTCGCGGCTGGTGATGCCGCCGGCTTCGGGGGTGCCGGTGCCGGGAGCATGGGCGGGGTCCAGGACGTCGATGTCCACGGAGATGTAAAGCGGGCGGCCGCCGATCCGGTCACGCACCTTGGCCACGGTCTCCAGGACGCCCTGGTAGTAGACATCCGCGGAAGTGACGATCCCGAACCCAAAGCGGTGGTCGTCGTCGAGGTCCTTCTTGCCGTAGAGCGGGCCGCGGGTGCCGATGTGGCTGATGGCCTCGGTGTCGAGAATGCCTTCCTCGACAGCGCGGCGGAACGGGGTGCCGTGCGTGTACTCGGCGCCGAAGTACGTGTCCCAGGTGTCCAGGTGGGCGTCGAAGTGCAGCATGGCGATGGGTTCGCCGGCGCGCTCGGCCGCGGCGCGGAGCAGGGGCAGCGCGATGGTGTGGTCGCCGCCAAGGGTCACCAGCTTGCTGCCGGCCGCCGTCAGATCGAGGGCGTTCTGCTGGATGGTCTCGATGGCCTCGTTGATGTTGAAGGGGTTGACCGCCATGTCGCCGGCGTCTGCCACCTGGACGTTCTCGAACGGGCTGACATCCCAGGCCGGGTTGTAGGGGCGGAGCAGGCGGCTTGCCTCCCGGACATGGTTGGCGCCGAAGCGTGCGCCCGGGCGGTATGAGACGCCGGAGTCGAAAGGTACTCCCACCACCGTGACGTCGGCCTTGGCTACCTGGTCCAGCCGAGGGAGGCGGGCGTAGGTTGCAGCGCCGGCGTAGCGGGGAATTCGGGACGAGTCGATGGGGCCAAGGTTGCCGTTGGCTTCGATGCGCAGCTCTTCCATGGGAGGCCTCTCCTTCAAGGAGTTGTATGACTGATGTGACAGCCATCATACACCCTGGTTTTCCTATGAGCACCAACTGTTTACCCAAGCGGGTGGCAGGAACGCACGCAGAATGGGGCAGCTGCTGGAAGCTAATCGGGCAGGAGTGCACGGGGACGTGCGGGCAGGACGGGCTATCGGCTGGCCGCGGGGACCAGCACCCAGAGCACCTCGACCGGTTTGTCCGTGGGGTTCACCCAGGTGTGCGGCTCGCGGCCCGGGAAAGTGACAGTATCCCCGGTTTCAAGGTCATACTTTTCGTTCGTGAGGATCAGCCGGATGCTGCCCTTGATCACGTGAAGCACGTCCACATCGCAGTCCACGGCGTAAAGCTCCGACTCGCCCCGCCCATGCGGCTCTATGCAGGCCTGGATGATCTGGATGCGCCGCTCCGAACGGGCTGTCAGCAGGCGCTCCACGATGCCCTGGCCGCCGAGGGAGATCCGCGGCCCGTCGTTGCGCTTGGTCAAATGCGTTTCCGGGGCGGCGAAAAGGTCTCCGATGGAGATCGACAGGACCTGGCACAGGGTGACCAGGGAGGCCACGGAGGGGGAGGTGAGGTCGCGTTCAACGCGGCTGAGAAACCCCTTGGTAAGCCCCGTCGCATCGGCCACCTGCTCGATGGTGAGCCGCTGGGACTGCCGGGCGGCCCGGATCCGGGACCCGATGGCAACCGGAACGTTGCTCGGCTCAACTGGCAGTGCCTTCATGTACGAACCTTTCACGGCCGGCAGCCCGGCCATCTGGAGCAATACTAATGGCCCGCCCGCACTGTGACGCCCCCATGGCGCCCCACGTCGCTTCAAGAGAGGGCCCTTGACTGTTACTGCCGTCACAGCCTAACCTGTGGGAAACACTTGTTGCCTAGAAGGCAATATCGAGAGCCCTCTCGCGCATCATTCCAGCAGCGGCTCCGGCCATCCCCCCTTTCCCTATACAGCCCCGGGCTGCCGAACAGCTTCAAGGAACCCAACATGGACGTAAGTGTCATCAACATCGCCATCGTGGTGGTGTATCTGCTCGCGATGCTGGCCTTCGGGTGGTGGGGCAAATCCCGCACCAAGAACAACAGCGACTTCCTGGTAGCCGGCCGCCGCCTCGGGCCCTTCCTCTACACCGGCACGATGGCCGCCGTCGTCCTGGGCGGCGCCTCCACCGTGGGCGGCGTGGGGCTGGGCTACAAGTTCGGCATTTCCGGGATGTGGCTGGTGGTGGCCATCGGCGCCGGCGTCCTGCTCCTGAGCCTCCTCTTCGCGGGAACCATCCAGAAGCTGAAAATCTACACGGTCTCACAGATGCTGACCCTGCGCTACGGCAGCCGGGCAACCGAGGCCTCGGGCATCGTCATGCTCGCCTACACCCTGATGCTGTGTGCCACGTCCACGGGCGCCTACGCCACGATCTTCGTTGTGCTGTTCGGTCTGGACCGCGCGCTCGCCATCGCCATCGGCGGCGCCATCGTCCTCGTGTACTCCACGGTGGGCGGCATGTGGTCCATCACCCTGGCGGACCAGGTGCAGTTCGTCATCAAGACCGTCGGCATCTTCTTCCTCATGCTTCCCTTTACGCTCCAGGCCGCCGGCGGCCTGGACGGCATCCGCAGCCGGGTGGATGAGAGCTTCTTCCAGATCGACGGCATCGGCCTCCAGACGATCATCACCTACTTCGTGGTCTACACCCTTGGCCTGCTGATCGGACAGGACATCTGGCAGCGGGTGTTCACCGCCAAGACCCCTGGAGTGGCGCGCTGGGGCGGTGCAACGGCCGGCATCTACTGCATCCTCTACGGCGTTGCCGGTGCCCTGATCGGCATGGCCGCCAGCGTGGCCCTGTCCAACATCGAGATCGCGGCAAAGGATGATGTCTATGCAGAAGTGGCCCAGAACCTGCTGCCCATCGGCATCGGCGGCCTGGTCCTGGCTGCCGCCGTCGCGGCCATGATGTCCACCGCCTCCGGCGCCCTGATCGCGGCCGCCACGGTGGCCCGCGCCGACGTCCTGCCGTTCGTGGCCAGTTGGTTCGGCAAGGACATCAGCACAGAGGACTCGGCCAACCCGGAGCACGACGTCAAGGCCAACCGCATCTGGGTCCTGACCCTGGGCATCATCGCCATCGTCATCGCCATCATCACCAAGGATGTGGTGGCGGCCCTGACCATCGCCTACGACATCCTGGTGGGCGGGCTCCTGGTGGCAATCCTGGGCGGCCTGGTGTGGAAACGCGGCACCGGGCCCGCCGCCGCAGCTTCCATGGCAGTGGGCTCAGTGGTCACTCTGGGCACCATGATCGTCCTGGAAATCAATGCCAAGGCGCCGCTGGACGGCATCTATGCCAACGAACCGATCTATTACGGCCTCATCGCCTCGGCTGTCGTCTACGTTGCCGTCTCCCTCCTCACCCCGCCCACCGACCCCAAGGTCATGCGGGCCTGGCAGCGCAGGGTCGCGGGGCAGGACGCCGAGGAATCTCCTGCGGAAGCGGTAACAGCCCCCTAGCGGCACCACAACGCACGACGGCGGCGCCTCCTTTCGCAACGCAGCGAAGGGAGGCGCCGCCGTCGTAGGTCCTATTCGTCGGTTTCGCGGATCTCGTCAGGATCCAGCGGGACCACGCGGTCCTCGGCGTCGATGACGACGGGCGGCACCTGGACCACAGGTTCCTCCTCGTCCAGGAATTCGTCCTCGGTGTCCCAGTCGTCCTCGTTAACCGGTGCATCCTCGGCGTAGTCGTAGGCGGGATCCGCTTCTACGCTGTCAAGGTGCGGCATGTCCGGGTGCTGTCCGGTGGTGCTCATGATTCAACCTCCGTTTGTTCGCCTGACGTGCTCTTTTGGTGAGGGCGCTGGCTGCGCCACACTTTCATCACAACACTGCGGGGCAGGCGGGTCAATAGTCCCCCGTGGGCCGAGCAGGCATGCAGGGGACCTCCCAATTGAGGCAGGCCGAAACCCTGCAGCGAGGTTTGCCAGCCAAAAAACCCCGGTTTTTCGCAGTATGCTGGGCTCTGCAATGGGGCCGCAACACGCCCTATCCAGCCCAGGAGTTTCCGTGTCACAGCACGCACAGCCGAATCCCTCACAGCCCCCTTCGGCTCCTTCCAGTTCCGCCGCGCCGGGCCATGACGCCGGCCCGGCGGCACCGCCAGCAGCGGAAGTGCACCGTCCCGCACCCACCGCTGGGGACATCAAGCGATGGCGCCAGTACCTCGCGGACGAGCGTGCCGAGGCTGCCGTCTACCGTGACCTGGCGCAGAGCCGCCAGGGCGAAGAACGCGACATCCTGCTGGCTCTGGCCGAGGCAGAAGGCCGGCATGAGGCACACTGGCTCGCCCTGCTGGGCGACCAGGCGGGCAAGGCGCGGCAGGCGTCATTCCGCAGCCGCTTCCTCGGTTTCCTGGCCCGGCACTTCGGCTCCGTCTTCGTGCTGGCATTGGCCCAGCGGGCTGAGGGCCGTTCCCCTTATGCGAAGGATCCCAACGCCACGGACGCCATGGCGGCCGATGAGCAGATCCACGAGGAAGTGGTCCGCGGCCTGGCGACGCGCGGCCGCAACCGGCTGGCGGGAACATTCCGTGCCGCCGTCTTCGGCGCCAACGACGGCCTGGTCAGCAACCTGTCCCTGGTAATGGGCATGGCCGCCTCCGGCGTGGCCAGCAGTGTGGTGCTGCTCAGCGGCATCGCGGGGCTGCTCGCCGGCGCCATGTCCATGGGGGCCGGCGAGTTCATTTCCGTCCGGTCCCAGCGTGAACTCCTGGCGGCCACCCGTCCCACCCAGGTCACCCTGGCCGCCGCCCCGAAGCTGGACATCGAGCACAACGAGCTCCTCCTGGTTTACCTGGCAAGGGGCATGTCCCGCGAAGCGGCGGAGCACCGCGTGGCGGAGCGCATTGGGCTGCTGTCCTGCGACTGCGATCCCAGCCTGTCCCTGCAGCCGGAATTGCCACAAGAGGAGGACCAGCATGAGGCTGTTGGCACCGCGTGGGGCGCTGCACTGTCCAGCTTCTGCTTCTTCGCTTCCGGTGCCATCGTCCCCATCCTGCCGTTCATTTTCGGCCTGACCGGAGTGGCCGCCCTTGTGGTGGCCGGTATCCTGGTTGGCACCGCCCTGCTGGCCACCGGCGGCATCGTGGGACTGCTGTCCGGCACCTCGCCGCTGACCCGTGGCCTGCGGCAGCTGGGTATCGGGCTGGGAGCAGCCGCAGTGACCTACCTGCTGGGGCTGGTCTTCGGCACCGTGGTGGGTTGATGACGGCAGGCAGCGGCGCATTGCCGCGGACCACCTGATGGAGGCCCGGCCGCCGCGCCACTCCGCCAACAAAACCCGCACCGGACTGGGATTCCGGTCTATGCTGACCGGCGCGCTCCTGCTGTCAGCGGTCTTTGGCGGCGCCCTGATGCTGGACGACCCACGCGTCAAGCACCTCCTGGACGTCCGGATCGGCCCCGGCAACACCCAGCCCAAGAAAGGGGAAAACAACACAGAGCCGGGCGACGCCGGCGCGCAACTCCCGGCAGAGACCAGCCTGGACACCCCTCCCGCGGGTTATGAAGAAGCAGATAATCCCTTGGGCGCCCCCGCCCCGCCTGCCGTAGGCAGCGACTCCTACCGCTTCCTGGCGGTCAACGGCGACGGCAGCCCGGTGGGGTATTCGCCCTGCCGCCCCCTCCACTATGTGGTCAACGACGACCTTGCACCGGACGGCTCACAGCAGCTGGTCCCGGACGCCATAGCCACCATCTCGGCAGCAACCGGCATCACCTTCATCTATGACGGCACCACCAGCGAGCAGCCCTCGCCGCAACGGCCGCCCTACCAGCCGGACGCCTACGGCGAGCGCTGGGCGCCGCTGCTCATAGCCTGGACCACACCTGAGGTGGCCCCGCAGCTCAAGGGGAAAGTAATCGGCACCGGGGGCAGCACCCATTTCAGCTATGACGACGGGCCCAAGACATTCGTGACCGGCGGGCTGGACCTGGACGCGCCGCAGATCGCCAACGAACTGCTGAATCCGGACGGCCACCTCTACGCAACCGCGGTGATCCTGCACGAGCTGAGCCACGTGATGGGACTGGACCACGTGGAGGACCCCAGGCAGCTGATGTATCCGGAGATTGGCACGCCGGAGGGGTTGTCCGCGGGTGACCTGAACGGGCTGTACGAGTTGAGCAAGGCGCAGTGCCGGAAGGATCTCTGACCGGCCGGTCGGAACCGGGCTAGCCCTGCAGGACCGCCACGGCCTCGTCCACGGTGTCCACCAGGCAAATCCGCGGCGTGTCCTCCGTTATGCGGTTCGTGGCCGTAAAACCACGTGGGGATCCGCAAGACTCCTTGGCGGGCCTAAAGGTGCCTGCTATTATCGCCATAAAGGTAGTATGTCCTATCAAGCGAACATAGGCTGACATTTCGCAAGGTCCATCCAATACCGGAACCTGCGGCACAAGGGAGCGCTCAATGGCGAATCAACTAAACCTCAGCATCGACCGCTCATCGCCGGTGCCCCTTTACCACCAGGTGGTGCAAGGCATCGAAGCGGCCATCCACACCGGAGTGCTCCCTCCCGGCAGCCGGCTCGACAACGAGATTGACCTTGCCGCCCAGCTCAACCTGTCCCGGCCAACCATGCGCAAAGCCATGGATGAGCTTGTCCGGTCCGGGTTGCTGGTGCGCAAGCGCGGCGTGGGAACCCAAGTGGTCTCCAGCCAGGTCCGCAGGCCGTTGGAACTCTCCAGCCTTTACGACGACCTAAGCAACAACGGCAGCAAACCCACCACCGAAGTCCTCAGCTTCTCCCATGTTGAAGCCGACGCGGCCACGCGTGAAGCCCTCCACCTCCCCGCTGGCGCCAAGGTCTACCACTTCACCCGCCTGCGCAAAGTGGGCGGAAAGCCCTTGGCGCTGATGGAGAACTGGGTGCGGGACGACATCACGTCCATTGACGAGGTCCAGCTCAGCGAGCAGGGCCTTTACGGCATCCTGCGCAAGGGTGGCGTGAACTTCAGGCTCGCTTCACAGCGCATCGGAGCGATGGTGGCCAATGATTACCAGGCACCCCTGCTGGAGACCGAACCCGGCTCGGCGCTGGTGACCATGGAGCGCACCGCCGTGGACGACACCGGGCGCAATGTGGAAACCGGCCACCACGTCTACCGGGGTGATTCCTACAGTTTCGAAATGACCCTGGTGCAGCGCTAAGCGCGAAAACCCCTGACCCGGCGCGAAGCGCCAGGACCATGTGGGCGCCCAATCCCGGCGCCCGTCCCTGAACGAAAGAGCAAACTCTATGGCCAACTGGGTATATCCGCTGGGTTCCGCCGCCGACGGCAGCTGGGACGTCTCCCTTGGAACGGCCGATTCGGCCCTCAGGGTCGACGGCTGGGCCTACACGGGCCTGAAGGTCGCAACGCTCGCGCCGGGCGCCGCCGTCGAACTTCCCGCCTTTGGCGAGGAGCGCATTGTGGTACCGCTGAGCGGTTCCTTCACGGCCGCCGTGGACGGCGAGGACTTGCAGCTGGCCGGCAGGGACAGTGTCTTCAGCGGCCCCAGCGACGTGCTGTACACCGGCACCGGGAAGGCCCTCACCATCCGCTCCGCCGACGGCGGCAGGGTTGCGGTTGCGAGCGCGCCGGCAAAAACGTCCTACCCCACCCGGCTGGTGACCGCTGCGGAAACACCAGTGGAGCTTCGCGGGGCGGGCAACTGCTCCCGCCAGGTGCACAACTTCGGCACGCCGGCCGCACTGGAAGCTGACCGCTTTATCGTCTGCGAAGTCATCACGCCGGCGGGCAACTGGTCCTCCTACCCTCCGCACAAGCACGACGAGGAGAAGGACGGCGAGACCAGCCTTGAGGAAATTTACTACTTCGAGACACGGAAGGCCGCAGGTTCCGCTGCCCCCGCCGAGGCCGACGCCATCGGTTACCAGCGTGTTTACGCCTCCGACGAGCGGCCCATCGACGTGTCCGCGGAGGTCCGCACCGGCGACGTCGTCCTGGTACCGTACGGCTGGCACGGTCCTGCCATGGCGGCGCCCGGCTACGATCTGTACTACCTGAACGTGATGGCCGGCCCCGGCCCGGTCCGCGACTGGCTCATCAGTGATGACCCGCACCACGGCTGGATCCGCCAGACGTGGGAGGGCCAGGACCTAGACCCGCGGCTTCCGTTCTTGGGCTGAGCGCCTGAACACTGATGCCCCGTCCCGCGAAATGCGGGACGGGGCATCAGTTGCTTCGGAACGACCTTTGACTGGTTACTTTCTGGGCCACGCGCACGGGCACCCCGGTTGCCAGGGACTCTTGGGCAGCGTCCGCCACCCGCGATGCCATTACCGCGTCCTCGGGGGTACAGGGATTGTCCCGCAGGCCCAGGATCAGCTCCACGAACGCCGCCATCTCGAAGCGGTAGGCCGCATCAAACCTCTCGGCAAAGGTCTGGTGGGGTTCTCCGGACGGAAACGTTACGCCGGGTTCGGCCGAGGCCAGCGCAGTTGTGTCATCCAGCCCCACCAGCAGCGCTCCGCGGGACCCCTGGATTTCCAGGCGGACGTCGTGCCCGGCCCCGTTGTAACGCGAGGCGGAAACGGTGCCCATCGTGCCGTCGTCGAACGTCACCAGCGCGAGTGCCGTGTCCACATCCCCGGCCGCGCCGATGGCCGGATCCCCATTGTTGGAACCTTTTGCATACACCTCAACGATCTCCCGGCCCGTCAGCCAGCGGAGGATGTCGAAATCGTGCACGGAGCAGTCCCGGAACAAGCCACCCGAACCGGCCAGGAACTCGACCGGCGGCGGCACCATGTCGCATGTGACGGCACGCAGCGAGTGGATCCATCCGAGCTCGCCCGCCTGGTAGGCCCGCCGCGCCTTAAGGTAGCCGGGGTCGAAACGCCTCTGATGACCGATCTGCACAACGCCCTGCCGCTCCCGGACGTACTCAAGGACAGGCAGGGCTTCAGCCACATCCAAAGCCACCGGCTTTTCGCAGAAAACCGGAATGCCGGCGTCCACCCCTGCCTTGATCAGGCTGGCATGGGTGGCTGTGCCGGTGGCTATCACCAGGCCGTCCAGGCCGGACGCGAGCAGTGCCTCCACCGACGGAAGGAACTCGGCCCCCAGGCAATCGGCAACTGTCAGCGCATGCTGTCCGGCGATGTCGGTCAGCCTGAGCCTGACGTTGATGCCTTCGGCACCCAGGGCGCCGTTGAGTTCCGCGATATTGTGTGCGTGCATGGCGCCGATCCGGCCGACGCCCACCAGCCCAAGAGTTACATCGTTCATGGTTTGTCCTGTGCATGGACGGTGAAAGCTGTCCGGAAGGCGTCCAGGGCATCGTTACTTTCATCCTTGGCCCAGGCCTCCATTCCCACCGTGCCCTCATATCCAAGCCTGGTGAGGGCCTCTGCTACGGCCGCATAGTTGATTTCCCCAGTGCCGGGTTCGCACCGGCCGGGGACGTCCGCCACCTGAATCTCGCCGATGTAAGGCAGGGCCGACCGCACCAACTCGATCAGGTTCCCCTCCCCCAGCTGCGCGTGGTACAGGTCCAGCATCAGCCTGGCGTGGGGATGCCCGGCCGCTTCCACCAAGGCAAGTGTGTCCTTGGCCCGTGCCAGCGGGATGCCAGGGTGGTCAAGGATGGTGTTGAGGTTTTCCAGGCAGAACGTCACGCCATGCTTTTCTCCCAGGTCTCCAAGCCGTTCCAGCGTCCGTGCGCCGGTGGCCCACATGCGTCCGCTGGAACGGTACACGGGGTTGGCGGCCTGGCCGTCCACCAGTTCGGCAGGGTGTACCACCATGCGGCTGACGCCCAGTTCCAGGGCAGTGGGGATCAGCGACTCAGCTGTCCGCACCACGTCATCGGCCGAGTCCGGGTCCACCAGGCTGCCAGAGGTGTAGCCCGTCATGGAGGAGAAAACGGCACCAGTGGCCTTCAGTGCCGCGATGTCCCTACCGCGCGAATCCCACAGCTCGACGTCAAAGCCGGCTTCGTGGATCCGGCTCACCCGTTCCACGAACGGAAGGTCCGTGAAGACCATTTCCGCGCAGACTGCCAGGCGCATCAAATGGCTGCCCTCTGCGCGACAGCAACGGGGGTGCCACGCTTGACCGATTCGATACAGGCCAGCGCCGTGGCCAGGGCACGGCGCGCGTCAGCAGCGCCGGGGGTCAGGGTGAAGCCGGACGACGGCGACGGGCTACCGTCAGGCCGCGCACGCACCGCCCCGGCGAAGTCGGCAAGTTCATCCGTGTAGGCCTGGCGGAACAGCTCGACGTTAAGCCGCGGCGTGTCCGCGGAAAGCCCACCAGCGGTGTACCGGCGGGCCGCCGTTTCCGTGGCGCGGCCTGCCTGGACCATGCCACTGGAGCCGAAGACTTCGCCGCGGATGTCGTACCCGTACAACGCGCTGAAGTTGGCCTCGGCCACCGCCAACGCACCATTGCTGTAGCGGATGGTCACCACCGCGGTGTCCAGAAAGCCCTGGTCACGGAGGGAAGGCTCCACGAGCGCATCCGCCACGGCGTAGACCTCCACCGGTTCGGCACCCTCGTTGAACCAGTTGAGGGTATCGAAGTCGTGGATGAGGGTCTCCAGGAAGATGGTCCAGGCCGGCACTTTGGCCGCGTTGGGGATGCTTCCGTTCCCGGGATCGCGGGTCAGTGAGCGCAGGAGCTGCGGTGTGCCCGCAACGCCCGCGGCGAGGTCCTTCTTGGCGGCCTGAAAGTCGGCCGCGTACCGGCGGTTGAAGCCGATCTGAAAGTGCACGCCTGCTTCTTCGACGGCAGCGAGCGCGGCATCGAGTTCCTCCAGGCCCTGGCCGGCCGGCTTCTCGCAAAAGACGTGCTTCCCCGCGGCCGCGGCCTGTGCGATCAGGGACGAGTGGAAGCGCGCGGGGCTGGCGATCACCACGGCGTCGATCTCCGGATCGGCCAGGATGTCCTCTGCGTTGGCCGTCACCTTTGCGGTACCCAGCTTCCCGGCAAGGGTCTGGGCGGATTCGACCTTGGGGTCGGCGATGGCCGCCAGGACAGCGCCGGGGACGCGGCGGGCGATGCTGTCGGCGTGGAACGCGCCCATCCAGCCGGAGCCGATGAGCCCGATCCGTACCGGCGCGGGGCCGGCCGTGGGGTTCTGGGTGATGTAAGCCAAAGGCTCGTCCTTTCAATAGTCAGTACAAGGGTGGTTAAGGCGCGCGGGGCTCGTCCCGTCTCCCCGACGAGCCCCGTCCCGGTCCTGTTACACGTGGCGTGCGCTGCTTTCCCTTGACGTTCCCGTGTTGTGAGCAACGTCAAGGACCTCAGCCTGCACTTCCCTGACGACCTCGCCGTGGCCGCCGAGCTGCTCGAGCTCGTGGGCGAGCTCCGCAAGTTCAGCGCCGCCGGCCATTTGGGCGGTGAGCTCGTCCAGGGTGATGTCCTTTTTGTCGTAGTAGCCGATCGACTTGCCCCGTTTGAGCAGGAGGAACCGGTCACCCACCGGGAAGGCGTGATGCGGATTGTGGGTGATGAAGATGACCCCGAGCCCACGGTCGCGGGCCTGCAGGATGTAGCGCAGGACCACGCCGGACTGCTTCACGCCGAGGGCGGCCGTCGGCTCGTCCAGAATCAGGACCTTGGCGCCGAAGTACACGGCCCGTGCAATTGCGACGCATTGGCGCTCGCCGCCGGAGAGCTGGCCGATGGGCTGTTCCACGTCCCGGAGGTCGATGCCCATCTCGGCAAGTTCCTTGAGCGTAATGGCCTTCATCTTTTCTACGTCCATGCTCTTGAACGGGCCGAAGCCGCTGGTCAGCTCCGAGCCGAGGAAGAAGTTGCGCCAGATGGGCATCAGGGGCACCACGGCTAGGTCCTGATAAACGGTGGCAATGCCGGCGTCCAGGGCGTCACGGGGTGAGGCGAACTTCCGCTCCACGCCCATAATGTTCAGTACGCCTGCATCGTGCTGGTGCAGGCCTGCGATGATCTTGATCAATGTTGACTTGCCCGCACCGTTATCCCCCAGCACGCAGGTAACACGGCCGTTGTCCACGGCCATCGTGACGTCGCTCAGCGCGATGATGTTGCCGTAGTGCTTGCCGACTCCCTCGAGGGAGAGCAGGTGGACGGGGGTGTGCGTGAGGGGGTCGCGTTCATTCTGGAGCAACGTTTGCTGGTCGATCTGTTTGGCGTTCATATCTCCGGCCCCTTACTTCAGTTCCGCGCGGCGTTTGACGATGAGATTGACGATGGTGGCGAGCAGCAGCATCAGGCCCAGGAAGAACTTGAACCAGTCCGGGTTCCACTGGGCGTAAACGATGCCCTTGTTGGCCATGCCAAAGATGAACGCACCGATGGCGCCACCAATCGCCGAGCCGTAGCCGCCGGTCAGCAGGCACCCGCCGATCACCGCCGCGATGATGTAAAGGAACTCGTTGCCCACACCTTCACCGGACTGCACCGTATCGAAGGCGAAGAGGTTGTGCATGCCGAGGATCCAGCCACAGAAGCCAACGCCCATAAACAGCCCGATCTTGGTGGCCCTGACCGGCACACCGACGGCGCGGGCCGCGTTCTCGTCTCCGCCGACGGCGAAGATCCAGTTGCCCACGCGGGTCCGCATCAACACCCACGTTGCCACGGCGACGAGCGCGATCCAGATGAATACTGTGATTTTGACGTCGATGCCGGCAATGTTCACGGAGGATGCGAAGATCCCTCGGGCGGAGTCGAAGCCGTCCATGTTGGAAATGGACGGCGAGGAGACGGAACCGCCGATGAGACGCGTGAGGCCAAGATTCAGGCCGGTCAACATCAAAAAGGTGGCCAGGGTGACGATGAAGCTGGGCAGCTTGGTCTTCACCAGGATCCAGCCGTTGATGTAGCCGATGGCCAGGGACACCACCAAAGCCAGGAGGACACCGACCCAGACGTTCGTGCTGAAGTACCAGCTGAACATCGACGCCGTCAGCGCCGAGGAGATCACGGCGACACCGGTGGAAAGGTCAAACTCCCCGCCGATCATCAGCAAGGACACTCCCACGGCCATGATCCCGATCGTGGAGCTGCCGTAGAGGATGGTCGCGAACGCATTGGGCTGGGTGAAGGTCGGGGAAACCAGCGCGAAGAAAATGAACAGGACGATGGCGCCCACCAGGGCACCGACCTCCGGCCGTCCGAGGAGCTTTTGGAACGGACTGCGCTTAGCGACGCGCTCATCGGGCGCCGGTGACTTTATCTTGGTCTGAGTCATGGTCATGATGATTCTCCTTGCTGCCGGGCCGGCGTTTACCGGCCCGGCAAGCTGGCTGTTAACGGATACCCTGTTCGGCGAACTTCAGGACATCCGCCGCATTGGATTTGTCGATAAGTGCAGGACCGGTCAGGACCGACTGGCCGCCGCCGAGCTTGAATCCGCCGCGCTTGGCCTGCCACAGCGCATCGACCGCCCCGTAGCCCTGCAACCACGGCTGCTGGTCTACCGTGAACAGGACGGTGCCGTCAGAGATTTTCTGCGCCAACTCCGCGTTCAGGTCAAAACTTGCAACCTTGGCAGAACTTCCGGCGTCTGTGACGGACTTGAGCAGAGTCAGTGTGATGGGGGCGCCCAGCCCCACGATGACGTCGGCCTCCTTGGTAGCCTGGAGCTTGGCTGTCGCGGTGGACTGGACAGACGTCATGTCCTTGCCCTCGACGTAAAGGATCTCCGTTCCAGGCACCTTCGCCTTGACGCCGGCACAACGGGCTTCAAGTCCGACGTGGCCCTGCTCCTGGATCACGCAGACAGGGCGCTTGAAGTTCTCCGCGGCGAGTCGCGCGCCGACGGCCTCACCGGCGAGCTTTTCGTTCGAGCCGAAGTGTGTGAAGGCCCCCAGCTGCCCCGAAACACCCTCACCGGCGTTCAGGCTCACAATCGAGATGCCGGCGTCGGCCGCCTTCTTGAGTACTTCGCTGAGGGCTTCCGGCTTGGCGAGTGTAACGGCTATGCCGTCGACCTTTTGATCGATGGCCTGCTGGATGAGCTGGGCTTGGCGCCCGGCTTCGGGATCGGACGTGTATAGAAGCTCAACATTGTCCTTCGCCGATGCCTCCTCGGCACCCTTTCGAACGATGTCCCAGAAGGTGTCACCGGCTGCGGCGTGGGTGATCAGCGCGATCTTCATCCGGTCGGTGGTCGCCACCTGGCCTCCACCGCCGCCTGTGCCGGCCTCGGAAATCCGGCCACCACCACTTGAACATGCACTCAGACCCAGCATCGGTACCATCGCCGCTACCAGTGTCGCTTTACGCCAAGAAAATTTAGCCACGTGCATCTCCTTTGATATCAGCTCCGGGCCGCCACCGTGCAGCCCGGAATGTGCCTATAAACGATCATGGGGATCGGGACAATGCATGTCAATACTTTGTCCTGACATTAATATGTAAATACTTCAATCGTTCGCTTTTCCAGCCCATCGTGGCTGTGAAACTGATGGTGCCCACGCCCAGCACCCAAATACGGAGAAGCTGCTGTAGAGCCCAGTTGCAGCCAGGAGCTGCGGGATCATCCTGCGTCGGCCGTGCCGGCCAGTGGGGGCAAGCCCCAGGTCTTCCTGCACTAGGGCAACGCACCGTTGATGGCACCGTAGCCGAACAGCAGGCCCCGAACGTGGAAATGATGGTCACGGTCCGGAGTGCGCGTTTGTGGTTGCCGGACCGTTTCCCCCGGCGCCGGTTTCGACAGCTACGGTGTTCGCCCGACTCATACGCTGACCTTCTGCACGTACTGTTTCATCGTCTCCAGCTGGAACCGGGAGACGTCCTCCGCATTCTCGTCCTCGGCGAAGACACTGGACACCATGACGGTGTCATCCCGGTCCAGGAAGCCGATCTCCTTCAGGCCGCCGAAGAACTCGTCCCAGTTGACGTCGCCGTCGCCGATCTTCAGGTGCTGGTGGACGCGGACCGGGTTGCCGGGCGGGTTGGTGATGTACCGGAGGCCGTGCGAGGCGTGGTGGTTCATGGTGTCGGCCACGTGGACCAGGCGCAGCTTGTCGCCCGCTGCACGTATGATGTCCAGCGGCTGGTTCTTCATGTGGAAGCTGTGCGAGGCCACATAGACCATGCCCACATTCTTGGAGTTCAGGCCGCGGATCACGCGGATGGCGGCAAGGCCTTCCTCCACGAAATCGTCCGGGTGCGGATCGATCAGCAGGTCGATGCCTTCGCGTTCGATGATCGGAAGCAGCTCCTCCATGGAGCGGTAGAACGCCCGCTCGGACTCCTCCGCCTTCTCCGGGCGGCCGCTGAACTCGGTGTTAATGGTGCTGACGCCGAGGTCTACGGTGATCTGGATGGCGCGCTTCCAGTAACGGACCGCCGCCTCGCGGGCGTCCTCGTCCGGCCCGGACCAGCGGAGGACCGGCAGCACGGAGGCGATCTCGATACCCGCGTCCTTGCAGGCCTGGTTCAGCTGGCCCACCAGTTCATCGTCCGCTTTGGGGTGGTTGTAAAAAGGGATGAAGTCCGCGTGCGGGGTCATCTGCATGTACTTGTAGCCGAGGTCCGCAACCACCCGGGGAAACTCGAGCAGGCTGTGCGAGTGGTGGAACGGCGTGGGGTCAAGAGCGATTTTCACGAGAGAACTCCGTTGTGGATCAGTTGTGGGCGGAACTGCGGAAGGGGACGGATCTTGCCCGTCCCCTTCTCTCGTCCTACTTGTAGAGGTCCGGCTTCGGGGCCAGTTTCACTGCCACCTTCTCGCCGTTCTTCTGCGCTTCCACTCCGGCTTCGCAGCAGGCTGCGGTGGCGTAGCCGTCCCAGGCGGTGGGACCGCCGATCTCACCCTTACGTGCCGCGTCCACCCACGATTGTATTTCTACGTCGTACGCGGCACCGAAGCGTTCCTCGAAGCCGGGGGTCACGTTGCCGCCCCAGCGGCCGGCGCTGCGGGTGTATGGTCCCGTGTCGCCGCCGATGCTGACGATGCCTTCTTCGAAGGAGGCCTGGGTTGCCACCTCATAGCCGAACCTGGCATTCACATAGATTTCGACGTCGGCCAAGACACCGGATTCGGTCTCGATCAGGACATGCTGGGGGTCGTGCTGGCCGGCAGGGGCGTTCTTGGTAGCCTTGCCCAGGCGGACCTGGATGCTGGTGATCTCCTCGCCGGTGAAGAAGCGGATGGCATCAAACTCGTGCACCACCGAGTCGTTGATCAGCATCTCGTTGGTGAAGCCGGCCGGCGTGGTGGGGTTGCGGTGCTGGTGGTGCAGCATGAGCAGCTCGCCCAACTCGTGGTTGCGGATGATCTGGCCGAGGGCGGCGTATTCAGCATCGAAACGGCGCATGAAACCTACCTGGATACGCTTGTGGCCCAGCTCAACCTCTGCCTGCACGATCTTCCAGGAGGATTCAGCGTCGGGCGTCAGGGGTTTTTCACAGAGGATGGGGATGTCCTTCGCGATCGCCTGGAGCAGGATGTCCTGGTGCAGGAAACCAGGGGTGGCGATCAGGACGGCGTTGACGTCACCGTTGTTCAGGGCTTCCTCGGCGTTGGCGAGGGCCACCGCACCCGGGATGCCTTCGACGGCGGCTTGCGCCCGGGCCAGGTCGACGTCCACGACGGCGGCAACTTCTGCGCCGTGGATGCGCGTGTTGAGGCGCTGGATGTGGTCCGCGCCCATGCGTCCGGCGCCGATGACGGCTACGCGGAGGGTTTCAGTCATTGTTCTGTCCTTCGGTAGTTGGAATGGAGGCGGGCGTTTTTGTTGTCAATTGACCGTGGTTCGGGATCCGCAGGACAGCAGGTAGTTGCGGGTGCGCTTGGCAATTGGCATCGGGACATCGAAGGCCACCGGGTACATGTCCTGTTCCACGATGCCGAAGATGGGCCGGTTGAGGCCTTCCACAGCTTCAATGACGGCGCGAAGGTCCGGCAGGCCGTTCGGCGGCTCGGTCATAACGCCGGCCAGGTTGGCCGCGGCCCAGGTCATGTTTTCCTCGTTGACCTTCTTCAGGACCTCGGGGTTGATCTGCTTCAGGTGCAGGTAGCCGATCCGGTCCGGATAGTTCTTGATGAGTTCCAGGCTTGAGGCGCCGCAGTATTCGGCATGACCGGTGTCCAAGCAAAGGTTCAGGTACTGCGGGTCGGTGACCGCGAGGAGGTGCTCGATATCCTCCTGCGCCCCCACATGCGAGTCGGCGTGCGAGTGGAACTGCTGCTTCAGTCCGAAGTCCTCCAGCAGGGTCTTACCCAGGCGGTTGTGGCCTGCGAAGAGGTCGTTCCAGGCCTCCGCGGTGAGTTCGCCGCTCTCCACAGCTTCACCAGTGACATCGTCGCGCCACATGGCCGGGATGACCACGATGTGCTCGCCGCCCAGGGCGGCCGTCAATTCCGCTACCTTGCGCGCGGGTTCCCATGCGGTTTCCCACTGGTCCAGCCCGCGATGGAATGCTGTGAAAACAGTTCCTGCGGTGACCTTCAGGTTGCGCTGTTTGAGTTCTTCAGCGAGTCGCGTCGGGTCATTGGGCAGGTACCCGTAGGGGCCGAGCTCGATCCATGTGTACCCTGATTCGGCCACTTCGTCGAGGAACCGTTCCCAGGGGGTCTGCTTGGGGTCATCCGCGAACCAGACGCCCCAGGAGTCCGGGGCCGTGCCGATGATTAGTTTGTTCTCAGTCATGACGGCGTCGTCTTTCTCGGTTTTCCCGCTGGTGGCGGAATCAGTTGGAGGGGAAGTTGTAGGAGGCGCCGGAGGCTTGGGTGGGTTCGGGCCAGCGGGAGGTGATGACTTTGCCGCGGGTGTAGAAGGAGACGCCTTCGGGGCCGTAGATGTGCTTGTCGCCGAAGAGGGAGGCTTTCCAGCCGCCGAAGGAGTGGTAGGCCACCGGGACGGGCAGCGGCACGTTGATCCCGATCATGCCCACGGTCACGGAGCGCTGGAACTTCCGGGCGGCAGCGCCCGAGGACGTGAAGATCGCGGTGCCGTTGCCGTACGGGTTGGCGTTGATCAGCTTGATGCCGTCCTCCAGGGTATCCACGCGGACCACCACCAGGACGGGCCCGAAGATCTCCTCGGTGTAGGCGCTCATTCCGGTTTTGACGTGGTCGATCACGGTCGGGCCCACCCAGAACCCGTCCTCGTGGCCGGGGACCACCAGGTCGCGGCCGTCCACCACCATGGCCGCGCCCGCTTGCTCGGCTTCGGTGACGATCCGGACGATGCGTTCCTTCGACGCCGGGGTGATCACCGGGCCCATCTCCGCGTCCGGGGCGGTCCCGTTGTTGACCTTCACGGCCAGGGCCCGTTCTTCGACCTTCTTGACCAAAAGGTGCGCGGCATCCCCGACGGCGACGGCGACGGAGATGGCCATGCAGCGTTCCCCGGCGGAACCGAAGGCGGCCGCGGCGAGGTGGTCCGCGGCGTTGTCCAGGTCCGCGTCGGGCATCACGATCGCGTGGTTCTTCGCCCCGCCCAAGGCCTGGACCCGCTTGCCGTGCCTGGTGGCGGTCTCGTGCACGTACCGGGCGATCGGGGTGGACCCGACGAAGGAGATCCCGTCCACGTCCGGGTGGGTCAGCAGCCCGTCCACGGTTTCCTTGTCGCCGTGCAGGACCTGGAACACCCCGTCCGGCAGGCCGGCCTGCTTCCAGAGCTTGGCCAGCAACAGCGACGCTGACGGGTCACGTTCGGAGGGCTTGAGGATGAACGCGTTCCCGGTGGCGATCGCCATCGGCGCCATCCACAACGGCACCATCACCGGGAAGTTGAACGGCGTGATGCCGGCCACCACGCCGAGCGGCTCACGGAAGGAAAACACATCGATGCCGGTGGAGACCTGGTCCGAATAGTCGCCCTTGAGCAGCGTCGGGATGCCGCAGGCGTACTCGATGACCTCCAGGCCACGGCCGATCTCACCCTTGGCATCGGAAAGGACCTTGCCGTGCTCGGCCGTGATCAACGCAGCGAGGTCATCCACGTGGGACGCGACGAGCTCGCGGAACTTGAACAGCACCGCGGTGCGCTTCGCCAGCGAAATGTCACCCCAGCTGTCCGCAGCCTTCCGGGCGGCCGCAACCGTGGCCTCCAGGTCCGCCCGGTTGGCCAGCCGCAGCTCCCCGGTCACCTCCCCGGTAGCCGGGTTGAACACGGACGTGGTGCGGTCTCCCTCGCCGGCGCTTTCGGCGCCGTTGATGAAGTGCTTGATGACGGTGGTCGCAGTGGTGGTGGCAGTCATGGACTCTTCCTTGAGTGATGGAAAGGGGATGTCAGCCGAGCAGTTTGCGCTGGCGGGACTTGTAATCGGAATACGTCTGGTACGCCTGCTTGGTGGAGTCCAGTTCGGAGACCTGGGAGACGGGGACGTCCCACCAGGACTCGGAACTGGGAGCGTCCAGCAGCGGGTCGGACTCGACGTGGATCAGGATGGGCCCGCTCCGCTCCGGTGCGGCCTTGGCGTCGCGGATGGCCTGTTCGAGCTCAGCAATGACCTTCTCGCCCGGCTCGATCCGGATGACCTTCACGCCCAGGGACTCGGCGTTGAGGGCCAGGTCCACCGGCAAAGTTTCGCCTTCATCGAAGCTGTGCTGTTCCTCGTTCAGCGCCCGGTACTTGGTGCCGAACCGCTGGGAACCGAGCATTTCGGAGAGAGAGCCGATGGAGGCGTAGCCGTGGTTCTGGATCAGGACCACGATCAGCTTGATCCGTTCGGCGACGGCGGTGACCAGTTCGGTGTGCATCATCAGGTACGAGCCGTCCCCTACCATCACGACGACGTCGCGGCCGGTTCCGCCGGCAGCCACCTCAGCCAGCGCTGCACGCTTTACGCCCAGCCCGCCGGGGATTCGTAGCCCATGCAGGAGTAGGCGTATTCGACGTGGTAGCCGAATGGGTCGCGGACGCGCCACATCTTGTGCAGGTCACCCGGCAGGGACCCGGCGGCGCAGACCACCACGTCCCGGGCGTCCATGGCCCGGTTGGCGGCGCCGATGATCTCGTTCTGGGCCGGCAGCGGCGTGTAGCGGGTATCGAAGGCCTCGTCCACGGTGGCGTCCCAGCGCTTCTTCCCCGCCGCGATCTTCTGCTCCAGGTCGGCGCCGACGCGGTAGCCGCCCAGGGCCTGGTTCAGCTTCACCAGCGCCTTCCGGGCGTCTGCCACGATCGGCAGCGTGGTGCCGTGCTTGTACGCATCGATCGGGGCGACGTTGACATTTATGAACTTCACGTCCGGGTTCTGGAAGGCCGTCCGGGACGCGGTGGTGAAGTCTTCGTAGCGCGTGCCGATGCCGATGATCAGGTCCGCCTCGGCAGCGATGGCGTTCGCCGCCGTCGTTCCCGTGGAACCGATCGCGCCCAGGCTGAACTTGTGGTCCCAGGGCAGCACGCCGACGCCTGCCTGGGTGTTGCCCACCGGGATCCCGGTCAGCTCGACGAGCTTCGCGAGTTCCTCGTTGGCGTAGGCGTAGAGGACGCCGCCGCCGGCGATGATCAGCGGGCGCTTCGCGGCTCGGATGGCTGCGGCGGCGCGGGCTATGTCGTCATCGTCCGCGTCCGGGCGGCGGATCCGCCACTCCCGCTCGGCCAGGAACTCCTCCGGGACATCAAAGGCCTCGGCCTGGACGTCCTGCGGCAGCGAGATGGTCACCGCGCCGGTCTCCGCCGGGTCCGTCAGGACGCGCAGGCCGTGATGGAACGCGGAGAACAGCTGCTCCGGCCGGGTCACCCGGTCAAAGAACTTCGACAGCGGCCGGAACGAATCATTGACCGTGATGTCGTAGGCGTAAGGTTGCTCCAGCTGCTGCAGCACGGGATCCGCGGCGCGGGTGGCGAACGTGTCGGACGGCAGCAGCAGCACCGGTAGCCGGTTGGTGGTGGCCAGTGCGGCACCGGTCAGCAGGTTCGATGAACCCGGACCGATTGAGGTACTGACCGCGAAGGTCTGCCGGCGGCGGGTGTGCCGGGCGTAGCCCACAGCCTGGTGCACCTGGGCCTGTTCGTTCCGGCCCTGGTAGTACGGCATGATCGACGGATCCAGCTGCTGGTACTGCTTCAGCGCCTGGCCCACTCCGGCCACGTTGCCGTGCCCGAAGATGCCGAACGTGCCCGGGATCAGCCGCTCCCGGTAGTCCTGCGTGCCGATCCGGTCCACCGTGTACTGCTTGGAAAGATATTCGACGACGGCCTGCGCCACCGTCATCCTGCGTGTTCCTGTTGTTGTTCCCACGGGGAGCTACTCCGATACTTCTGCGGTGTGGTGAAGGAGGGAAGCGGCGGCAGCGACGGCGCCTGCCACGTCGCCGTCGGCCGGATACAAAAGGGTGCGGCCCACGGTGAGGCCCTGGACGCCGGGCAATGCCAGCGCTGCCTGCCAGCTCGCGAAAACTTCGTCCTGGGTACCCGCAGGGTCTCCGCCCAGCAGAACGGTGGGCATGGTGGTAGCGGCCATAACGCGTTCCATCTCAGCCACGACAGGCAGCTTCATCCAGGTGTAGGCGCTGGTGGATCCCAGGCCCTCAGCAATGGCGACGGACTTGATCACGGCGTTGGTGGAGAGGTCGTTGCGGACCCGGCCGTTTTCGCGGACTGAGAGGAAGGGCTCCACCATGGCGATCAGCTTGCGCTCGGCGAGGGAGTCGATGGCCTTCGCTGTCGATTCCAGCATGGACACGGTGTCAGGGTCGCCCAGGCAGATGCGGGTGAGCATCTTGCCACCGTCGGCGCCCAGTGCCTTCAGGGCTTCTGCGGTATGTCCGGTGAAGCGGTCATCGATTTCGTTGACCAGCCCGGACAGGCCGCCACGGTTCATCGAACCGAACACCATCTTGCCTTCCAGCGCGCCGAGCAGGAGCAGGTCATCCATGATGTCCGGGGACGCCAATACGCCGTCCACGGCCGGGTTGGCCAGCGCGATTTGGAGCCTGTCCAGCAGTTGGCGGCGGTCCGCCATCGCCACGGGATCGGACCCGACCGCAAGGGCGCCGCGGGCCGGGTGGTCAGCGGCAACAATGAAGTTTTGCTTGCCGTATTTGAGCCCTGGATGGCGGCGGCGCGACTGGGCGGCGCGGGCAACGGCGTCCGGGTCTTCCAGGCGGATAGTGCTCAGGTACTCATAGCGGCGGGGGTTGTCATCCGCTTCGACGGCGAAAGCTGCCGCCGGTTCCTGGGTTGCCTGGCCTGTGTTGGACACGTTGATGGTCACAGTGCGGCTCCTTCCGTGGCTGGCTGCGGAACCCGGCGGCCCCGTTCGGCCAGCAGCGAGGTGACCTCGTCCGGCGTCGGCATAGCGTCTGCGCAGGACAGGCGGGAGGCGACGATGGCGCCGGCAGCGTTGGCAAAGTCCAGGACCTGGGACAGCGGCCAGCCGGACAACAGCCCATGGCAGAACGCACCGCCGAAGGAATCTCCCGCGCCCAGGCCGTTGAGTGTTTCCACGGGGACCGGGGCAGAAACGACCCGCTCTGTGCGGGTCTTCGCCATCACGCCCTCGGGGCCGAGCTTTACGACGGCGATCTCCACGCCCGCGGCCAGCAAACGGTCTGCCTGCTCATCCGGGGTACCCTCGCCCACCGCGACAGCGCATTCCTTGTCGTTGCCGATCGCGACCGTCACATGCGCGAGGACCTTCGCCACCTCCGCGCGGGCCTCTTCTTCCGAGGCCCAGAACATCGGCCGGTAATCCAAATCCAGGACGGTGAACTGCCCGTTGGCCAGCCCGGTCCGCGGCCGGGCCTCATGGGCTGCTATGTGCGCACTGCGGCTGGGCTCCTGGCACAGGCCGGTGACCGTGGACCAGAAAATCCCTGCCTCGCGGATGGCGTCCAGGTCCAGTTCCTCAGCCCTGATCTGCAGGTCCGGGGCGGTGGGGAAACGGCCGTAAAAATACAGCGGGAAATCCTCCGGCGGCCGGATCGCGCAGAACGTGACCGCCGTTTGGAGTCCCTGCACAGGGGCTACAAACGAATTATCCACACCGAACTTGTCCAGTTCACGGTGCAGGTACTTGCCAAAGGGGTCGTCACCGGTCCGGGTGATTACGCCGGTGCGGCGGCCGTGCCGGGCAGCTGCGACGGCTACGTTGGACGGGGAACCACCGAGGTATTTCCCGAAGGACGTGACGTCCTCCAGCCCAACCCCGATGTCGTCCGGGTAGATATCAACGCTGATGCGCCCGATCGTAAGAAGCTCGTGGGTCACGATAGTCGTGGACCTTTCTGGAGTGGAACTCTTGAACCTCTGAGTCTCAGGAGCTCCGGAACTTGCAGGCCGTGGCCGGGGCCACACGGACTACTTTGCCCTAGATCAAATGTCCTGTCAAAGGTTTGTGCTGACATGCTTACAACAGTGGCCTTACCGCACCGCCATCCCCAACGGGGCGGCCTCGGGAGCTACCTTTTCGGCACGGACAGTTCCCCGGTGACGTACTGTGCGCGCCCGAAGCCGAACGACCAGTCACCGGCAGTGTTCTCGACATACCCGATAAAGACATCCGCCCCCGAAACGCCTACGCCGGAAAGCTTGTCGGCAACAGCTGAAAACAGCCGCTGCTTCGCCTCCTGCGAGCGTCCTCCCTGGGTGAAGATCTGAATCATGACCACGCCGCCCGTCCGCTCGAATCCCAGGCCGGCGTCCTGGGCGAAGATCTGCCCCTGCTGGTGCTCCGTCAGGATATGGAAATAGTCCCGCTCGGGAATGCCGTATTCGGCGAGGATGGCGTCGTGGATGGCGTGACTGAGCCGCTGCAGCTCCTCGGCGCTGCGTCCTTCATTGACGTCGATTCGGACAAGCGGCACATTGGCTCCTTCGGTAGTTTGTTCTGACATACTAACAAATTGCTTTTCACCGAGGCAAGATCGTGGGCCAAAAAGGGGGCAGGAAAAGTATTGAAACCCGAGGGGCTCGGGAGTAGCCTTAAACAACCGAAAGGTTGATAAAGGAAACAGTTGATAAACTAAGTAATTGATTAGCGAGGCCGTAATGAACTCCGGAAGCGTGGAACTGGACTCGGCTTTTATGGCCCTGGCCGATCCCGTCCGGCGGAGCATCATTGCCCGGCTCAGCCGGGGCCCGGCCACTGTGAACGAGCTGGCGGAACCATTCGAAATCTCCAAGCAGGCAGTTTCGAAGCACATCCAGGTTCTCGAGCAGGCGCAACTGGTCACCCGGACCAGGGAGGCCCAGCGCAGGCCCGTCCACCTGAACCCCGCACGGCTGGAGGCACTCACCGCCTGGATTGACCAGTACAGGTTGGTCCGCGAGGAGCAGTTCCGCAGCCTCGACGCCGTGCTTCAATCCAGCGCCGGGCAGGACGGCGCCAAGCCAAAGGAAAAGCAATGACCAACCCACTGAAACTCTCAGTCCCCGAAGGCGTCCCTTTCATCGACTACGAGCGTGAGTTCGATTTTCCCGTCGCGGACGTGTTCCGGGCCCACAAGGAGCCCGAGCTGATTGTGCAGTGGCTCGGGCCGCGGGGCTACAAGATGGACATCGACCACTACGATTTCCGTACCGGCGGCAGCTACAGCTACCTGCACACGGGCCCGGAAGGCGTGCCCTACGAGTTCAAGGGCGTCTTCCACACCGTGCGGGAGAACGAGTTCGCCATCCAGACCTTCGAGTTTGGCGGGTACCCGGACGTGGTCAGCCTGGAGTTCATGACTTTTGAGGACCTGGGCAACGGCCGGACACGGCTGCGGGGACATTCGGTCTACCCCACCCTGGAAGCACGGGACGGGATGGCCCAGTCCGGCATGGAAGGCGGCCTGACCGAAGGCTACGAACGCCTGGACGAGCTGCTGAGCGGCGCCAAGGTATAGGGCCCAAAGTACGACGACGGGCGGTGCTTTCCGCAGGGAAGGCACCGCCCGTCGTCGTACTTCGCCCGTCGTCGTACTTAACGACAAACGCGGGGCCACTTCGCGCCCGCTCCAAAGACTGGAACGGGCGGCAAGTGACCCCGCGTTGTTCGGCAGTAAAGCCTAGAGTGCTGCGTAAACCTCGCGAAGCAGCTTGGCGGTCTCGGACGGCGTCTTGCCGACCTTGACGCCGGCAGCCTCGAGGGCTTCCTTCTTGGCCTGGGCGGTACCGGCGGAACCGGAAACAATGGCACCGGCGTGGCCCATTGTCTTGCCTTCCGGCGCGGTGAAGCCTGCCACGTAGCCGACAACCGGCTTGGTGACGTTGGCCTTGATGAAGTCGGCGGCACGCTCCTCGGCATCGCCACCGATTTCGCCGATCATGACGATCGCCTTGGTCTCGGGGTCAGCCTCGAACGCGGCCAGGGCATCGATGTGTGTGGTGCCGATGATGGGGTCGCCGCCGATGCCGATGGCGGTGGAGAAGCCAAGGTCGCGCAGTTCGTACATCATCTGGTAGGTCAGGGTGCCCGACTTGGAAACCAGGCCGATTGGTCCCTTGCCCGTGATGTTTGCGGGGGTGATGCCCACCAGCGCCTCACCCGGGGTGATGATGCCCGGGCAGTTCGGGCCAATGATGCGGGTGACCTGGTTACCGTCGGCGTCCACCTTCGCCTGGGCCAGTGCCCAGAATTCAGCGGAGTCCTGGACCGGAACGCCTTCGGTGATGACAACCACCAGGCCGATGCCGGCCTCGATGGCTTCAACAACGGCGTTCTTGGTGAAAGCCGGCGGAACGAAGACGATGGAGACGTCGGCGCCGGTCTCTGCCATGGCTTCCTTGACGGTGCCGTAGACGGTGATTTCCTGGTCGCCGTGCAGCACCGTGGTGCCGGCCTTGCGGGCGTTGACGCCGCCAACAATATTGGTGCCCGCCTTCAGCATTAGGGCGGTGTGCTTGGTGCCTTCGCCGCCGGTGATGCCCTGGACGATGACCTTGGAGTCCTTGTTCAGATAGATAGACATGGTGCGTCCCTTTACTTAGCTGCGTTGGCGAGCTCGGCGGCCTTGTCGGCGCCCTCGTCCATGGTGGCGGCCAGGGTAACCAGCGGGTGGTTGGCCTCGTTCAGGATGCGGCGGCCTTCCTCGACGTTGTTGCCGTCAAGGCGGACTACCAGCGGCTTGTTCGCGGTGTGGCCGAGTTCGGCCAGTGCGCCGACGATGCCCTTGGCGACGGCGTCGCAGGCAGTGATGCCGCCAAAGACGTTCACGAACACGGACTTGACCTGCTCATCGCCCAGGATGACGTCCAGGCCTGCGGCCATGACCTCGGCGGAGGCTCCGCCGCCGATGTCCAGGAAGTTCGCGGGCTTGACGTTGCCGTGGTTTTCACCGGCGTAGGCAACGACGTCAAGGGTGGACATGACCAGGCCGGCGCCGTTGCCGATGATGCCCACTTCGCCGTCGAGCTTGACGTAGTTGAGGTCCTGCGCCTTTGCCTTGGCCTCAAGCGGATCGGCGGCGTCCTTGTCCTCAAGGAGTGCGTGCTTGGCGTGGCGGAACTCGGCGTTCTCGTCCAGGGAGACCTTGCCGTCCAGGGCGATGATGTCGCCGGCGCCGGTCCTGACCAGGGGGTTAACCTCCACGAGGGTTGCATCTTCCTTCTTGAAGACGTCCCAGAGCTTGAGGATGACGTCGGCCACCTTGCCGCGCAGTTCCTCAGCAAAGCCTGCGGCTTCGACGATTTCGTCTGCCTTGGCCTGGTCGATGCCGACAGCGGGGTCGATGGCAACCTTGGCCAGCGCCTCCGGGCGTTCGACGGCCAGCTGCTCGATATCCATGCCGCCTTCAACCGAGCACATGGCCAGGTAGTTGCGGTTGGCACGGTCCAGCAGGACGGAGAAGTAGAATTCCTCGGCGATATCCGCACCCTGGGCGATCATCACCTTCTTGACGGTGTGGCCCTTGATGTCCATGCCCAGGATGTTGGTGGCGTGCTCATGCGCCTCGTCGGCGGACTTTGCGACCTTCACGCCGCCGGCCTTGCCGCGGCCGCCGATCTTGACCTGTGCCTTGACGACAGTGACGCCGCCAATCTTCTCGGCAGCTGCCTTTGCTTCTTCTGGGGTGTACGCCACGATGCCGGCCAGCACGGGTACACCGTGCGCCTCGAACATATCGCGCGCCTGGTATTCAAACAGGTCCACGGTTTAGTGTCCTTCTACGTCGAAGTAGTTTCTGTACAGTCGGACACCATCGGAAGACGATGACCGGGCTGCGGATTGCACGCACCGGCGGCCTGTTGGAAACGAGCCACGCGGCGTGATGCTCCTCTGGGAACTCTAGTCCTTTGCGGGGACCGGCCCGTCCCAGAGTACCGCTTATGTGAGTAAGGACACTATTCTATGAGGCGTAGAAAAACCCGCGGATTTACGGGGTTTTTGAGGCCTCGGCAGGCGCCGCTGAGGCTTCTCCGGCGGGACCGGGAATCAACTCGTAGCGCTTGGGGGAAACGAAGAATCCGACGCCCGCGGACACGTTTCCGCATGCCACGCCGCCGTTGTAGGCCGAACACCGCAGCCCGTTCCGTTCGAGGTTCTGCCCCTCGGCCAGGACCGGCAGCTGGGCCAGCGCCCCTGCCCTGCTGCCTTTAGGCCCGTAGGTTGCCTCCATTTGTGTGACGCCGGACCGGCACTCGCCATACGAGGCCTTGTCCGGTTTCAGCAGGGCAACGCCGCCCAGGTAACCGAGCCCGGTTCCTGCGCAGTCGTCGCGGACGTCGTCGGGGCCCGGTGTGGGGTATGTGGCCAGTTCGCAGTGGGCAACGGGCACGATCGCCAGCCGGTTGTTCGCGGAATCGCTGTAGCCGTTCACTTCGTACGGCAGGTTGATGTGCTCTCCACGGGCGGCCGTGAGCGAACACGCCACCGTACGGTCTGCGGTGACGAACGAAAGGATGTCTTCCCCGTTCGAGAAATCCTGGGGGTTGGCCAGGGCAGCCTGCTCCAGCTGGTCCATAGGCGCGGGCGGTGCAGGCGGGACGTAGCCGGGGTCCTCCGTGGTGATGCTGCAGGCGGTGGCCGCCGCCAGGATCAAGGCGGCGAAGATCCCCAGAACAGTCCGTCGCATGGCCCCATTATGCTTTATGCCCCCCGCTCACCTGGAGCTGAGGACACCTTCCACGACGCCGGCCGCTGCCTCGGCAGGGTCCTGGTGGGCGAAATCCTTCCGCATCTGCTCCGCCCGGTTCTTCCATGCCGGGTCGGCCAGGATATTCCGCACGGCCCGCCCGATATTCTCCGGCGAGGGAGCGTCGGTCCGCAGGTTGATGCCTGCACCGGCATATTCGACCCTGGCATTGACGTCGCTCTTGCCTTCGTTGATTCCGGACACCACCAGGGGCACGCCCTTGGATAGGGCCAGTTGGACGCCGCCGAATCCTCCATTGGTGACAAAGACGTCCGTAAACTCAAAGACGGCCGCAAAGTCGATGTAGTCGCGGATCCGGATATTCGGCTGCGGAAAACGTGCCCGCAGTTCCTCTGTTCCCCGGCCTCCCGTTGCCACCAGGACCAGGGCGTCCATGTCCTTCAAAGCCTCCAGGGTGGGGATGATGAGCTTGCTATGGTCCACGTTGTCCACTGTCCCCTGCGTGACCACGATGGTGCCGGCATACTCCTGCGGCACCGCTTCCTGCACCGCAGCTCCCGGCACCCGGTAGGGCAGGAGCGCGCCGACGTAGTGGACCTTGGGGTTCGTGTTGCGGCGTGGAAAGTCCAGGGACCTGGTCCCGGTCTGGATGATTGCATCCGAGCACCGGTAGGGCTCGTCGGTCAGGCTGCCGCCTTTGGGGACCTCCTGCCCATAAAAGGTGTGCTGGCGCCGGTAGCTCCTGCTCGCAGGACGGAGGATGACCTTGTCCGACAACATCCCGGCCGCCGACTGCAGGACCTTTTCCGCCAAGTTGCGCGCCGGACGGAAGCCGAAGAACAGCGGGGGCACCAGCGGATCGCTTTCCATGTTGGGAACCACCACAAAGTTCACCACCGGCTTCCCCATCAAGTGCGAGACAAGGCGCTGGATGAACATGGAACTGTCCACCACCAGGACATCGAATGAGAAATCCTGGTCCAGCTCCCGGATGTCCTCGAAGAAGTTGCTGATATTGCTGGCGAAGATCTTTTCGCCATCGAATCCGATGGCCCGGGGCCCCTTCAGCTTGGCCCGTTCCGGATAGAGCTCCAAGAGGTTGTCAGCCCGGTGCTCGATGGCCCGCTTGAAGGGAAACAGCGGAATCCCGAACTCCTCCAGCTTGCGGGCAAACACCTGGCCCGTGTACCAGCGCACATCATGGCCGCGCTCTTTGAGCCTCATGGCGACGCCGGTCATCGGGTTGAAGTGCCCGTCGATAGCCTGGCTGGCGAACAGGATGTTCATGACCCGCCCCGTCCGCGAACCTAGGCGTCCAGCTTGGTCAGCGGCGCGTAGCGAAGCAGCAGGCGCTTTTCGCCGACGTCGAACTTCACCTTGGCCACGGTCTTGTCCCCGGCTCCTTCCAAGGCGAGGACGGTACCGTTGCCGAAGCTCGTGTGGTTGACCTTGTCCCCCACGCTGACGGCGATGATTTCCTTTTGCGGCTGCACCCGGTTTCGCGCAATGACCGCGGGAACGTCGGCGTTGAAACCGGCCGAGGGGTCGGCGGCGGCTCCGCGGGAGGTACCCGCACCCCAGAAAGATCCGCCGTAGCGGCCCGAACTGATCGAACCCCCGCCCCAGGCGCCGGCCTGCCGGCTGGTTCCTTCGCGTTTCCATTCCAGCAGCTCCGCGGGAATCTCCTCAAGGAACTGACTGGCAGGGTTGTACTGGCTCTGGCCCCACATGCTGCGCACCTCGGAGCGCGTGACATAGAGGCGCTTACGGGCCCTGGTGAGGCCCACATAGGCCAGGCGGCGTTCCTCGGCGAGTTCCTTGGGGTCCGTGGCGGACCTCTGGTGCGGGAACAGGCCGTGTTCCATGCCCGTCAGGAATACCACCGGGAACTCGAGCCCCTTGGCCGTGTGGAGGGTCATCAGCGTGACCACACCGAGCCGCTTGGCCTCAGCCACGGCGGCATCGATGTCCGTGCCGGGGGCGTCCGGAATCTGGTCTGCATCCGCCACCAGGGAAACCTGCTCCAGAAATGCTTCCAGGGTCCCTTCCGGGTTTTCCTGCTCGTATTCGCGGACAACCGCAACAAGTTCGGCGAGGTTCTCCACGCGGGATTCGTCCTGCGGGTCTGTGCTGGCCCGCAGTGCTGCCAAGTAGCCGGTCTGTTCCAGGACTGCTTCGAGGGCGGCGGCAGCGCCGGAGCCCGCGGCCACCTCGGCAAGGTCGTCCAGCAGCTTCACGAACCCCAAGACGGCGTTGACGGAGCGGGTGGCCATGCCCGGTGCCTGCTCGGCGCGGCGTGCGGCTGCCATGAACGAAATCCGCTCGCGCTGCGCAAGGGCGGCGACGGCCCCTTCCGCACGGTCGCCGATCCCCCGTTTGGGTTCGTTGAGGACCCTGCGGAGGTTGACGTCATCGTCGGGATTGACCAGGACCCGGAGGTAGGCGAGGGCGTCCTTGATTTCCTTGCGTTCGTAGAAGCGGGTGCCGCCCACCACCTTGTACGGCAGGCCTACCCGGACCAGCACGTCCTCAATGGAGCGGGACTGGGCGTTGGTCCGGTAGAAGATGGCGACGTCACCCGGGCGCAGGTTGTCCTCGTCCTGGAGCCTGTCGATCTCCTTGGCGATGAACTGGGCTTCGTCGTGCTCGTTCTCGCCCACGTAGCCGATGATCTTGTGGCCTTCACCCTCCGCGGTCCAGAGCCGCTTCTCCGGACGGTTGGGGTTGCGGGAAATCACCGAGTTGGCCGCGCTGAGGATGTTCTGCGTGGAGCGATAGTTCTGCTCCAGCTTGATGGTGCGAGCCTCCGGGTAGTCCTTCTCGAATTCCACGATGTTGCGGATATCGGCACCACGGAAGGCGTAAATGGACTGGTCCGAGTCGCCCACCACGGTGAGCTCCGATGCCCCTGGCCCCTCCCCCACGATTTCGCGGACCAGCGAGTATTGGGCGTGGTTGGTGTCCTGGTATTCGTCCACCAGGACGTGCCGGAACCGGCGGCGGTAGGACTCCGCGAGCGCCGGGAAGGCACGGAACATGAAGACGGTCTCGGCGATGAGGTCGTCAAAGTCCATGGCGTTGGCCTGGCGGAGCCGCTGCGTGTAGCCCTTGTAGACCTCGGCAATGGCCTGCTCGAAGGGATCGTTGTAGTTCGCGGCAGAGGCGTAGGAATCGGCGTCGATGAGTTCGTTCTTCAGTGCCGAGATCTTGTGTTGGATGGCCTTGGGGGCGAACTTCTTGGGGTCCAGGTCCAGCGCTTTGGACACTTGCGTGACCAGCCGCAGGGAATCCGCGGAATCGTAAATGGAGAAATTCGACTTCAGCCCTACGTTGGCGGCCTCCTGGCGCAGGATCCGCACACAGGACGAGTGGAAGGTGGAGATCCACATGATCTTGGCGCGCCCGCCCACCAGCGCCTCAATGCGATCCCGCATTTCCGCCGCGGCCTTGTTGGTGAACGTGATGGCCAGGATCTCGCCGTGATGGGCCCGTCCCGTAGCGATCAGGTAGGCGATCCGGTTACTGAGGACACGTGTCTTGCCGGAACCTGCACCGGCCACGATCAGCAGTGCGGAACCGGCATGCTTGACCGCTTCTTCCTGCTGCGGGTTGAGCCCCTCCAGGAGCTTGGCGGCATCGAGCCGGGGCTTGCCATGGTGCTGCCGGTCCGGGCCGGCGCCGGGGTGCCCGCCGCGTGCCTCCTGGCTGCCGGCGTGCTCCCCGGAGGGGATGCTGCCGCCCGGACCGGCCGACGTAGCTAAGGCGTCCGGACGCGCCTTGGTGCGGGCAGCCGCTGCGGGGGCGGCCTTGAACGGTCCGTCAGAGTACGGGTCAAACAACATATCCATGGTGCCTACAAGTCTAGGCGGTGGGACCGACACGCACTTCCGGTCTGTGGATTACGCTGCAGGAACCTCGCTGTGGCGGGGCTGGAATCCTTCCAGCGCGGCCGTGCCTCCCGGGCTCAGGCCACCGAGCCGGATTCGAGCGCGGCACGCAACTCCCGCACCGCCGTCGTGCCTCCTGCCATGAACCACTCCAGGCCGTTGACCAGGACCGTGTCCACGGCGCCGCCCGCGGCGCGGACGATGGCCTTACCGGGGAGCCAGTCCCATTCCGGGCAGCTGTGCTGGAACCAGCAGCCGAGCTGCCCGTCCGCCACCCTGCCCAGGTCACAGGAGCCGGAACCAAGCATGCGCAGGGCCGCGGCGGAGGTTGCAGCGGCGTGCCAGGGCATCGCGCACAGCGGGTCCATGAGCCAGGTGGGGTGGATGTAGGTGGCGGCGCCGAGTTCGGCCACGGCGGTACCGTTCCGCTCGCCCCGGTTCTCGCGGAATACCGTGAGCAGCTCCCCGTTGAGGGTGGCCGGGTGGGAGCGGCCGCCCAGCCAGAGCTTGTCCTCCTCCGGCTGGTAGATCGCCCCGAGCCGGACGTCGGAACCGTCCTTCAGTGCGATGGCGGAGCACCAGTAGGTGGAGCCGTGCAGGAAGTTGTAAGTGCCGTCCACGGGGTCAATGACCCAGGTCCGGCCGCTGCTGCCCTGCACTGAGGCGCCTTCCTCGCCCAGGATGCCGTCCTCGGGCCGGCAGCGCTGCAACTGCTCCAGCACGTAGGCCTCCGCGGCGTGGTCGGCCGCCGTCACCACGTCCGAGATGGACGTCTTTTGCTGGGACTGCAGCCCGGCCATCCGCATCAGGAGCGCCAGCTGCCCGGCTTCCCGCACCAGGGCTGCCGCCAGCTGGTGGTCGTCCAGTGAGGGGTCAAGTTCAACAGCGCTGTGCCGGCCAATGGTCATGGCATCAGTGTAGGCGGCGGGATAATGGTGCCATGGCCAAAACCCCTGCCCAGCGAATCAAGAAGCACGGCGCCAAGGCGGCTGTGCCGCAGCACAACCTGCCGCCGGTCATCAATCCAACCACTACCCGGACACCGGAAAAAGCCCAGAACAACAGCAACCTCATCCTGATCGCGGGCGTGGTGGCCAGCCTGTTCCTGTTCTGGTATCTGCACCTGCTTACCATGGATCAGCTCCGGCAGCTCGCCGGCGGCCTGGCCATGCCCGACTCGCTCATCGGCGGCTTTGATCCCGCCTACATCGGCCAGCTGCAGGCGGCGATGAATGACGACGCGCGGGGCCAGCTCAACTACGTCCACAAGACAGCCGGGACGCTGTTTCCGCTGATCTTCGGCTTCACCTGGCTGCTGCTGATCGGCACCAATGTAGCCCGCAAGGCACTGCGCTGGACGCTCTGGGCGCTGCCGCTGCTGTTCGTGGTGGTCCGGTTGTGGGCCAACGTGGCCATCGACGGGATGATGGCGGCGGACTCCCCCGACGCCGGCCAGGTGGCTTTGGCGTCCGGCCTCACCGTTGCGGGCTGGGTGCTTTTGGTCCTTAGCCTGGTGGCCGGCGCCGCGGCCGTGGTGCTGGGCACGCGGCGCAGGAAGCCTGCTAGCTGAAGGCTGCCATCGCCCGGAGTTGCTTCCTGTGGCGGTGCACCCGCTGCGCGATCACCAAGCCAGCCGTTGCCATTCCCACGGTGACCGGATAGCCCATCAGGCGCTCGAGCGTGCCGGGCTCGGGGACGTCCATCCCGGTCAGGCCGCCGGTCACCAGGGCGGCCAGGGACACAACGCCGCACACCAATATGAACCAGGCCATGGCCGATTTCCGCAGCCACAGGATGCCCAGTACCAACAGGGCTGCGGCGCCCGCCAGGAAGTACATAACTGCTCCGGTGAAGTGCCAGCCGGAACCGGCGTCCTCCGGCACCAGTCCCACGATGACCGTGCCTGCCCCGGCTATCCCGGTCAGTACCCGCACCCAAATGGCCGCGAGCCAGGGCTTCCGGCGGCCGGGCTGCACCCGCGCGCCAGCCTGGGCGGCAACGCACAGCAGACCAGAGCTCAGCAGTATGGCGCCGAGCAGCATTCCCAGGCCCTGGACCACGAACGAGGCGTTCATCAGCCAGTTCAGCGGGGAACAGACCTCCCGGCCGTCAAAGATGCCGCAGTTCAGGGCGCCCAGGTCGCTGATGTAACCGGTCCGCAGGTCATACGGCCGGGGACCGGCCCATGCCCCGATCACCGCCGCTTCGGCCGCAAAATACTGCAGGACGCTCAACACGGACCACGCCCCGATGTACTGCCGGGTGGACGCGGTATCCGGAATGAACGCCGCAGCGGGCGCCGTCGAAGGGGCTGGGCTCATGCCTTGAGCGTAGTACGGCCCGGCACCTTGTATGCTTGTAAGCGTGTTCGGGCCGGTCCGTCGGTTACCGGATACCAGCCCTCGTAGCTCAGTGGATAGAGCACGGCTCTCCTAAAGCCGGTGTCGTTGGTTCGAATCCAATCGAGGGCACTTGAACCCTTTTTCCCCAAAGTTCAACCTCCGCGCCTACCTGCTCGGCGTCGATGAGCACAGCCCCGCCGGCACTCTGGGGGATGGCCTCTGGACGGTCGAACGAGACCTGCTGGACCGGGCGGACGGCACCCGCGGAACCTTTTCCGGCGTCGTGCGTTTTGTCCCGGACGACGACGACGGCGGCCTGGCCCTCCGCGAAGAAGGCACCATGCTCTGGCCCTCCTTCACCGGCCCCGCCTCGCGCGAATACCTTCTCCAGCCCTCCGGACACCCGGACGCCCTGGACGTGTTCTTTCCGGACGGGCGGCCGTTCCACCGGATGAGCTTCACGCCGCAGGACAACCTGGACAGCCACTGGTGCGATCCCGACACCTACCGCGTGGTCTACACCTTCGAGGGCAGGGACCGCTTCAGCTATAGCTGGGACGTCACCGGGCCACGGAAGGACCTGCTGCTGACGTCGCACCTGGTGCGGGGTGCCGCCGCATGAAGGCCCGGATTGTGGTGTCCGCCGTCTGCGTGTTCGACCGCGCGGGGCGGCTCCTGACCGTCCGCAAGCGCGGAACGGGCATGTTCATGCATCCGGGCGGCAAGCCGGAGGCTGGCGAAACAGCTGTCCAGGCAGCCGCCCGCGAGCTCGCTGAAGAGGTGGGCATCGTCCTCGATCCTCAGGACCTGGAGCTGATGGGCGTCTGGATCGCTGACGCCGCCAACGAGGCCGCCACGGACATCGAAGCCACCGTGTTCCGGGCACCCGGCACGTGGCAGGCGCACC
This sequence comes from Arthrobacter sp. K4-10C, assembly GCF_059090085.1. Taxonomy (NCBI): domain Bacteria; kingdom Bacillati; phylum Actinomycetota; class Actinomycetes; order Micrococcales; family Micrococcaceae; genus Arthrobacter; species Arthrobacter sp. K4-10C. The sequence continues at coordinate 43,949 of NZ_JBNHFI010000013.1, read as the reverse complement.
CGTCAGCGGAAATCGCCGAGATCAGGTGGCTCGACCTTGCCGCCCTGGACCGGGGTGGGGCCCTGCCCTCGGACCTGGCCCCGCTGCTGACGGACCATATCCTTCCCGAGCTGGCCGCGGCACGGGACGACGGCGCCTAAGTTAATGGTTCCCTAGGACCAGGAGCCCCGGCGGCAGGGCTACGGCTCGGGAACCGCCTCCTGCGCCACGGCGGTCGCCTCGGCAAACTGGGTCCGGTACAGCTCGGCGTAGCGGCCTTCGGCGGCCAGCAGCTCAGAGTGGGTGCCTCGCTCCACGATCCGCCCGTCCTCCACCACCAGGATGGCGTCCGCGGCGCGGATGGTGGACAGGCGGTGGGCAATCACGACGGCGGTACGCCCCTCGAGCGCAGCGCCCAGGGCGGCTTGCACTGCAGCCTCGTTGGTGGAGTCCAGCGCCGCGGTGGCCTCGTCCAGGATGACGACCCGGGGCTGGGCGATCAGCAGCCGGGCGATGGTGAGGCGCTGGCGCTCACCGCCCGAAAGCCGGTAGCCGCGCTCCCCCACCACGGTGTCCAGCCTGTCCGGCAGGGACCGGACCATGGTCTCCAGCCGTGCCTGCCGGATGACGTCCCACATGTCCTCCTCGGTGGCGTCCGGCCGGGCGAGGCGCAGGTTGGAGGCAATGGTTTCGTGGAAGAGGTGCCCGTCCTGGGTGACCATGCCCACGGTGTCCCGCAGGGAGTCGAAGGTGGCGTCCCGCAGGTCCAGCCCCGTGCCCGGCACGGTGCCGCCCAGCCGGACGGCGCCGGAATCGACGTCGTATAGCCTGGCCAGCAGTTGGGCGATGGTTGATTTGCCTGCCCCTGAGGAGCCCACCAGTGCCACCGTCTGCCCTGGTTCCACCCGGAAGCTGATGCCGTGCAGCACTTCCTCGCCGCCGCGGGTGTCCAGGGTGGACACTTCCTCCAGCGAGGCCAGCGAGACTTTGTCGGCTGAGGGGTAGGCGAAGCGGACATCGTCGAACTCCACGGACACCGGACCAGGCGGAACCGGCACAGCATCGGGCTTTTGCTGGATCAGGGGCTTGAGGTCCAGGACCTCGAACACGCGCTCGAAGCTGACCAGGGCGCTCATGATCTCCACCCTTGCGTTGGACAGCGCCGTCAGCGGGGCGTACAGGCGCGTGAGCAGCAACGCCAGGACCACCACATCCCCTGCGGCGAGTTGCCCGGTTATGGCGAACCACCCGCCCAATCCATAGACCAGCGCCAGGGCGAGGGCGGACACCAGGGTCAGGGCCGTCACGAACGTGAACTGCAGCATGGCTGTCCGGATGCCGATGTCACGGACCCGGCCCGCGCGGACGGCAAACTCACGTGATTCCTCCGCGGGCCTGCCGAAGAGCTTGACCAGCGTGGCGCCCGGGGCGGAAAAGCGTTCAGTCATCTGCGTGCCCATGGCCGCGTTGTGCTCGGCCGCCTCGCGTCGCAGGTCCGCCAGCTTCGAGCCCATCCTCCGGGCCGGAACCAGGAACACCGGCAGCAGGACCATGGCCAGGACCGTGACCTGCCACGAGGTGCCCAGCATGACCGCCAGCGTGAGGATCAGCGCCACCACGTTGCTGACCACGCCGGACAGGGTTCCTGCGAATGCCGATTGGGCGCCTATGACGTCGTTGTTGAGGCGGCTGACCAGGGCGCCGGTCCGGGTGCGGGTGAAGAAGGCGATGGGCATTTTCTGCACATGGTCGAAGACGCGCGTGCGCAGGTCAAGGATCACGCCTTCACCGATGGTGGAGGAGAGCCAGCGGTTGACCATGCCCAGCGCTGCCTCGGCAACGGCGACGACGGCGATCAGCAACGCCAGGCGGATCACCTCGCCTTCGCTGGCGCGCGCCACAATGGCGTCCACAACCTGCCCCGCGAGGACCGGGGTGGCCACGGCAAGGAAGGCCATGGCCACGGACAAGGCCACGAAAGCCAGCAGCTTGCCGCGGTGCGGCCGGGCGAACGCCAGGACCCGTTTCAGGGTGGCTTTGGAGAACGGTTTGGAACCGCTCTTGGCCCGGGTGATCTTGTACAGGGAGTTCCAGGCCACCCCTTCCATGCTCATTGCTGCAGCTCCTTTACCATGCCGTTTTCCACATCCCAACGTACATCCAGGCGCACGTTCTCCAGCAGCCTCCGGTCGTGGGTCACCAGGAGGAGGGCGCCGTCGTAGCTGTCCAGGGCCTCTTCGAGCTGCTCGATGGCCGGCAGGTCGAGGTGGTTGGTGGGTTCGTCGAGGACCAGCAGGTTCACGCCGCGCGCCTGCAGCAGGGCGAGTGCCGCGCGGGTCCGTTCGCCAGGTGAAAGGGAATCCACCGGCCTACCTGTGTGATCCGCCTTCAGGCCGAACTTTGCAAGGAGCGTGCGGACCTCCGCCGGGGACATGTCAGGCACAACGGCCGCGACGGCGTCAGCGAGGGCAAGGTGCCCCGCCAGCAGTCCGCGTGCCTGGTCGATTTCGCCGATGGCAACGGAGGCGCCCATGGAGGCGCTTCCTGAGTCGGGTTCGATGACGCCCAGGAGGAGGCGAAGCAGTGTGGACTTGCCGGCCCCGTTGGGACCGGTGATGCCGATCCGCTCCCCCGCGTTGAGTTGGAGATTGACCGGGCCCAGGGCAAACCCGCCCAGCCGGACCACGGCGTCGCGGAGGGTTGCAACAACGGCACTGGAACGGGGAGCCTGGCCGATGGAGAACTGCAGCTGCCATTCCTTTCGGGGTTCCTCCACCACATCCAGCCGGGCGATGCGGGACTCCATCTGCCGGACCTTCTGCGCCTGTTTTTCCGAGGACTCGGTGCTGGCCGCCCGGCGGATCTTGTCGTTGTCCGGGCTTTTCCGCATGGCGTTCCGCACGCCCTGGGAGCTCCACTCCCGCTGGGTCCGCGCACGCGACACCAGGTCCGCCTTCGTGGCGGCAAACTCGTCGTACTTCTCGCGCGCGTGCCGCCGCGCGACGGCGCGCTCCTCCAGGTAGGCGTCATATCCGCCGTCGTAGACGGAGACGGCGTTCTGCGCCTGGTCCAGTTCCACCACGGTGGTCACGCAACGGGCCAGGAACTCGCGGTCGTGGCTGACCAGCACCACGCCGCCGCGAAGCCCCTTGACGAAGTCCTCCAGCCTGGCGAGGCCGGCGAGGTCGAGGTCGTTGGTGGGCTCGTCCAGGAGCACCACATCGAAGCGGCTCAGGAGCAGCGCGGCCAGCGCCGCCCGCGCCGCCTGGCCACCGGAGAGGCCCGTCATCGGAGCCTCAGGCCCGCAGTCGAGGCCCAAATCGGCCATGACGGCAGGGATCCGGTCATCGAGGTCCGCGGCGCCGGATGCCATCCACCGGTCGAAGGCCCGGGCGTAGGCGTCGTCTGCCCCCGGTGCACCGGTGCCCAGTGCTTCCGCAGTGGACTCCATCTCTGCCGTTGCCTGCGCACAGCCCGTGCGGCGGGCGATGTAGCCGGACACAGACTCGCCGGGCACCCGCTCGTGCTCCTGGGGAAGCCAGCCCACAAACGCATCCGCGGGAGCAAGGCTGACGGCCCCATCCTGCGGCTGGTCGGCACCGGCAAGGATTCGAAGCAGGGTCGTTTTGCCGGCACCGTTGGCGCCGACGACTCCCACAACGTCGCCGGGGGCGACGGTAAGGGAAAGCCGGGAGAAGAGTTGGCGGTGATCATGCCCGCCTGCGATGTCTTTGGCAACGAGCGTCGCTGTCATCGGTCCGTCCTTTCACCGGTGAACCCGGTTTCATGCCGGAACAAGGCCGGCGTGGCCGTGCAGATCACCAGGGAAGATTCGTCCTGGCAGCAGGGCATGAAAGAACCCGCTGGTCCGGACTTGGGGGGTGTACGGACCAACGGGCTCGACCATCAAGCATAGCCGAAAGAGGACGGGCGGTAAAATCGCCGGGGTGGCACCGCGCTAAAATCGATACACCGTCCGTTCTGCAGAGAGCACCCCATGACCCTTCCCGCCAAGGCGTTCCAGCGCTGGCTGCAAAGCATCGCCCCCGATGCCAGCACGGCAGACGTCTGCAGGGTCTCCGGGATAAAGCGGACCACGCTCGCCCAGCAGCTGGTCAGGGGCAAAGTTTCCGTGTCCACCGTGGTCAGCATCAGCCGGGCCTACAACATCAATCCCGTCACTGCGCTGGCTGATTTCGAGGGCTTCCGCGAACTTGCCGGCCCGCCCCGGCCACCCACCCGCTGTGAGCTAATCAGCCAGATCTCCACCCCGGACCTCCTGCATGCGGTGCTGGCCAGGCCGGCCATGGACCCCGGCGGTGGACCGGGCGGGGCGCCTCCGGCGCTGACCCCCGCCCCGCACCCCACGTCGGTCAAGAACTGGGTTGACGCCATTGACGACGGGGAGGTGCGGCACCGCGTCTCGGCCGCAACGGGGGTGGCACCGCAGAACTACTCCGCGCAGCTGACCGCAAACCGGCTGTCCCCGGAGCTTGCCCTGGCCACATCCCGGGCGGCCGGGGTAGGGCCCACGGGCGGCCTGGTGGCCACCGGACTTATTACCGAGCAGGAGGCAGGCTGGCCCCCGGGCGCGCGCCAGGCGGCCCTGGACAGCATGTCCGACGGCGACCTCACCGCCCTGGCCGGGGACAGGCTGCAGGCTCTGGGCAAAGTACTGCGGCGGCAGGAGCAAGACCAAGCACAGACGGAAATGATCTGGGAGAACCTGGGATGATTGCAGTCCTCCAATGGACCACACTGGCCATATGCGGCCTGATCGCCATCGCGCGGGTACCCAGCTTGCTGAGGGGTGAGAACCGGTCGCCCTTCTATATCTTCGCCCTGATGACCCTTGCCATCCTGCTGAGCATCGAGGCGCCGTATGTTGCGATCGACAAGGCACTGGGCGGCATCAACCTGGCCAACCTCCTGCTGCGCTTCATCATCTTCGCCACCATCTACCTCCTCGGCATCAGGGTTACTAAGGGATTTGGTGCCGAAGGCGCCCACCGGCTCATCACCGGGAAGGCCGGAATGGCCGTACTGCTGGTGGTGTCCGCAGTGATGGTGGTGGTGTTCTTCCTGATGGACACCGCCGGATCATCGGCGGGTCTCATGGGCCCTGCCACCAAGGACATCCGCAACGGAATACTGGTCGAGTACTACGGAGCCGCCGGCCGCGCCTACCCCGCCTACGTTTCGCTGGTCCTGCTGCCCGCCATGGTCCGCGCTGTCCGGAGCCGGCTGCCGGTTCTTGTACGGCTTGCCGCCGGCCTCCTGGCTGTGGGCGGCATTGCCATCACCTTCTCACTGCTGTTCCCGTTCATCCCCCTCGCATGGAATGCCGTGGAGTTCGTCGTGAACTACACCGCGGTGCTGTGCTTCGTGATTGGGCTCGCACTGATCTGGGCCGCGCGGGTTAGAAACAGCAAGGTCACCGGCCGGGGAAAGAATTCTACCGAAAAGTAACCTTCCCGCTTTCACAAAATCATTAGAATGTGAAACAATCATGAATGTGTGAAGGTGGGGCCTACGAGGCGTTTCTGAACGGGGATAAATTCTTGAACGCCTCCTGCCCTGGGGGCCTTTGCACCCATTGGGGGGATGAGTGGTGGCGGCCGTTGGGGACCGCCCCCACTCAGCCTATTTAAAGGCCTTGTCCGTCAAAGGAGCCTGTCCCTAGGCGCGGACGAATCTCAGCGTGACCAGCTGGAACGGGCGGAGCTCCAGCGCGGCAGCTCCGGCCTCCGTTTCAACTCCCGGCGCCTCGACGTCGCGCTCAAGCAGGTCCACCGTGCGGACCCCACCCGACAGGAAGTTTGCGGCCATCCGTCCCACCGAGCGTTGTCCCAGCGACTCGTACAGCCGCACGATGACGTCGCCGGAGCCGTCCTCCGCAAGCTTGACGGCTTCGATCACCAGAGCCGGATTTGTCACCGAGAACAGCGGTTCGACCGGAGCGGCACCGCGGACCAGCCGGGGTTTGAGGTTGGTGCGGTAGCCCTCCTCAACGGCGTCCGCGATCCCGGCACCGGGACGGATCGTAACGGCCAACTCGTGCAAACCGCGGTCCGCTTCCGGATCCGGGAACTTGGGGGCGCGCAGCAAGGACAGGCGCACGGTGGTGGTGGTGCCGCCGTCGGACGTCCTGACGCTCCTGGCGACGTCGTGCCCGTAGGTGGACGCGTTGGACACTGCTACCCCGTAGCCGGGTTCGGCAACGTGGATCCACCGGTGGGCGCAGATCTCGAATTTCGCCGCTTCCCATGAGGTGTTGGTGTGCGTGGGCCGGAAGACATGGCCGAACTGCGTCTCAGCGGCTGAGCGGTCCGCCCGGATATCCAAGGCGAAGCCAAGCTTCAGCAGCTTCTCGCGCTCCTGCCAGTCCACTGTGGTGCTGATGGACAGTGACGGACTTCCCGGCTCAAGGGAGATCCGCTGGGTCACCGGCGACGTCCCCGCCAGGCGTTCCACCACCACGACGGCGGCGTTGCTGTCCCCTTCCAGCCGGACATTTACCGCGCTGGTCAGTGGCGAAACGTTGCGCCGGTAGAACTCGTCGATGTCCCAGGCGTCCCACTCGTTGGGGGTGTCGCGGTGCAGTTCCAGCAGGTTGCCGTACTGGTCCGGCGCTATTGCTTCGCGGCCCGTGGCATAGTCGCGCAGGGACGTCAGCAGGCCATTCGCGTCCAGGACTGCGCGGATGACCCCGTTATCCAGGACGTATCCGCCGGCTTCGGCGGTGGCGGATACTGCTTCGGGATGGGTGACCGGTTCTGCCGCCGCCATGGCGGGCACCCCGACCCTGGCATGCGGTGCGGCGTTGAGCAGGAACTGCGTCTGCCCCTCGCCGAGGACAGCGGACGCGGCCTGGCCGATGAGTGCTTCCAGCCCGGCATCGATCGCCTGGTAGTTACGCTCCGCATCCTGGTGGACCCAGGCGATGGAGCTGCCGGGAAGGATGTCATGGAACTGCTGGAGCAGCACCAGCTGCCACAGTTGCTTGAGCTCGGCTGCCGGGTATGCGTAGGCGCCGTTTGTCCGGACTGCCGCCGTGGCACACCACAGTTCAGCTTCGCGCAGCAGGTGTTCGCTGCGCCGGTTTCCCTTCTTGGTCCGCGCCTGGCTGGTGTACGTTCCGCGGTGCAGCTCAAGGTACATCTCTCCCACCCACACGGGCAGCGCGGAATAGTCCTGTTCCGCCTGGCGGAAGAAACTCTCCGCGGACCCGATCCGGACTTTGGGCGACCCTTCCAGGTCTGCGGTGCGGGCGGCCGCGGCAAGCATTTCCCGGGTAGGCCCGCCGCCGCCGTCGCCATAGCCGAACGGTACCAGGGACACCGTCCCCCGCCCATGGTCCCGGTAGTTCCGCTCGGCATGGGCGAGTTCGCGCCCGCTGAGTTCGGAGTTGTAGGTGTCCACCGGGGGGAAGTGGGTGAAGAGCCTGGTGCCGTCAATGCCCTCCCAGTTGAAGGTGTGGTGCGGCATCCTGTTGGTCTGGTTCCAGGAAATCTTTTGGGTCAGGAACCAGCGGCTGCCGGCGGACTTCACGATCTGCGGCAGGGCTGCCGAGTATCCGAAGGAGTCCGGCAGCCACGCTTCCCGGCACTCCACGCCGAACTCGGACAGGAAGAAGCTCTTGCCTTCCAGGAACTGCCGGGCCATGGCCTCGCCGCCGGGCATGTTGGTGTCCGATTCCACCCACATGCCGCCCACCGGCACGAACTGGCCGGAACGGACCTTTTCCCGGATCCTGCTGAACAGTTCCGGGTAGAACTCCTTGATCCAGGCGAGCTGCTGTGCGGACGAACAGGAAAAGACGAAGCCGGGGTTTTCGTCCATCAGGGACACCACGTTGGAAAACGTCCGGGCGCATTTGCGCATGGTTTCCCGGACTGGCCACAGCCATGCGGAGTCGATGTGCGCATGGCCGGTGGCGACCAGCTGGTGGGCGGACGCATAGGCCGGCCGCGCCAGGACCTCGGCGAGGGCTTCACGCCCGGCCGCCGCCGTTCCGGGAATATCGTCCGGGTCCATCACGTCCATCATGCGTTCAAGGGCGCGGAGAATTTCGTGCCGGCGGGGAAGTTCCAGCGGCAGTTGCTCCATCAGTCCCGCAAGGGTCCAGACGTCCTGTTTGAGCTCCCACACGTTCTGGTTCAGCTCCGCGATGGCAATAGTCCCCAGCCTGTACTGCGGCGCGGTTCCGGCAGTGGACTTGTCACCGTAAGGCGTAGCGGCAAATGTCCAGCCCTGGGCAACATCCGGGTTGGCAGCTGCTTCCACATAAAAATCCACCGCCATGCCGCCGCCCAGGAGCTTCAACGGGATGTACTGGTTGCGCGGGGAAACGGCCTTAATAATGGTGCCGTCGGGCCGCCAGGCAATGCCCTCGCACTGGAAGCCCGGAGTTTCGATGGTGAAGCCCAGGTCCACCACCACTTCCACCGTGGTGTCCGGCTCGGTTCCCCACGTTTCGGGGACCTCACCCTGCAGGCGGAGCCATTTGGTGCCCCAGGGCTTGCCCCACGCAGCACCATGTTCCTGCGGGAGGAATTCCTGCCGCATGGCCTCCAGCGCTGGGACCGGTTCGTCCGGTACATCCCAGCTGCTCAGGGTAAGGGGGAGGCTCCGGCTGTAGACCGAAGGGCTGATGCGTTCACGCACAAACCTCTCGAGGCGGACTTCCGTGATCCGGCGGTCGTCATGCAATGTAAGCCTTCTTCAAAGTTTGAAACTGAACAAATCGTGTCCATTCGATGGACAAATCTACCCGCAAGTAGCCTCTTATCCAACCCCCTCAGGGAACATGGGAAACCGATGCCGGCGGCTTAGGACACCGGCACTTCGGCAACAGGCCTGACAATGCGGGCGTCGCCGGCGTAGACGTTAAGGCTGGTTCCGCGGCTGAAACCGGCAAGTGTCAGTCCGCTGGCTTCCGCCAGTTCAACAGCAAGGCTGGACGGGGCACTGACCGCGGCGAGCACCGGAATTCCCGCCATTGCGGCTTTCTGCACCAGCTCGAAGGATGCCCTGCCCGATACCTGCAGGATTGTTCCGCGCAGCGGAAGGAGGCCTTCGCGCAGGGCCCAGCCCACCACCTTGTCCACGGCGTTGTGCCGCCCCACGTCCTCGCGGAGGCAGAGAAGCTGCACGGCGCCGTCGTCCTCCACCTTGAAAAGCCCGGCCGCGTGGACTCCTCCGGTGTCCTCGAAGAGACGCTGGGATTCCCGCAACAGTCCCGGCAACGACGCAAGCACGTGCGCATCCACCGTCATGGGATCGGACTGGGGGCTGTAGTGCGAGGATTTGCGGACCGAGTCGATGGAGTCTGTCCCGCAGATTCCGCAGGAACTGGAGGTGTAGACGTTGCGTCCGGTGTCGGGAAGCTGGACGTCCGGCCTTAGCTGGGCCTCCACCACATTGAACGTCTGGGCACCGTCTTCGTCCTCGCCGGCACAGAACCGCAGGGAAACCAACTGTTCCGGGCTCCAGATGACGCCCTCGGACACCAGGAACCCGGCCACCAGGTCAAAGTCGTCGCCAGGCGTCCGCATAGTGACCGAGAAGGACATCCGGCCCAGCCGGATCTCCAATGGTTCCTCGACGGCCAGGACGTCCTCCCGGTAACGGACCGGGAACTCAAGTGCCTTGGGCGAGCCGTCCAGCAGATACCTGTGCACCTTGCGGCGCTGGGTTACGCGACCCATTTTCCGTCCCTGTTCATAGCTCCATCATCGCAACCGCATGAACCATGCTCAACTGACGGGGCATGGCTCGGCCGGAAGCCACGCGTGGTAAGGGAAACCGGCTCATCCAAGGAGGGCACTCCAGTCCACCGGGCCGGCGGGAGCGGGTTTCGAGGCTGTCCGGCCACCCCTCGGCTTGGTCTTTGCAGGAGCATCAGCTGGCGCGGGAATAGCCGGCCCCCAAGGCAAGGCAAAAGCAGGCACCGGCTCCCCCAACTGCACCCCGTGCGGCGGCACCACCATGACGCCGTCCGCGGAAGCCAGGCCGCGCATCATCCCCGGCCCCGTGTGCTGGGCCGGCGACGCCATCCCGAACAGCAGGCGGAAAGGCATCAGCCTGGTTCGCCCGGGATCGGGTTCGATAACGGTACCGCAGGGCACCTCCTGCACAGCGGGCATGGTGCCGTGGCCCAGTGCCGCCAGCAGCGGAGCACCCACGGTGCACAGGGCAATCATTGCCGCCAGCGGATTGCCGGGCAGCCCCAGGACAAACCGGCCGTCCGGCAGCTCGGCCAGCACGGCAGGATGCCCGGGGCGCATGGCCACGCCATCGATCAGGAGCCGCCCTCCCAGCTCCGCCACGGCCCTGCGCAGATGGTCCGTGCCGGAGCGGCCGGTCCCTCCCGTGGTGATAACGACGTCGGCAGGCAGGTCCGGCGCGCCCGGTACCTCCGGGACCACGTCTTCCAGGGCGGCGAGCCATTCCGCATACGAGTCACCAATCTTCTGCTGCCCGCCGGCGATACCGCCCAGCATCGTTACGACTGCCGGAAGCTGGGGGCCAAAGGTGTCACGCACCTTGCCGGGAGCCGGAAGCCCCTGCGCCACCACCTCCGAGCCAGTCAGCAGGAGCCGCACCAGGGGTTTGCCCCGGACACGCAGTTCGTCATGCCCGGCCAGGGCGGCAAGGGCAAGATGCGCAGGGTTCAGCTGCACCCCGGACTTGACCAGGACGTCGCCCTCCATGGCTTCCTCCCCCGCCTTCCGGATGTGCTGGCCGGTCCGCGGCTCCCCGGGCCGGGCGTTGCCCCCAATGGTCAGGATGGGCAACCCGTCGTCGTCCTTGCCCAGCACAGCGCTCTCACTTCGCAGGATGGCCTTGCCTCCTGGCGGGATGAGGCCGCCGGTCACGATGGGGCTCGCCTGGTGCGGCGCCAGCCTGGTTCCGGGTTCGGCAGGAACCCAGGGCCCGCTGCCGTTGACTACCCACCCGTCCATGGCGGAAGACGCATAGTGCGGCATGTCCTGCAGCGCCACGATGTCCTGGTCCAGGGTGCGTCCAAGCGCAAGCTCAAGCGCCACCGGCCCGGAAGGAATGGGTGTAGCTGAGTCAAAGGCCGCCTGCCTGGCCTCCTGCCAGGTATGGGCCAGGTGATGGTGTGCTTCCTGCCCTTCTTGTCGGCTCGCTTCTGACGGGGTGTCCTCGGTCATTCCCCGGGGGTCCCGGCGGCTTCAGCATCGTAGTCGGCTGCCAGGGAACGGGCCACGGCGAGTGCCGAGTCCATGGAGGCGGAATCTGTTGCCCGGCCAGCGCCGGACGCGAGGCCGGCGGCATAACCCGCAATGAAAGTTGTCAGCGGCGCGGCCGGACGCACCACGGAATGGGCAGCCACTCCGGCGAGCGAGAGAATGGCATTGACGTCCACCTGGACGTCTTCGAGTTCATAGGCCTGGAGCAGGGACCTGCACCATTCCTCCAGCGTTTCATCCTGGCTCTTCATGAACTGCCTCCCAAATCAACTGCGGCTGCGCCGGCCCTGGTCCTTGATCTGGCTGCCGGCGGCAACCCCTAGAGCGGCGGCATCGTCCCAGGTGTCCACATCGGCTGTGGACCCGGCGGGGACGGTGACAAGCTGCACGTCCAGACTAGCAAGGAGCGACCGGACAGAGCCGTTGATTAACGCTCCCGTTGCGGCAAGGTCCTGTACGGCTTTTGTTAACCCGTCTGTGCGATAAAACGCCGCCAACGGCTGGGCCCTGCCGCGGGCTGTACCGTCGTCAGTATTGGCCATGACCGCATCGGGCTGGCCGTCCTGCCCCGAGGCCTGCTTCGCCGCCAGCACCGGGAAGAGCCTGGCGACGGCGTCCGCCACCAGCGGCATGTCACATGCGAGCACCAGCGTGTACTCCGCCCCCTCCACATCCCGAGCCAGGACGGCCAACCCCGCGGCGATGGCTGCGGCGGGACCTGCGAACGCGGGCTCCTCGCGGCAGGACAGCACACCCTTTGGCAGGGGTCCCGGGTCAGGGCCCACCACCGCCACCCGCCGGGCACCGGAGGCGGCATCCAGGGAGCGCTGCAGCAGGGTGGCACCGTGAAAGACCAGGTGCTGCTTCGGCACGCCGCCCAGCCGTGAGGACCTGCCCCCGGCGAGGATCAGGGCATCGAAAATCGGAGGTTGAACTTCCACTGTTCCAGCCTAGCCACCCGCATTGCCCTGGCGGCCCAACAGCGGCGAACCGCGGGTCAGGCAGCGCGCTCGGGCAGCAGGAAGGGATCCCACGCGGGGGTGGGCTTCTCCAGCTCCTTGATCTGCCAGATGGTGCCGTGCGGAGGTTCCGGCACGAACCGCAGCTTCCAGCCCATTTCCGCAGGAGTGTGGTCACCCTTGGCGTTGTTGCAGCGGAGGCAGGCTGCCACCAGGTTTTCCCAGGAGTCCGCTCCGCCACGTGATTTTGGGTGCACGTGGTCGATCGTGTGCGCGGCCTTGCCGCAATATGCGCACTTGTGCCCGTCGCGCCTCAGCACACCCCGTCGGCTGACAGCCGTGGCCTTGTTGTACCGGGGGCGGATGTAGCGGTTCAGGAGGATCACCGAGGGGCGGCCCAGTATCTCCTGCGGCCCCACGACAGGATCGTCCCCTTCGGCCACCACGCTCGCCTTGCCCGTCAGCACAAGCACCAGCGCCCGGCGGAAAGTCACAACCGCCAGCGGTTCATATCCAGCATTCAGAACGAGAGTGCGCATGCACGTACCTCTTCACGGCCGCACCCGTCAGGGGCACGAGGGCCGGCTGCCCTCGGCATGTCCGGGCTATGGATCGACACCACAAGAGTAAACAAAGAAGTGCACGATCAGCTAATCGCCCGGCCATTAGCCTCTGCTGCGCACAGCAGGGATCTCCTGCTGCAGCCCACGCGGGCTGCCCGAGGGCGGGGTCCCCACAGCCCCGTGGAACGGACCGAGATGTTAAGACCTGAGCCCTTAAAGAGCGAGGACCCCTGCCTTGTGGGCAGGGGTCCTTACTGCATCGCGACCGGCCGGGAACCCTGCCGATGATGCTGGTGGCTAGCTGACGCGGATGAAGACCGGGCCGGAACCGACGTTCGCGCTGAAGACAACAGTCTGGTTGCCGTTGTAGCCGCCGTGTACTGCCTGGCCGTTGCCGGCGTAGACAGCAATGTGGGCCATGCCCGCACCGCCGTCGGCGTAGTAGATCAGGTCGCCGGGCTGGGCCTCGGCGGCGCTCACGGTGCGGCCCAGGGACAGGTAGCCTGCAGGCCAGTCGTGGAAGTTGATGCCAACGGCGGCCAGGGAGTTGGTGACCAGCATGGTGCAGTCCTGCATGACACCCAGCTGGGCGTACGCGGCGGACAGGATGGCTGCACCCTTGCCGCTGGCGGAAGCAGCGGGTGCCGCCGGGGCGGCGGCAGTCGAAACCGTGGAGGTGACCTTCGGAGCTGCGGCGGTCTTGGCTGCGGGAGCCGGTGCGGCTTCCTGGACCTCGACCGCGGGCTCTTCCTCGACAACGGGAGCCGGCGTGGTGGTGACGGCAGGCTTTTCGTAGGCGATGGAGATGGTGGACGCCGCGGAGATCGGGGCCTCGATCGCCGATTCAACTTCCAGGGCCGACGCCGGAGCGGAGTCGCGCTGGATGTTGGCGTCAGCAGCATTGGCGGCGATGCCGCTGGTCAGGACCAGGCCGGAGGCGGCGGCGATCACGGCCGCCTGGCGGCCTACGCCGCCGGCGTTGTCGCCCACAGCCTTGGCGATGATGGCGATTGAGCTGGTTTTGGTGACCTCGGCACGGTGCCGTGCGGTAGCACGAGTAGTCATCAGTTCTCTCTTTCGATGTCCTCGGGGCCTGTGGGCGGCCCGAGAGTTTTGGACGCGCCGGCATCTTGGGGGTATGCCGGCGCGTCCCGAACGGGGATTGGCGAATTGGCGAAAAGTGGGGGCAAAGAAATAGTTCCTGGGGCCGAAGCCCCAAGAACTATTTGCCTGCGAGGGTGTAGAAGGAGGAGGTTCCGGTGGCGGCCACAGAGTGCAGCAGCGTGCCCTGGGAGGGGTTGAGGGCGCTGATCATCATGCCGTTGCCGACGTAGATGCCGACGTGCGCACCACCGTTCTGCATGACCAGGTCACCCGGCTGGGGGGTGGAAGTGGGGGTCATGGCGGTCCACGCGTTCACGCGGGGGATGCTGATGCCGGCCTGGGCGTAGACCCACTGCGTGAAACCGGAGCAGTCCCAGCCGGTGGTGGGGCTGGTGCCGCCCCAGACGTACGGGCTGCCAATGCCGGTGTAGGCGATGGCGGCGAGACCGGAAGTTGCCGCTGAAGCGGCGGTGGCCACAACCTTTTCCGCTGCCGTGGAGGCGGTGGCCGGCTCATCGTCTTCGGAGGTGGACTGGACCGTCACCCGCTGGACGACGGGAGCGGCAACGGTGGTGACAACCGGGCGCTCGAAGGAAACGGTGGCGGTGGGTGCTGCGGTGACGGCAAGGGCAGTCTGCGCAGAACCGGACTCGGTGGAAGCCGAGACACCAGCGGTGGTGTCCGCAGCGCCGGCCGGCAGGCCCATAGCGAGGACAAGTCCGGAAGCAGCTGCAACCACTGCAGCCTGGCGACCAACTGTCCCGGCGTTGGCACTCACAGCCTTGGACACTGCGTCCAGAGGGTTGGTACGAACCGGTTGCGCACGGTGGCGCGCAGAATTATGGCGTGATGACACGAAGGTAGCCTCTCCCAATGCCTGCGAGGTGAGCTGTCGGATTCGGATGGGAGTCACCCGGCCGCGCCGCTTCCAGGAAGCTTTGCGACTTAACCCCAAGGCCTTCATGAAGAAGGCCAAAATTGGTTCCCCCGCCCCTGCCAGACGATGAAATGCGAACGGACCTTGAGCGGTGGCAGAGTTAGGCAATCCGCACAAGAGCGTCAACTTCGGAAAAGTTGACGCGAGTTAGACGGTACAGCAGTTTAGCTTGAATGTCACATTCAGGTCACGGCTGGTCACAGCGATTTGAGAGTGGACCATCATTTGACTACAGCCAGCCGGTAGGATCGACAACTTCGCCGTTGACCTGCACTTCAAAGTGCAGGTGGCAGCCAGTGGAGGCGCCGGTGGTTCCGCTGAGCGCCACAACGTCGCCGCGGGAGACCGTCTGGCCCTCTGTCACATTGAAGGACGACAGGTGGTTGTAGGTGGTCTCCAGGCCGTTTCCGTGGTCAATCACCACGCGGTTCCCGCCACCATACTGGTGCCAGCCGACAAAGGTCACGGTACCCGTGGCGGCGGCGAGCACTGAGGTGCCGCACTGGGCAACGTAGTCCTGCCCGCGGTGGAAGTCGCCGGATCCGCCCGTGATCGGGCTGACGCGGTAGCCAAAGGGTGATGCGGTGACCAGGGTGGCCAGCGGGGCACCCAGGCTTCCCGCGGATGCTGCGCGGGAGACGGCGCCGGCGGACTGGGCACTCAGGAGCTGCTTGAGCTTGCCGTCCGGATCGGCCTGCGTCACGACGGCCGAGCGGCTGAAGTCGATCTGCGCTCCGGCCTCAGCCGAAATTGCGGGCTGCGGGGCTGTTGCCGAAGCTGCAACGGGCGCTATGCCGGAGCCATCGGTGGCCATGACGGGGCTGGTGGCCGGAACTGTCACCGTGAGTACCAGGCCGGTGGCGGCGAGTGCAATGCCGGCTTTTTGGCCAATGCCGCTGGCTGAGGCGAACTCCGTGACCTGCCGGAACGGACCCCGACGGCGGCGCGCATCACGGTGGAGATCGCGGGGGCGCTCCGTGTGGATGACTTCGACGACACGCGGTGCCGAAGCGGGGCCCGCCGCGCGGCGGCGCCCCCTGGAGGTCTGCATGGACAAGAAGGATTCCTCTCTGGAAAGCCTGCGAAGTTAGCTGTCGGATTCGGGTCAGAGAGTTCAAAGACCCGGTCCGCCGTAAGCAAGCTTTCGGCACAGAGATATCCCCGAGGGATTCCTTCGCTGGAAGAGGCTTGCTGCTGACGGACTTCACCCCAAGGCAGTCCCCCGCTGCCGCTTGTGGTTCCCCCGCCTCTGCCAGTTATGACTCGTGCTCCTGATCCGCTGGCAGAGCTCGGCTCCGGATCAGGTAACGCTTATGTATCAACGCTTGGTTCAACTATAGGGGCTTAATCCCCAAAGTAACAATTCCGTTATCTTGCGTAATTAGCGTCACGTGGGGTAGCGCCGCAGTTTAGCGGACGGACACAAAGACGTGCGCGGCGACCTCCGGCGGAAGCTCAAGGGCCCCTTCGATACCGGGCACCCGGACCGAGATGTAGTCCCCCACCCGTTCCAGCGAGAGCGCGGCGCCGGGGCGGATGCCTCCCTCGTCGAGCTGGGCCAGGAGCTCAGGCTCCACCTGGATGGGCTCGGCCAGCCTGCTCACCGTCACCGCGGAAGCGGGTTTGTAGGACTTCATCGCTTCGAGGAGGCTCATGGCCGAATCCGTTGCGGCCAGGCGCGGTTGTCCACCCAGTGCGGCGAGGCCAGGAATCGGGTTTCCGTATGGCGACTCGGTGGGATGGTCCAGCAGTTCGTAGATACGCCGTTCCACCCGCTCGCTCATGACGTGCTCCCACCGGCAGGCTTCGTCGTGGACGTAGGCCCAGTCAAGCCCAATGACGTCCGCCAGGAGCCGCTCGGCAAGGCGGTGCTTGCGCATGACTTCGGTGGCGCGCTTGCGTCCAATCTCGGTGAGCTCTAGGTGGCGGTCGCCGGACACCACAACCAGCCCGTCGCGCTCCATCCGGCCAATGGTCTGGGAAACCGTGGGACCCGAGTGGCGCAGGCGTTCTGCAATACGGGCCCGCAGGGCAACGATGTTCTCTTCTTCCAGTTCCAGAATGGTCCGAAGGTACATCTCCGTAGTGTCGATCAGATCCGTCATCCAGCTCAGCTCCTCGAGCGCAGTACCTTGCGTTGTCCCACCGTATCGCTGTTCACCGCGACGTAGTCCGTTGGCTAGCTTAGCCTATTTTGACTTAGTCCGAATAGTTGGAAGCGCCCCCGGAGTGCGTCTCAGTGGTCGGACTATGACGGTCCCGGTTCCCGCCGAAACAGCTGTTCAGGCAGAATGGGAAAGGCCTTCGATGCAGTCATTGCCGACTGCGTGCCTTTGACCATCCACCCGCCCGGACCAAAGCTGCGTCCACGCCGAAATTGGAGCCCCTGTGAGCGAACCCAGCATCACTATTCCTGCCGATCTCCTCCCCAAGGACGGGCGGTTCGGCGCCGGACCTTCCAAGGTCCGCCAGGAGCAGATTGATGCGCTGTCCGCCGCATCGAAGGACATCCTCGGCACTTCCCACCGCCAGGCCCCGGTCAAGAACCTCGTTGGCTCTGTCCGGGAGGGCCTGAGCCAGTTCTTCCGCGCCCCGGAAGGGTACGAGGTTGTCCTGGGCGTGGGCGGTTCCACGGCATTCTGGGACGTTGCCAGCTTCGGCCTGGTGGAGAAAAAAGCCCAGCATTTGTCCTTCGGCGAGTTCGGCTCCAAGTTTGCGGCAGCCACCAACAAGGCACCCTTCCTGGACGCTTCGTCGATCATCAAGTCCGAGCCCGGCACCCGCCCGGCCGCTGAGGCAGAAACCGGCGTCGACGTGTACGCCTGGCCCCAGAACGAAACGTCCACGGGCGTGTCCGCTCCGGTCAAGCGGGTGGCGGGTGCAGACGAGGGCGCACTGGTGCTGGTGGACGCCACCTCGGCGGCCGGCGGCCTGGATGTGGATGTGGCCCAGAGCGATGTCTACTACTTTGCCCCGCAGAAGAACTTCGCCTCCGACGGCGGCCTGTGGCTTGGCCTGTTTTCCCCCGCTGCACTGGAACGCGCCGCACGGATCAAGGCAAGCGACCGCTGGATTCCCGACTTCCTGGACCTGCAGACCGCCATCGATAACTCGCGGCTGAACCAGACGTACAACACCCCCTCCCTGTCCACGCTGGTGACCCTGGACGCCCAGGTGCAGTGGCTGAACTCGAACGGCGGGCTGGATTTTGCGGCAGCCAGGACGGCAGACTCGGCAGGCCGCATCTACAACTGGGCCGAGTCCGCCGAGTTCGCCGCCCCCTTTGTTGCCAACCCGGATGAGCGTTCCAACGTGATCGCCACCATCGACTTCGACGAATCGGTGGACGCCGCCGTCGTCGCCAAGGTCTTGCGGGCCAACGGCATCGTGGACACCGAGCCCTACCGGAAGCTTGGCCGCAACCAGCTCCGCATTGCCACGTTTGTGGCCATCGAGCCCGCAGACGTCTCCGCGCTGCTGGCCAGCATCGATTACGTGGTGGGCGAGCTGCGCAAGTAGCGCTCTGCCAGGTACGACGGCGCCGCCCGGGTTTCCCTGGGCGGCGCCGTTCGTGTGTCCCACGTTGGGGAAGTGTGTACTTAGTCTCTTCCGGCGTCCCTGGCTGAGGCCGGTGCGGCGGGACCGGCTTCGGTGTAGTCCGCGTCGGCGGCGTCGGAGCCTGCCATACCTGCGTCAGCATCGGGTTCCGCAATATCCCTGGCTGCGGCCGGGGTACCTTCCGATTCCCCGCCCGCAGTCCACTCGGTTGCTTCCGGCTCCGGGCCTTGAGATTCCGGGCCTTGAGATTCCGCAGCTTCGTCCTGCTGCTGCTCGTCCTCCGGCCGGACCCGCTCAGCCCAGGGCACCCACTCCGGGGCAAGGATTGAATCCTCGGAAGGCAGCAAACCCAGTTCGCTGACGGTGACCACCTTTGAACGGGAGTTGCGAGTCACCACCGCATACCACTGCCAGCCCATGTAGCCGGCAAGCTTCGATTCGAACAGGTGCGTGACCAGGCGGTCGCCCTCGCTCTTGGCTGCGAGGTGCCGCCCGATGTCCGAGGGCGCGGTGATGCCCTCCAGCGCGGTGCGGGCCGTTTCGACGGCGGCGGCCAGGAAGGCGTCCGGCTTTCCCGTACGCCACACCGGCACCCCTGCCCGGCGCTTGGCCGTGTTCTTGGCTGCGGCAGGGACCGGGGAGGTCCCTGCTGCCTGAGCCGGTGGGGCACCCCTCGGGTCCTGCACCTGC
This sequence comes from Arthrobacter sp. K4-10C, assembly GCF_059090085.1. NCBI lineage: Bacteria > Bacillati > Actinomycetota > Actinomycetes > Micrococcales > Micrococcaceae > Arthrobacter > Arthrobacter sp. K4-10C. Next base: position 24,940 of record NZ_JBNHFI010000013.1, on the reverse strand, counting down.
GTCTCCGGCTGTTCAGCTTCCGGACTCATCGGTGCCTAAACGTCCAGCTCGTCGGCAACCTTACGCAGGGCAGCAGCGATGGCCTTGCCCTTGTTGCCTTCCGGGTACTTGCCTTTGGACAGCGTGCCGGACAGGTTGTCCAGCACACTCACCAGGTCCTGCACCAGCGGGGCGAGGTCCCTGGCGGCGGGCCGCTTCGCCTTGGCAATGGAGGGCGTCTTGTCCAGCACCCGCAGGCCCAGTGCCTGGGCGCCCTTGCGGCCGTCGGCCACGCCGAACTCCACCCGGGTGCCGGCCTTGAGCTCCGTCACGCCCTCTGGCAGAGACGATTTTGGCAGGAAAACTTCCTGGCCGTCCTCGCCCGCGAGAAACCCGAAGCCCTTGTCCTTGTCATACCACTTGACCTTGCCGGTAGGCACGTAATCAACCTTCTTCGTTCTGCTGTCATGAGACACGGCCAGCCGCCACCGCATCCGCAATGTTGTGCGGGTTCAAGGTATGGCAGCTTCAAACCGTGTTGGTCTGTTCCTCCAAGGTTATCCTGCCGAGTACCCTATTCCCGCTTTCAACGGGCTTCCGGGGCCCCAGGTAACAGCGTTCACTCCCGCCGCCCCGGGGCTGTAGCGTTACGTCCATGACACCCTCGCGCTACCGCCGGCCCGTTATGATCGCGGCCGCAGTCATTGCCGTGCTCTCCCTGGCAGCAGTGGGAGCAGTGATGGCGCTCGCTTTCGCTGACTCGGTGGCGCCGGCCTGGGTTACCTACTCCGCGCTGTACGGGCTGCCGGCGGCGTTCCTGCTCATGCTGTTCCTTGTCCTGGACAGCGTTGCCGGGCGGCGCCGGGCAGGAAAGCCGGACCGGCGGTAACGTTGGACTGATGTCCCTCATACGCGCGCTCAGCAAGGACCTGGAGTCACGCAGCGACGACTCGCTGCGTGCGCTGTTCGCCGCGCGGCCGGACCTGGTCTCCCCCGCTGTTCCCGATTTCTCCGCCCTCGCTGCCCGCGCAAGTTCCCGGGTCAGCGTCCAGCGGGCGCTCGAACGGCTCAACAAGCCACAGATGCAGGTCCTTGAAACCCTTCACCTGTGCACCAACACGGATACGGAACACAGCGCCTCGGCCGCAGGTCTGCGGAAAATGATCGCCGGGGCCACGGTGGCCACGGTTGAGCAGATCCTCGCCGTGTTGCAGGAACTGGCGCTGGTGCACCGCGCATCGCCGCCGCACGGGACCCCTGCCTCCGGCGCCAGGCAGCGTTTCTACCTCCCCGTCGGGTGCCTCAAGGACGTGGTGGGACTCTATCCCGCAGGCCTCGGCAGGAGCTACACGGAACTGGTGCGCCTCCAGCCGGCGTTCGCCCAGCGTGCGGTCCAGCTGGTCTCCGAGCTGCACCACAGCGGCGCCGCCATCCAGGATGCCACCACCCCCATGGAGGCGGCGCTCGCGCTGCAGCGCTGGACCTCCTCGCCGGAGGCACTGAAGGACATCCTCGCCGGAGCGCCGGAACGGACGACGGCGCTGCTCGCCAGGTTCCGCAACTGGGCCATGGGTGCCGTCCCCCAGGCGCAACGCAAGGCCTCCGTCACGACGGAAGGGTCCGACGTCGGGCCCGTTGACTGGCTCCTGGCCCGCGGGCTGCTGGTGCCGCTCGACGCGGCCCACGTCGAGCTGCCGCACAGCGTGGGGCTGTCCCTGCGCGGCGGAGTGATCATCGATGACTTCGCCCTCTCACCGCCGGTCCCGGAACTGGGGAGGACTACCGCCCTGCTGCGGAGGAATGCGGCCATGAGTGCCATCTCGGAGGCGCTGCGGCTGGTGGGTGAACTGCTCCACGCCGTGCGGGAGCAGCCGTTGTCGACGTTGCGCAGCGGCGGCGTGGGCGTACGCGAGACGCGGCGGCTGGCCGACCTGCTCCGGGTTGACCAGGCACTGGTGGGGCTGTTGCTGGAACTGTGCGGGCTCGCCGGCCTGATCCGGCTGGACGTTGACTCCTCGTCGTGGGTCCAGCCGCCGGAGCTTGAATGGCTTGGGTTGCCCCGGCAGGAGCAGTGGCTGTGGCTGGTGAACGCGTGGCTTGCCAGCGAAAGGGTCCCGTCCCTGGTGGGCCAACCCATTAATAGTGCCCAAACGGCGGCGCACCGCACGGCGTCCGGCAGCACCATTGTGGCGTTGTCCGCCGAGCCCCAGAGGCCCGACGCCCCGGTGATCCGCAAGCGCGTCCTTGAAATTCTTCACGAGCTCACCACGGAGGCTGCGGCGGAGGACGGCGCCGCGCCGGTGCTGGACGCGGCCGCCGTCCTCCAGCGTGCAGAGTGGGCACAGCCCCGGATGGCGCGGCGGTTCAGTTCGCTGATCCGCGGGGTCCTCGCCGAAGCGGAACTGCTCGGCCTGGTGGGCTCCGGGGCCCTGACGCAGCTGGGCAGCGCCTTCGCGGAGGACCGCCCCGATGCCGCCCTGGCCATCCTCGGCGAACATCTCCCCGCCGCGTTGAACCATGTGCTCTTGCAGGCGGACCTCACTGCCGTGGCTCCCGGATACCTCGCCCCGGACCTTGCCGGGAAGCTCCTGGTCATGGCCGACGCCGAGGGCCAGGGTCCCGCCACCATTTACAGGTTCTCGGAGGGTTCCATCCGCCGTGCCCTTGATTCCGGCTATGACGCGTCGGGCCTGCTGGCGTTCCTGCGCGAGCACTCCGCCACGGCCGTGCCCCAGCCGCTCGAGTACCTCGTGGAGGACACCGCCTCACGGCACGGCCGGCTGCGGGTGGGGCAGGCGGCCTGCTTTATCCAGAGCGACGACGAGGCGGCCCTCCTTGAGCTGCTCTCAGGGCCGAAGGCGTCCGGGCTGGGGCTGGTGCGGATTGCGCCCACGGTCCTGGTGTCCACCACTCCGGTGCGGGAAACCGCCCAGATCCTGAGGAGCCTTGGCCTGTCCCCCGCCGTGGAAGGAACCGGCGAACCGGCAATCCGCCTTCGCCGCACCCCTGCCCCGCAGGAAAGCAACCGGCCCGTCTACACGCCGCCCGGCACGGCGCCGGCTGCCGAAGACGTGGACGCCCAGCTGGCCGTGCTGCGCCAGGCGGGTACCGCCGTCGTACACCATGCCGGCGGGGACAGCGCCGGTGAAGTGGCCACGCAGCTGGGGCTCGAAGTCCTGCAGCGCGCCATCCGGCTGAAGCAGCGGATCAGCATGAACGTGGTGGACAGCCTGGGGAATGCCAACCTGGAAGTTGTTGTTCCCTTATCGGTGAGCGGCGGACGGGTCCGGGTGTTTGATCCCGCGAAGGAAACGGAACGCGTCCTGTCCATTCACCGGATTATCGATGTTGAGGCCGCAGAGGAACTGCGCCAGTGAAGGACTCTCCTGCGTGAACGACGGACCGCTGATCGTCCAAAGCGATAAAACCATCCTCCTTGAGGTGGACCACGAGTTGGCCACCGAGGCGCGGCATGCCATCGCGCCGTTCGCAGAATTGGAACGGGCGCCCGAGCACATGCACAGCTACCGGCTGACGCCTTTGGGTCTGTGGAACGCCCGCGCAGCGGGGCTGGACGCGGAAAAGGTGCTGGATACGCTGCTGAAGTACTCCCGGTTTCCGGTGCCGCACTCCCTGCTGATCGATATCGAGGAAACGATGTCGCGGTACGGCCGGCTCCGCCTGGAAAAGGATCCCCAGCACGGCCTGGTGATGCGGACGGACGATTACCCGGTGCTGGAGGAAGTGATCCGGGCCAAGAAGATCCAGCCCCTGCTGGGGCCCCGGATCGACGGCGAAACCGTGGTGGTCCACGCATCCCAGCGCGGCCAGCTCAAGCAGCTCCTGCTCAAGATCGGCTGGCCGGCGGAGGACCTGGCGGGATACGTGGACGGCACGCCGCACCTCATCGCGCTCAACGAGGACGGCTGGCAGCTGCGGCCCTACCAGCGGCTCGCCAGTGAAAACTTTTGGGCCGGCGGCAGTGGAGTGGTTGTGCTGCCCTGCGGGGCCGGCAAAACCCTGGTGGGTGCAGCCGCCATGGCCACCGGCTCCACCACCACCCTGATCCTTGTCACGAACACCGTGGCTGCCCGGCAGTGGAAGGACGAGCTGCTGAAGCGCACGTCCCTGACCGACGACGAGATCGGCGAATACTCCGGCGCTGTCAAGGAAGTCCGGCCGGTAACCATCGCCACCTACCAGGTCCTAACGACCCGGCGCGGCGGCCTCTATCCGCACCTGGAACTGGTGGACGGCCACGACTGGGGCCTGATCATCTACGACGAGGTGCACCTGCTGCCGGCCCCGATTTTCCGGATGACGGCCGACCTGCAGGCCCGGCGCCGGCTCGGGCTCACCGCCACCCTGGTCCGGGAGGATGGCCGGGAAGGCGAAGTGTTCAGCCTCATCGGGCCCAAGCGCTATGACGCCCCGTGGAAAGACATCGAGTCCCAGGGGTACATCGCCCCCGCCGACTGCGTGGAGGTCCGCGTGGACCTGCCCAAGGACGAGCGGGTGGCGTACGCCATGGCCGATGACGCCGACAAGTACCGCCTGTGTTCCACCTCCGAGTCCAAGACGCAGGTGGTGGAGGAGCTCGTGGCCAGGCATGCAGGCGAGCAGTTGCTGGTGATCGGGCAGTACATCGACCAGCTGGACGACCTCGGCATGCGCTTGGGGGCTCCGGTCATCAAGGGCGACACCTCCGTGAAGGTCCGCCAGAGGCTCTTTGATGAGTTCCGGGCCGGTGACATCCAGACCCTCGTGGTCTCCAAGGTTGCCAACTTCTCCATCGACCTTCCCGAGGCGTCCGTTGCCATCCAGGTGTCCGGTTCCTTCGGCTCCCGGCAGGAGGAGGCCCAGCGGCTGGGAAGGCTGCTTCGGCCCAAGAAGGACGGCCGGGCGGCCCGTTTCTATTCGCTGGTAGCGCGTGACACGCTGGATCAGGACTTCGCTGCCAAACGCCAGCGGTTCCTGGCCGAACAGGGCTACGCGTACCGGATCATGGACGCCAAGGACGTCGGCCAGCCGGGCTAGCACAGCTACCAGCCCAGCTCCTCCAGCCGTTTGAGGATGAACCGGACCATGTCCGGGCGGGCAGCCACCAGGCTTTCCAATCCGATGCTGCTCCGCATGTTTCTTTCATGGAACATCCAGACAACTCCCAGAGACTGGGAGCATGATGGGAGCATGAACAAGAACGGCCCCGAAGCAAAGCTCCTCGTTGTCGACGACGAACCCAACATCCGCGAGCTGTTGTCCACCTCGCTGCGGTTCGCCGGGTTCGAAGTTGTCTCGGCAGCCAACGGCCGGGACGCCCTGGCCGCTGCTGACTCGCACGCACCCGATCTGGCCGTGCTGGACGTCATGCTTCCCGACATGGACGGGTTCACGGTGACCCGCAAGCTCAGGGCGTCCGGGAAGCACTTCCCCGTGCTCTTCCTCACCGCGAAGGACGACACCGAGGACAAGGTCACGGGACTCACGGTGGGCGGAGACGATTATGTCACCAAGCCCTTCAGCCTGGACGAAGTGGTGGCGCGGATCCGGGCCGTCCTGCGCCGCACCCAGCCGCTGCTGGACGATGACGCCGTCATCCGCGTCGGAGACCTGGAGCTGGACGATGATGCCCATGAGGTGCGCCGCGGCGGCACCGTGATCGAGCTCTCCCCCACCGAGTTCAAACTGCTCCGCTACCTCATGCTCAACCCCAACCGTGTGCTGTCCAAGTCACAGATCCTGGACCACGTCTGGGAGTACGACTTCAACGGCGATGCATCCATCGTTGAGTCGTACATCTCCTACCTGCGCCGGAAAGTGGACATCGATCCCGAGGCGCCGGCCCTGATCCAGACCAAGCGCGGCGTTGGTTACGTGCTCCGGACGGCAGAAAAGCGCTGACCTTGCTGAAGCGGTGGAAGTCCTCCTCCTTGAGGACGCAGCTGGTGGCCATGATCATGGCCCTGCTGATCGTGGCACTGACCGTGACCGGGGCGGGCACCCTTGCGCTGCTGCACAGCTACCTGCAGGGACAGGTGGACGACAAGCTGAAGGCGGCCGTGGACCTCGCCGAAGAGCAGCAGTCCTTCACCCAGCTGCAGGCACCCCATCCGATGGTCCCCACGGACTATTCACTGACACTCTTTGTTCCGGGCGAAGAGCCCTTCCCGTTCGGCCGGGACCCCGACGGCGGCGGCCCGGACATCAGCGCCATGTCGGCGGAGCAGGCCCAGGCGCGCGGTGGTGTTCCCTACCAGGTCCGGGGCACAGACGATGAGAACTGGCGGGTCGTTGCGGTGAATGTGCTCGTCAGCAACCGACCCGCCGTTGTGGTTATTGGTTTGCCGCTCCGAAGCGTGGACGACGTCCTCAAACACGCCACCCTCGTGGTCATCGGCGTGGGCCTCCTCACCCTGCTCCTGGCTTCCCTGATCGCCAGCTGGACGGTGTCCCGGTCCTTCCGGCCGCTGGCAAGGGTTGAAAAAACGGCAGCTGCCATCGCTGCCGGCGACCTGTCCCGCCGCGTGGACGTGGAAAACCCCGCCACGGAACTCGGGCGGCTCAGCAGTTCACTTAACGCCATGTTGGCGCATATCGAAACCGCCTTCGCGGCCCGCACCGCCTCCGAGGCGAGGATGCGCCGGTTTGCCGCCGACGCGTCCCATGAACTGCGGACGCCGCTGGTGACCATCCGAGGTTTTTCCGAGCTGTACCGGCATGGCGCGCTCACCACTGACGAGGACGTGGCCACCGCCATGGGCCGGATCGAAAGCGAAGCCAAGCGCATGGGGTCAATGGTGGAAGACCTGCTGCTGCTCGCAAGGCTGGACGAGCAGCGTCCGCTGCAGCAGAAGCCGGTGGACCTGCAGTTGATCGCCCACGATGCGGTGGTGGATACCCAGGCCAGCGAACGCTCGCGCATGATCTCGCTGACCGGTCTCGATGGCGGCCCCGCTACCCCTGCACCAGTGCTCGGTGACGAGGCAAAGCTCCGCCAGGTGGTGGGCAACCTGGTTGGCAATGCGCTGCGCTACACCCCGGAGGGCAGCCCCGTCGAACTCGCAGTGGGCGTGCGGAACGTGAACGGTGAATCCCGCTCCATCATCGAGGTCCGCGACCACGGGCCGGGCATATCGGACGAGGATGCCTCGAAGGTGTTTGAGCGTTTCTACCGGGCTGACACCTCCCGTACTCGGGAAACAGGCGGCAGCGGCCTGGGCCTGGCCATCGTGGCTGCGATTGTGGGCTCCCACGGCGGCTCGGTCCGTGTTGAAAAGACCGACGGCGGCGGCGCCACTTTGGTGGTCAGCCTGCCTTTTCGCGATGAGAACCCCGCCCAGGCCGACGCGGGCAGCGACGGAGAAGTTATCCACATATAGCCTTTGGCCTTGGCACGGGATGCGGGCGCCTCCCTAGGCTTGTTGCAGCAGCCCGGATCGGCCGGGCGGGGAAAGCGCACGCTGCCCACCATCCCGAAAGGCACCGCCATGAGCATCATTTCCGTGGATACCGAACTGCTGCAGCTGAAGTCAGCCAACGTGCAGTCCACAGTGGACAGGATCAGCACGGACGTCCAGGCCATGAAGCACGGGCTGGATGAACTGCAGGGCAGCTGGCGCGGCTCTGCGGCGACGAACTTCCAGGCGTTGATAGCCGAGTGGACCATGACGCAGGGGCGCGTGGAAGCCGCGCTGGCGTCCATTAACGCAGCGCTGGCATCGGCTGCCGCAACGTACGCACAGGCGGAGCAGGGCAACACCCAGCGCTTCAGCTGAGCACTTTCAGGCCTGTCGCCGGCCGCGGGTGGCCGGGGCGGCTATGCTTCCGGTGTTCCCTGGTGGAACCGCAGCCGCCACCGGTCGCCATCAAGAACCCACAGCGAGCTGCGAAGGACGGTTCCGGAGCGGGCGAAGCTCCGGTAGGTCAGCAGGACTGCGCCCGTTCCGATCCTGTCTGCCCCCAGGATTTCGATGTCGGTTCTCTCCCCCGGATCCTCCTCGAGCGCCATCATCATGGCGTCGCGCGTCCAGACCCTTCCCGAGCTGCCGATCTCCATGAAATCCGGGTGCAGCAGAACCGCGGTGCGGCCGATATCGCCGCGCACCAGCGGCCCCAGCAGCTCACGCTCCAGCTCCTCGACGAGGGCCTCGGGCGGAGCGGCCTGCCGCTTGGCTTCGGCCACGTCGAGGGCGTCACTTTCAAGCTGGCTGAACAGGTCGGGCTCTTCCAGGCTTCCCGCGGGCACGGCCACTGCTGTCCGCTGCGATTCCGCGGCACCAGGAGTTTTTGCCGGCTGTGTTTCTGCTGCCCCCCGGGTTTGCGGGGCAGCAGTTGCAGGCCGGACGGCTGTCGCACCCCCGGGCGAGGCATGGTGTGCGCCCGGAAAGCCGGGACCTGAACGCGCAGCGACCCCTTGCTGGTAGGCGGTGGCCGCCGCCCGGGCGCGCTCGTCAGCAGCCTCGTTCAGATCGTGCCCGGCGTGGCCCTTGACCCATTCGAAGGTGTACCTGCGGCCCGCAAGCTCGCGGTCCAGTTCCTTCAAGAGCTCCACGTTCAAAACAGGCTTTCCGTCTGCCTTGCGCCAGCCTTTGCGCTTCCATCCCGGCATCCATTTGGTGATCGAGTTGATCACGTACTGGCTGTCACAGAGTATGAGCAGGTCCTCCTCCGGGAGGTGGGCGGTGGCACGCAGAAGATCGAGGACCGCCATCAGTTCACCCTGGTTGTTGGTACCGTGGGGCCATCCGCCCGCCCGCCAGCAGTCGTCATTCACGTACCAGGCCCAGCCGGCCGGGCCAGGGTTTCCCAAGGCTGAACCGTCAGCCGCTGCAGTAATCGTCACCGGTCCATCCTGCCAGAACGGCACGACAATTGTGGCCCCCGCAAGCTTTGCCCTGGCCCACGGACTGGCGCCAGGCATCCGGAGCATTCGCCCCTCACGGGGCACTGCCGGGAAAGCGGTTACCGAAAGATCTTGACGGACGGGAAAGATTCAAGGAACAATCGCAGTACGCATACGAGAAAACGCTTTCTCATTTCTGGCTCATGGATGCACAAGGAAGTGGAAAGCGGCATCAGGAAGGCACATCAATGACGATTCGGACTGTTAGCCGGCGGAAGTTCCAGCTTGGCGCGGCGGCACTTGCCCTCTCCATCCTTGCAACCGGCTGCGGCGCGCCAGGCGGCTCAGGCGGCAACGAGCAGGTCACCCTGCGCTTCGCCTGGTGGGGCAACGAATACCTCAATGCCCAGACCGAAAAGGTCATCGCCGCCTTTGAAGCGGAACACCCCAACATCACCATCGAATCAGAACCCGGCGAATGGTCCAGCTACTGGGACAAGCTGGCCACCAAGACGGCAGCGAACGACGCTCCGGACGTCATCCAGATGGACCAGAAGTACATTGCCGAGTACGGCGGGCGCGGAGCACTCCTGGACCTGGGGAAGCAGGACGGCATCGACACCTCCAAGCTGGACAAGGAAGGGCTGGCATCAGGCCAGTACGACGGCGCCCAGTACGGCCTGAGCACCGGCCAGAACGCCTACGTCATCATGGCCAACACCAAAGTCTTCGAGGCCGCTAATGTCCCCATCCCGGACGACACCAGCTGGACCTGGGATGACTTCATGGCCACAGCGTCGAAGATCAGCGCCGCGGGTGACGGAAAGAACTACGGTGCCGCGTATGGCAGCAACGAAGCCGACCTGATCATCTGGCTGCGGCAGCACGGCGAAAACCTGTACTCCGCGGACGGCAAGCTGGACTTCGATACGGCGACGGCTGCGTCGTTCTGGGAACGCCTGAAGGAGCAGCGGGATTCCAAGGCAAGCCCGCCGGCCACGGTGGCCACCGAGGACTCCGGCGCCGGCCTGGAGGAAAGCCTCTTCGGCACCAACAGGGTGGGCATGGCCTGGTGGTGGACCAACCAGCTTGGTTCGCTGGAATCCACCACGGGCAGCGGCATCAAGATGCTCCGTGCCCCAAGCATGGACGGTTCTGCCGCCCGGAACGGCATGTACTACAAGCCCACCATGTTCTGGTCTGCCTCGTCGCGCTCGAAGCACCCCGAGGAAGCCGCCACCTTCATCAACTACCTGGCCAACAGCCCTGAGGCAGGCGCCATCCTGATGACGGACCGCGGCGTGCCCACCAATTCGGAGATCGTCGAAAGCATCACCCCCAGCCTGAAGCCTGCGGACACCACCGTGGTGTCGTTCCTTAAGGACATTGCCCCGGAGATGAAGGAAGCACCTCCGGTTCCGCCGGTAGGAGCCGGCAGCGTCCAGAACGTCATCAAGCGGTACACGGATGAAGTGCTGTACGACCGCCTCACTCCCCACGCTGCTGCCGAGGCCTTCAAGAAGGAAGTTGAAGGCATGTTGTCCAGCGCGCGGAAGTAGCAGTACCCCGCTGCCCGGGCGTACGGGCAAGAAAAAATGCGGCCCCTCCGAAGAGGGGCCGCATTTATTTCTACTGCGGGACTGGCCCGGCGGGAAGGCTAGAAGCCGCCCATGCCGCCCATGTCGTCGCCGCCGCCAACGGGAGCCGGGTTCTTCTCGGGCTTGTCGGCCACGACTGCCTCGGTGGTGAGGAACAGGCCGGCAATGGAGGCCGCGTTCTGCAGGGCAGAGCGGGTCACCTTGACGGGATCGTTGACGCCGGCAGCCAGCAGGTCGACGTATTCCCCGGTCGCTGCGTTCAGGCCGTGGCCTGCAGGCAGGCCGCGGACCTTGTCCACCACAACGCCCGGCTCGAGGCCGGCGTTGAAGGCGATCTGCTTCAGCGGGGCGTCGATGGCAACGCGGACGATGTTGGCGCCGGTTGCTTCGTCGCCGGAGAGCTGCAGGTTGGCGAAGGCCTTCGCGCCGGCCTGGATGAGGGCCACGCCGCCACCGGCGACGATGCCTTCTTCAACAGCGGCCTTTGCGTTGCGCACTGCGTCCTCGATGCGGTGCTTGCGCTCCTTGAGCTCAACCTCGGTTGCGGCACCGGCCTTGATGACTGCAACGCCGCCGGCCAGCTTGGCCAGGCGCTCCTGCAGCTTCTCGCGGTCGTAGTCGGAGTCGGAGTTTTCGATCTCGGCGCGGATCTGGGACACGCGGCCGGCGATCTGGTCGGCGTCGCCTGCACCCTCAACGATGGTGGTTTCGTCCTTGGTGACAACAACCTTGCGTGCCTTGCCCAGGAGTTCCAGGCCGGCGTTCTCCAGCTTCAGGCCGACTTCCTCGGAGATGACCTGGCCGCCGGTGAGGACGGCGATGTCGGCGAGCTGTGCCTTGCGGCGGTCGCCGAAGCCCGGAGCCTTCACGGCGACGGACTTGAAGGTGCCGCGGATCTTGTTGACGATCAGGGTGGCCAGGGCCTCGCCCTCGATGTCTTCGGCGATGATCAGCAGCGGCTTGTTGGACTGCATGACCTTCTCGAGGACAGCAACCAGTTCCTTGACGTTGGAGATCTTGGAGTTGACGATCAGGATGTACGGATCCTCGAGGACCGTTTCCTGGCGCTCTGCGTCGGTGACGAAGTAAGCGGAGATGTAGCCCTTGTCGAAGCGCATGCCTTCGGTGAGTTCGAGCTCCAGGCCGAAGGTGTTGGATTCCTCGACCGTGATGACGCCTTCCTTGCCCACCTTGTCCAGGGCCTCGGCAATAAGCGCACCGATTTCGTCGTCACCGGCGGAGATCGAGGCCGTGGCAGCGATCTCTTCCTTGGTTTCGATTTCCTTGGCGGAGTTCAACAGTTCGGCGGTGACAGCGTCAACGGCCTTCTCGATGCCGCGCTTGAGGGACAGCGGGTCGGCGCCGGCGGCAACGTTGCGCAGGCCTTCCTTGACCAGGGCCTGGGCCAGCACGGTAGCCGTGGTGGTGCCGTCGCCTGCGACGTCATCCGTCTTCTTGGCAACTTCCTTGACCAGCTCGGCGCCGATCTTCTCGTAGGGATCGTCCAGCTCGATCTCCTTGGCGATGGAAACGCCATCGTTGGTGATCGTGGGGGCGCCCCACTTCTTCTCGAGGACGACGTTGCGTCCACGCGGGCCGAGGGTGACCTTAACGGCGTCGGCGAGGGTGTTCAGGCCCCGCTCAAGGCCGCGGCGTGCCTCTTCATCAAATGCAATGATCTTGGCCATAACGGCAGTGGTCCTTTCGGGACAGTCGTTAAGAATGAACCTTCGCTGCAGTGCCCGCGACGGACGATCCTTCGCCGGCGGCCTCTGTATGCCTCCGGGTGCGGATCTCACTCCAGTTAGGTGTTTCTTCGCTCCTCGCCCGATGCCGCGCTCCGCCAGCTTGAAGCAGGCTTTGCTTTAGCAGTCGGTACGTCAGAGTGCTAAGTCAATAATTAGCACTCCCCACGTGAGAGTGCAAGCGAATGGACCGGGAACGGGCCGCTAATCCGGCGTATTCGCTGATGGCGATCAGGGCAGTCAGTTCCCGGTGCGGCCTGCTGTTTCGCGCCCGCTGGCCGCTGGAATGTTGTCGGGCCCGTAGGTGAAGACTCTGAAGTTGGCCGTGGTGATGTCTCCATTCGGGTCAAACGCGACGGGACCTGACTCGCCGTCGTAGTTCATCCCAGTTCCCGCCGCAAGGCCGCTGACGCAGTCCTTGTAGGTGGAACAGGCCGCCGCGGCCGCCGTCCCTCCCGAAGCGCCGGCAGTACCGCCGGACACGCTGATCAGGTTGGCAGCGATTGAACGGCCGGCGTCGTCCTGGGCCCTGGCCGCAGCAAGCGCGGCCAGTGTGACGGCGTCGTACGTCTCGGCGGCAAAGGATACGTCTTTCAGCTTGCCATCGACGGCCAGCAGCCGGTCTTGGAAGCCGGCGGAGGGAAGCTGCCCGGGCACCACGGCGCGGGCCCCGTCCAGTGCCTTGGTGCCCAGCTTGGAGCCGTAGCGGGCGAAGGCACCGTCGCTGAGGATGATGCGGGAGCCCGCAACACCGGCGTTGCTCAGCTCTGCGAGTGCACCCTGGGCACCGTCCCTGGCCACCAGGATCACAGCACCGGCGCCGGCCTTTCCAGCCCTCCCGGCCGCAGGGCCGGCCTCGCCCGGCTTGAACTCCTCGGTTGCCGCAACGTCCAGTCCGGCCTGTTCGGCGGCGTCGGAGACGGCCCCAGCCACGTCCTTTCCGTAAGAGCCTTCCTGGTACAGCACCGCGATGGTGGCAGCGCCGCCGTCCTTGGCGAGCTTGACCAGGACGGGAGCCTGGGCGACGTCAGCGGCGGCGGTGCGGAAGTAATAGCCGCCCGACCCGGCGCCGGTCAGGCCCGCGGCCGAATTGGCTGGCGAGATCAGTGGGGTCCGGGCACGGGAAAGAACGTCGATGGTTGCTGGTGCGTGGCTCGAGTCGGTAGGCCCTATGACCACGTCAGCTTTGCCGGCCACCAGGGCATGCGCCTGGGCTGCGGCGTCCTGGCCCGGGTCAACGGGCAGAAGTTCCACCGGCCTGCCCTTGTGGCCGCCCGTCGCGTTGATTTCCTGGACCGCAAGCTTGGCCGCGGCAAGCTGCGAGGCGTTGAGGAAGCTGCTGTCACCGGTGTTGTCCAGGACCAGCCCCACCCGCAGGATGCCGTCGCCGGACGCCTCCACGGATTCCACGCGGGCATTACCGGTGACACCGGAACAGGCAGTGGCAACCAGGAGAGCGCCGGCGGAAAGAGCGAGCGCGGGACGGATACGGACGGCGGGAACGGGCAGCTGTTTCACTCGGCGGGCCGGACACTTTCGGCCTGCGGGCCCTTTTCGCCTTCGCCGACTTCAAGCTCCACCCGCTGCCCCTCGTCGAGTGCACGGTAGCCCTCACCCTGGATGGCGGACCAGTGCACAAAGATATCGTCTCCGGAATCGTCAACGGTGATGAATCCGTAGCCCTTTTCCGCGTTGAACCATTTCACGGTTCCCAGTGCCATGCTGACCAACTCTTTCCGTTGAGACCGGGACTCATGCTCCCGAATCGTGCTTGCCTGCCCCGGAGCCCACCCTGGTTTTCACTCTAGCCAATGCCGGGGCGGCGCTACAGGACACCGGATGGGCCGGCGGCAAAAGTTATTCACGCGTGACCGGTCCGCCAGGGATGCCTACCGGTATCCCGGGCCCAGCACCACTACCAGGGGAACCTGGAATTCCGTGCTGCTGACGAGGGTGGGGATGCCCAGCAGGCGCGCGAGTGCCTGGGCATTGGCCAGTTGCTCCGGCCCTGAGTAGAAAATGGCAGAGCCCTGCTGGGGAGCTCCTGCCCAGTTGCCTACCTGGCCCAGCGTCCAGCCGTCCGCCTGGACGGTCCCGCCCACGCGGCCCGCGAGTCCTGCAGTCCCGGCAGCGTTGTAGACGGCGACGGGCTGTGTCCGGTCGAGGAAAACCTGGCTCTGAGCCGACCCGGCTGGCCCGGGCCCGGCCTCTGAAATGGCGGACGGCTCGGTTGAGGCCGGCGGCGCGGCTTCCGCGGTGGGCTCCGGGGAACTTTGGGGGCTGGCCGGCGGCGTTGTTCCGGTCTCCGCCAGCGGCGATGCTTCCTGGCTTGAGGACGCCTGGGCGTCCGTGCCGCTGAAGCCAAGCTTGGGGAGGATCAGGAAGGACACCAGCCCGATGGCCAGGGCTGCCAGCCCTACTGCAAGGATGGGCCACAGCCGTACCCGCGACGGGGCAGTGGCGGCACGGTGGACTCCTTGCCGCTGCGGGGTCTCGGGGACCTTGTCGAATTCATCGCGGGCGTATTTGGTCATGGATGACATCCTTGGGGATTGCTGCTGAAAAGGCGTGGGTGTCCTAGGCGTCGGACCCCAGGCGCCGTGCGGTCCGGGCACGGTGGCGGGACGTACGTAGTCTACGCAGTCTCTTGACCAGCATGGGATCGTGGGCGAGTGCATCCTCACGGTCGATCAATGCGTTCAGCAGCTGGTAGTAGTGGGTGGCGGAGAGGTCGAACAGCTCCCGGATGGCCTGTTCCTTGGCTCCGGCGTACTTCCACCACTGGCGCTCCAGCGCCAGCATCTGCTGCTCGCGCTCACCGAGCGGGGAGTCCCGCAGCGCGAAGTCCGCCAGCAGGGTATTCCGTGGTTCCTGCTCCGGCAGCTCCTGGGGCACATGTTCCCGGGCCGGTTCCGCCACGGCACACTCCTTCGCTGTCTACGGAAAATGTCTCACCCCCATGCTACGGACGAATAACAAGCTTGTCATTTGCGCCGGAAGGGCCGGAACGACGCTGCCGGCGCCCCATCACCTGCGCTCCCCTGCAAGAATGGGACGGTGTTTGACTCTGACGCTTTGTTCGAACTGGAGCAGGAACCGGCCGATGCGGAGAGTTATGCCGGGCTCGCGCAGCGCCCGCTGACCGACCTCGTCGCTGCGGACTGGGCCGAGGCGCTGGCCGGGGTGGAAAGCGAACTCCGGGCCGTTCTTGGCTTCCTGGCACAGGAGGAGGCAGCCGGGCACCAGGTGCTGCCGTCGCCGTCGAACGCCCTGCGTGCCTTCCGCCAGCCCCTTGCCGGCGTGAAGGTCCTGCTGGTGGGCCAGGATCCCTACCCCACGCCCGGACACGCCGTCGGCCTTTCCTTCTCCGTTGACAAACGGACGCGGCCAATACCACGGAGCCTGGCGAACATCTACCGCGAACTGGAAGCCGACCTCGGCGTCCCCGCCCGGGTGCACGGGGACCTTTCCGCCTGGGCGGAACAGGGGGTGCTGCTGCTGAACCGGGTGATGACGGTCCGGGCCGGAGCCGCCGGTTCCCACCGCGGCAAGGGCTGGGAAAAGATTACGACGGCGGCCGTCACCGCGGTTGCCGCCCGGCAGTCCCCGGACGGCTCGCCCTTGCCGCTGGTGGCACTGCTGTGGGGCAAGGAAGCCGAATCCCTGCGCCCGCTGCTGGGGTCTGCCCCGGTGGTGTCCAGCGCCCATCCGAGCCCGTTGTCCGCATCCCGCGGCTTCTTTGGTTCCCGGCCTTTCAGCCGCGTGAACCAGCTGCTGCGGGAGCAGGGTGCACCCGACGTAACCTGGGAGCTGCCGCCGATGCCTTAGCTTAGGCTTACCTTATGAGTACCGTTCCCGCCGCCACCAGCGCCACCAAGAAAAGCCGCCCGCAGATCAACCTTGAGGTGCTCCGCCGGGAGCAGCTGTCGCCGCATATGGTCCGGATCGTTGCCGGCGGCGAGGGCTTTGCGGACTTCGTCAACAACGGCTTCGTGGACCGGTACGTGAAGATTGTCTTTCCGCAGCCCGGCGTCGAATACCCCGTTCCCCTGGACCTGTGGAGCATCCGGGAAACCATGCCCCGGGAACTGTGGCCCTACACCCGCACCTACACACTGCGCCGGGTTGATCTGGCAGCCCGCGAGCTCGCCATCGACTTCGTGGTGCACGGTGATGAAGGGCTGGCGGGGCCTTGGGCGGCCAAGGCACAGCCCGGCGACCCCCTGACCTTTACCGGCCCGGGCGGCGCCTACAACCCGAACCCGGAGGCCGACTGGTACCTCTTTGCGGGCGACGAGGCAGCGCTGCCCGCCATCGCGGCCAGCCTCGAGGCGCTGCCGGTGCATGCGACGGGCCTGGCCTTCCTTGAGGTGGACTCCGACGCCGACATCCAGCCGGTCTCCGCCCCCGCCGGGGTCACAATCACCTGGCTGTTCCGCGACGGCGTCCCGGCGGGTTCCAGCGACCGGCTGGTCAACGCTGTGGCCGGCGCCGAGTGGCCTACCGGGACGGTGGACGTTTTCGCGCACGGCGAGAGGGGCTACATGAAGGCCCTCCGTGACGTTTTCTTCGTCCAGCGCGGCCTGGAACGCAGGCAGGTTTCGCTATCCGGCTACTGGGCCCAGGGCCGGGTTGAGGACGTATTCCAGGCCGAAAAGAAGCTCCCGGTCGGGCAAATCTGACGTTGGGGCACATCTGACGTTTTGGGGCGGGGCTGCCGTCAGCGGCGCCGTGCGCGGCGCCGCTCGTTGCTGGCCAGGCTCCTGGTCAGGGGCCGGGCCAGGGTATCGCCCAGGACGATTCCGCCGGCCGTCCCCAGCACGATGGCGCCGGCGCTAAGCATGCCCCCGGCCCCCAGCAGGATCTCCGATTCCTCGATGGTGAGCACGTACATGGACCGGAATATGGTGAGCCCCGGAAGCAGGATCAGCGCTGCGGGGACCGCAACCACTAGCTGGGGCGCGCCCATGCGGAGGGCCACCACCCGCGCCAACAGGCCGATGACCACTGCGGCAAGGGCCGGCGAAAAGCGGTCGCCGATGCCCAGCAGCCCGCCACCCAGCAAAACGAAGTAGCCTGCCACGCCGACGGCGGCGGTGGGCAGCAGGAGCTGCCAGCTGGTCTGTTCCGTGATTCCGATGGCCATGACGGCCACGGCTACGAAGATGACCAGGACCCACAGGTCATAGGCAGGCGGGTACGTTTCCGTGACATCGATGCGCTGCATGCCCGTTAGTTCACCCACCACGAAGGCGACGGCGATGCCGGCAACGATGGCGCCGAACGTAAGCAGCGTTGACAGGAACCGGCCGGCCGCCGTGACGGGGAACCCATTGATGGCGTCCTGCACGGACGAAACCAGGCGGCCGGTGGGCAGCAGCAGGAGGATGCCGCCCACCACCACGATCGCTGGCGCGTTGGTCAGCCCGAACTGCCAAAGCAGCAGTGCCAGCTGGGTCACCACGAACGAGCAGCTGGCGGTGATGAAGAAGTCCGGCACGCGCCACCTGCCCAGCTGGCGGGCCAGCAGGCTGATGGCGATGCTGGAGCCGAACGCGATGGCCGAGGACGCCGGGCCGCCGCCCAGGACGCCCACGAACACCGCCGCGAAAATACCGAACGCCGCCGTGACCATCCAGCGCGGAAACAGCTTGGGGCTGGTGATCGCCTCGTTCAGCCGGCGCATGGCCTCATCACGGCCCACTCCTCCGGCCACAATGTCGGTCACCAGCTGGTGGACTTTGGCCAAACCGGCGTAATTGTTGGTCCAGGAGCGCACCACGCGCAGCAGCGCAATGGGCGTCTGGTCCTTGGGGGCGTAGTTGATGGCTACTGACTGGTTGGTGATGTCCACTTCGATGTTCTTCAGCCCCAGCGCGGCGGTGACCGCGATGATGCTGGTTTCCACTTCCAGCGCGCCTGCCCCGTAACGGAACATGGTTTCCGCCAAATGCAGGGCAAAGTCCAGGGTTTTGCGCGCCGAGGTGTCCACGCCGCCCACCTGGATGGTGGGATTGGCGTAGGGGCTGCCCGCCAGCCGGTCCACGATGCTCAGCGGCGCCGTCGGCGGGTTGTCGCCCTGGACCAGGCGCCGGAGCATCTTTTTGGCGGCAGCGTTCTGCCGCAGCTGGGCTGCGGTCAGCGGCTGGGTCTTCGGCAGGCCGTCGGTCTGCGGCTGCAACCCGGAAGGCCCGGCTCCGTGGCGCTCCTGTCCGGGGCCCTGGAATCCTGGACGGTCTGCTGCGGGGCGCTCGCGTCGGTCGGTCATGCTTCCCTCCTCCCTGTGCTGTGGTGTGGACTGCGGGTCAGGATGGCCGCTTACGGGGCAGCTTGCCCAGCACCGTGCGCGCGGCCGCGGCGGCCGCCCTCACCAGCCGGTTGACGTGGAACACGGCGGGCCGGACGGGCATCACGAAGTCGCCCACCAGTTGGACCACCTCGCCCCCGAAGCCCTTCTTGAACTCGTAGCCGCCATGGCCTTCCTGGTCCTGGCCCGAGATACCGAATGTTCCGTAGAAGTTGTAGCGCGGGTATCCCTTTTCCAGGGCGTGCAGCATCATGCCCCAGTACAGCGACGTGGCGCCGTTGAAGTAGATGTAGTCCTGCACGGTGCCGCCGATGACGCATACCACCTCATCGCCGTAGCAGACGAAGTGGATGGCGGCTACCGTGGCAACTCCCACGGAGTCGGGGAAACGCTCGATGTCCTTGAGGCTGCGCTCGTAGCTCTCCACCAGGTCCTGGACCACCTTGAGCCGGTTGGCTTTCTTCTTGCTGCCGGTCTCTTCCACTTCGCGGCGCAGGTCCGCCGCGGTGGCGGATTCGGCGGCCAGGCGGTCGGTGATGGATTTGCGGTAGGCCGGGATGTCGATCTTGGCCATCATGAGTTTCGTGAACTCTGGAGACGTGGTGCGGAGCAGGTGCTCGTAGTAGTCCCGCTCGCGGTAGGCGAACCCTTTTTCGTCCCCGGCACGGCTGAGGGCGCCGTAGAAGTCGTCGAGGGTTTCCAGCGTGGCCTGTTCGAGGAACACCCCGTTCTTCTCCGCTTTCCGGATGGCTTTCCGGGTGCGGTAGCTGGTGCTCATGATCAGCTCCTCTGCATCCTCGATGCCTTCGAGGCTCTTGATGAACATCCAGTTCACGTTGACGAAGTCCATGTCCAGGCCCTGGTGCCGGAAACCGAGCCCTTCCAGCTGCGCCACAAGGGGGCGGTTGTCCAGCACCTCGGGGTGTTCCGCGCCGTCTTCGTCACGGGCGATGTAATGGATGTTCGGTGAGATGCGCAGCTCTGCCGCTTTACGTTCGGCGGCCCGCTTTTGCAGAAGTCCGACGACGGCCCGCACCAATTCCGGGTCCGCATAGTCCATGAGGGGTCCCTTGGTGCATTCGCAGACCTTGTAGCCCAGGCGGGTGGCGGTGTAGTTCAGCTTTCCGGCCGCCACCAGTTCACCATCGCGGCGTACACCGAAGAGTTCCACCTGCTGCCCGCGGGCGCGCTGGAACCGGGCAAAGTCGACGGACTGCAGGAAGCTGTTCTGCGGGTGCTTCAGCCCGAAGGCTTCGAAGTCGGCATCGCTGAGGACCGCGAACTCAAGGCCTGTGACGGTGGGAACTGGATTCAAGGGGGTTACCTTCTTCGTGGTTCTTTGCGGCCCTGGCAAGCGGCCGCGCATCGGGAGGTCTTCGGGCGGAGGCACCCTGTTGGCACGCGTTGGCGGCCTGCGGACAGCTGGGGTCAGTAGAACTGCTGGCCGGTCCGTGCCGTTTCGATGCGGCGAAACACCTTTTCTGCACCCATGACCCAGAGACGGTGCCGGAATGGCGACAGCACGTAGTCATGGCAGCCAACAAAATCAGTGACCGTCTTGGTGAAGCTGGTTTTGAACATGCCCATGCCGTAGAGGTTGTGGCTTTTGTCCTTGATGCGGGAGGACGGCGGTGTGCCGCAGAAGTCGTACTCGGTGCAGCCCAGTTCCTGCATGCGCCGGATTGCTGACCACTGCACCATATGCGAATCACCGTACTGCTTCCGGTTCTGGATGGAGCCGCCGTCCTTGTAGGTCGCCTTGCCACCGTAATTGATTACGAACGCGCCCACACTGGGCTGGCCGTCCTCGTAGGCGAAGAAGAAATTTCCCTGGCCGCGGTTGCAGAACTCGTCCCAGAAGGCGGCGTAGTAGTCGTAGCTGCGCAGTGGCATGGAGCCTTTGGCCTTGACCGTGTCCGTCATGAGGTCATAGAGCGCCCGGTAGGTCTCCGGGCTTTGTTCCTTGCGTACCACTTCGCAGCCTTCCCGCTCCGCCCGCCTGATGGCGTTCCGGGCCCGGGAGGAGATGTTCTTGAAAACGGATTCCTCGGATCCGGAGATGTCCAGCAGGGCAGTGGAGTCATTTGACTGGATGTTGGGGGCCTTGACCAGCCCGGCGGCGGCCAGCTGCACCCGGGCGTCCTCGGAGTCGATAATGTCCGGTTCGATCTTGATGGTGAAGACGTTGAGCCGGCGGCCGCGAACAAATGCGGCACAGGCACCGAGGGCCGCCTTCATATCTTCTGCCGCGGCGAGGTCCGGGCCCTTGATGAGGTACCACAGCCGGCCGAGCACGGGGAATTTCTTCTCCAGCACCAGGTTGTAGCTCGCGGTTTCCCCGCCTTCCAGCACCAGGAAGCGAACCTTCCAGCCGCTGCCGTTCTTCACCGTGGCGTAGGCGGCCGACTGCAGCATGTTGCCGCCGTTCGGGTTGGCCGTGACGTGCTTGTCCCAGTTTTCAATTTCTTCGGCGGTGGCAAAACGTGCGGTGAATTCTCGCAAGGGGGCCGTGTCCAATCGGGTTGATGCGCGGTTTCGGTACTCGTGGCTGTGTGCGGACAATGCAGCCTCAAGTCTAAAGCCTGCAGCGGTACCGGCTCTCCGCCTGGACTCTGGAGCTCAGGCCTCCGCTGTCAGCATTCGACGACGTTGACGGCGAGGCCGCCCATGGCGGTTTCTTTGTATTTGGAGCTCATGTCCTTGCCGGTTTCGCGCATGGTGATGATGACCTCGTCGAGCGAGACCCGGTGGGTGCCGTCGCCCCAGAGCGCCATCTTCGCGGCGTTGATCGCCTTCGCGGCGGCGATCGCGTTCCGTTCGATGCAGGGCACCTGGACCAGCCCGCCGATCGGGTCGCAGGTCAGGCCCAGGTTGTGTTCCATCGCGATTTCCGCGGCGTTTTCCACCTGCGCCGGGGACCCGCCCATCACCTCGGCCAGGCCCGCGGCGGCCATCGATGATGCCGACCCCACCTCGCCCTGGCAGCCGACCTCGGCCCCGGAGATCGAGGCCTGCTCCTTGTACAACACCCCCACCGCGCCCGCAGCGAGCAGGAACCGCACCACCACACCGTCCCGGTCAGCCTGCGTGGCGGTATCCATGCCCGGCGCGAAATGCAGCGCATAGAACAGCACCGCCGGGATGATCCCGGCCGCCCCGTTCGTCGGCGCCGTGACCACCCTGCCGCCGGTGGCGTTCTCCTCGTTCACCGCCAGCGCCACCAGGTTCACCCACTCCTGCCAATACCTGGGGTCGAACGGGCCCGCATCCCACGCGCTGTCCTGGTCCCCGTCATGGTCTTGGCTGGGGCGTCCGGATTCCTTCTTCAGCCGGGCGTACCAGTCCGGGGCGCGGCGGCGCACGTTCAACCCGCCCGGCAACACACCGGCCCGCTTCAGGGAAGTCGCCACACAGCTCTCCATCACCGACCAGATCTGCAGCAGCCCGGCCCGGGTCTCATCCTCGCCCCGGGAGGCTTTTTCATTGAGCAGCATCACGTCCGCGATGCCCAGCCCGGTGTCCCGGCAATGCGCCAACAGTTCCGCGGCCGTCCTGAACGGCAACGGCAGCTCCTGCCTGGACTCCTCCAGTTCCTGCTGCGCCGCGTCCTCTTCCCCTTCCCGGACAATGAACCCGCCACCGACCGAGAAGAACGTCGCCGCATGCAGCACCTCCCCGGCCGCGTCAGTGACCGTGAACGTCATCCCGTTCGTGTGCCGGGGCAGCACCGTCAACGGCCGCAGGACCATGTCCTTCACCCCATACGGCAACCGCACACCCCCGCCACCGGCGCCTGCGAGGGTCAGGATCCCGGTCTCAGCGATCGAGGCGAGCCGTTCCTCCACCTCCCCGGGCAGGATCAGTTCCGGATGGAACCCCTCCAACCCCAGCAGCACCGCGGTCATCGTCCCGTGCCCATGCCCGGTCGCCGCCAACGACCCGTACAGATCCACCCGCAACCCCGCCACCGACCCAAGCACGCCCGAAGCCTTCAACTCCTCCGCGAACACAGCAGCAGCCCGCATCGGCCCCACAGTATGAGACGACGAAGGACCGATCCCAATCGAGAAGAGATCAAAAACGCCAACTGCCATGGTGGTTCCTAACTGGACAGAAAAAGGAGGTCGATAACGGGCCCACCGGGCCAACGGCGAGCAGGGAGAAGCAACTACTGGGCGCGCTTGTAGAACGGCAGTTCGACGACTTCGAAGGGTTCCGCCTTGCCCCGCAGGTCGATGTCCAGGGCGGTGCCGGGGGCGATGTGTTCGATGTCGACGTAAGCCATGGCCACCGGGTAGCCCAGGGTGGGTGAGGGCTGCCCGGAGGTGACCTCGCCGACGGTGGCGCCGTCCTTGAGGACCGGGTAGTGGGCGCGGCCTGCGCGGCGGCCCAATCCCCTGAGTCCTACGAGGCGGCGGCCGGAGGTTGTGCCGGCGCCGGCTTCCTTCATGGCGGCCAGCGCCGACTTGCCCACGAAGTCGCCTTCCTTCGACAGCGCGACAACGGCTCCCAGCCCGGCGGCGAAAGGGTCACCCTGCAGGGACAGTTCGTTGCCGTACAGCGGCATGCCGGCTTCCAGGCGAAGTGAGTCGCGGGATGCCAGGCCGGCCGGGACGAGCTCCCCCTCGTCGGCGATGGCCACTACAGCCTGCCAGAGGGCGGGGGCGACGTCGTTGGACACGAAGACTTCGAACCCGTCCTCGCCGGTGTAACCGGTGCGGGCCAGGAGGAGCTCCTGTCCGGCCCCTCCCACAAGGAACGGAACCTCCACCGCAGCGTAGTATTTCAGCTCCGTCACATCGCTGTGACGGTTTGCGGGGACCAGGCGGAGCAGCAGTTCCTGCGCCTTGGGTCCCTGCACAGCGATCAGCGAGGTCTCCGCCGACGCGTCCCGGACCTGCACGTCAAAGCCAGCTGCGCGTTCGGCCAGCGCTTCGGCCACCACTGCTGCGTTGCCAGCGTTGGGCACCACCAGGAAGACGTCCGTCCTGTCTGGTGCGGAGTCCGCGGCCGCCGGGCGGCGGTACGTGATGAGGTCGTCGATGATGCCGCCGTCCTCATTGCAGATCAGCGAGTACTTTGCCTTGCCCACGGGCATGGCGGAAATCCTGCCCACCAGGGCGTAGTCGAGGAAGGCGGCTGCGTCGGGGCCGGTCACCCAGACCTCGCCCATGTGGGACAGGTCGAACAGACCGGCGGCGTTGCGCACGGCATGGTGTTCGGCCAGCTCGGAGTTGTATTTGAGTGGCATCTGCCAGCCGCCGAAGTCCGTGAAGGACGCACCCAGCTTTTTGTGCTCGTCGTAGAGAGCGGTGTACTTCTCGGTCATTGGCTGGTCCTTAGTTCTCGGGGTCTGCTGTGGTGTCCTCGAATGCTTCGAGGGGCGGGCAGGAGCAGACGAGGTTGCGGTCACCGGCTGCGCCGTCGATCCGGCCGACGGGCGGGAAGTACTTGTCCTGCTTGAGGTGGTGGACCGGGAACGCGGCCTGTTCCCGCGGGTACGCGCGATCCCAGTCGGAGGACACGACGGCGGCTGCAGTGTGCGGTGCCCGGCGAAGGGGCGAGTCGGCTACCGTGAAATCGCCTGCTGCGACCTGGTCGATTTCGGCGCGGATGGTGATCATGGCTTCGATGAAACGGTCGATCTCGACGAGGTCTTCGGATTCGGTGGGTTCCACCATCAGGGTCCCGGCGACCGGGAACGCGAGCGTCGGGGCGTGGAAGCCGAAGTCGATCAGCCGCTTGGCCACGTCCTCGGCGGTCACCCCGGTCCTGGCCGTGAGTTCACGCAAATCCAGGATGCACTCGTGCGCCACCAGACCGCCTTCACCGGTGTACAGCACCGGGAAGTACTCGTTCAGGCGGGACGCGACGTAGTTGGCCGCCAGCAGCGCCGACTTGGTCGCTTCGGTCAGGCCCTGGCCGCCCATCAGCTTCACGTACGCCCAGGAAATCGGCAGCACACCGGCCGAGCCGAAACGCGAGGCACTGATGGCAACGCCGTGGCCCTCCTGGCGGGCGGCGTTGTTCGCGTCGCCGGGCATGAACGGGGCCAGGTGCGCCTTGGCCGCGACCGGGCCGACACCGGGTCCGCCGCCGCCGTGCGGGATGCAGAAGGTCTTGTGCAGGTTCAGGTGCGAGACGTCCCCGCCGAACTTGCCCGGCTGCGCCAGGCCGACCAGGGCGTTGAGGTTCGCCCCGTCGATGTACACCTGCCCGCCGGCGGCGTGGACCGCGTCACAGACCTCGCGCACGTCCCCGTCGTACACCCCGTGCGTGGACGGGTAGGTGATCATGATGCAGGACAACACATCCCGGTGGGCCTCGATCTTCGCGTACAGGTCCGCGTGGTCGATCGTGCCGTCCGCCGCGGTGGCCACGACCACCACCTTCATGCCCGCAAGGACCGCGGAGGCGGCGTTGGTGCCGTGCGCGGAGGCCGGGATCAGGCACACGTTGCGCTGGCCAT
>NZ_JBNHFI010000012.1:0-148796 GCF_059090085.1 Arthrobacter sp. K4-10C | reverse complement strand
GGCTCCTTCACGCTAACCCCCCAAATACCGGGCGGGGGTCGGGGGGGGCCCCCCCCCCCCCCCCCCGCTTCCGTTATACCGCTGGCAAGCCGCCGAAAAGCCATGGTGCCCGCCCGGAGGCGGCTGCATACTGGACAGGTGACGGTTCCCAGATGGCAGGGCCCTGGCAAGCAACGCGGACCGCGGGAGGTGTGGTCCGACTGGACAGCCGCCGACGAGGCAGGAGAAACGGGCAGGGCGTCGGTCCTGGCCGCCGAGATGCTGCAAGTAGCGCCGCAGTCCTTCCATGCATGGTTCCACGCCGGACTGCTGTCCAAGGCGCTGGGCAACTGGGCCGAAAGCCTGGAACGCAACGCCCGGGCCGTCGAACTGTTCACGCCCGCGGAAGCCGAGGATTTCGACGGCGTGAATCCTGCCGCGTGGAACCTGGGCATCGCTTCAACGGCGCTCGGCGACTGGGCAACCGCCCGGCGGGCATGGGAAGCGTACGGGCTAGGCGGAATGGGGAGCGGATACGAGCCCATAGACGCCAATTTCGGGCTGGCACCTGTCCGGCTGAATCCGGACCAGCCCAGCCTTCCCCACCAGGTGCTGCCGTCGGCTGGAACAACCGAGGTGGTCTGGTGCTGGCGAAGGAGCCCGGCCCATGCCGTCATCGCGAGCGTCCCGCTGCCCGAATCCGGCCACCGCTTCCGGGACGTCATCCTGCACGACGGCGAGCCGAAAGGGTTCCGCAGGCTGGGCGACCAGGACGTTGCCGTGTTCGACCAGCTGGAACGGCTGGAAGACTCGGGCCTGCCCACGTGGCAGGCCCAGGTTATCGGAGCTACCCCGGACGACCTCCAGGAACTGTCGGACCTCCTGGAACGGCATGGCCTGGGTGCCGATGACTGGTCCGGAATGCGCCTGCTGTGCTCAGAGTGCTCCCATGGCAATCCCCACGGCGGGCATCACCACGAGCCCGCGTCGTCGGACGCTACGAGGCTGGGACTGGCCGGCTCCGAAGCCGAACTCGACGCGCTCGTGGAGGTTTGGCTGAATTCCCGGCCTGCGGTGGACCTTGACCTGACGCTGCTGTGGTGAGCCGCCGCACGTCGTCCCGCCTCCGGTTGGCAAGTAAACTTTTGAGCATCCACCGGAAGCGCCACTGAAGCATAGGGACGTGATGAGGCAGCAATCACAGGCGCAAGCCGATCTCCAGAAGGCGGAAACAGCAAACCCCGCCCGGACAACACTGGCGGCAGTCCCCGCAGCCCTTGTATCGGCGTCGGGCTTCCTGCTTTTTGCCCGGGAGGACCGGCTCTCCGGGTTCCTCCTCCTGGCCGCCGCGCTGGTCCTCGCGGGTTTCATTGGGCGGCGGCTCCTGGTTGACCTGGCGCTGATCGCGGTGGGGCTGACCGCCATGAGCCTGGTCCCCATCACCACGGACATCAGCACCGAGCACATGGCGGTGATGGGGACGGCAATGATCCTGGCCGTGGGCATCCCCTACACGGTGTCCCGGTTCATCACCAAGGACCATGCCATCCGTTTCCCGGTTAGGACCGGAAAGCCCTGGACCCGCGCGGAAAAATGGTATTTGCCCGCCGTCCTGGTGATCGGGTATGCCCTGATGCCGGTGTACATGATCCGCACCGGGGTCTACAACAACTGGCCCGCCGTCAGCGACGTGGACGGCATCACCCGGCTGTTCCTGGGAACCAATGTGCTGGGCATCTGGGATGAACTGTTCTTCATCTGCACCGCCTTCACCCTGCTGCGCCGGCACCTCCCCGACTGGCAGGCCAACCTGCTGCAGGCCGTCCTCTTCACGTCATTCCTCTGGGAGCTCGGTTTCCACGCCTGGGCACCGTTCTTTATCTTCCCGTTTGCCCTGCTCCAGGCGCGGCTGTTCACGGTGACCCGGTCCCTCTCCTACATCGTCAGCGTGCACCTCTTGTTCGACTTCGTGCTGTTCCTGGTGCTGATCCACGCCCACAACCGTGAGTGGATCAACATCTTCCTATACTGACGGCCCCGGCACGCAGCACCCTTGAGCGGCAGATGGACTACGACGGCGGGAGGTGCCATGGGTGCGACACAAGGAAGAGCTGGCGAACCCCAGCCTGGGCGCCGCGGGGTTTCTGCCGCGGCACGCCGCGCCGCTGATCCGGCACGTCCGCCGGCCGGCTCGTCCGGGTCCGAAATGCGCCTCCGCGTTTTGACGGCGGTCAGTGGCCTCATCGACCGGCTCAGCTACGACGCCGTCACCATTGACGCGGCGGCAAGAGCCTCCGGTGTCAGCAAATCCACCCTGTACCGCCACTGGCCCTCGCGCCAGGTTTTGGTGCTGGAGGCTTTTACCTACAAGACGAACCTGCTCACCCACGTTGAGGACACTGGTGATGTCGGGCAGGACCTTCACTCCTACCTGGTGGCACTGACCAGGTGCCTCGACGGCGGAGAAACGGCCTCAACAGTTGCCAACCTGCTCGCCGAATCCATCCGGAGCAATGAGTTCGCCGTCCTGTACCGCGAGACACTGCTCCGGGACCGCCGCGAGGGTTTCCTGTCCGTTCTTCAGCTTGGGCTGGACCGGGGGCAGGTCCGCCGTGACGTGGACCTGGGCATGGTGGTGGACGCTTTGTACGGCGCGATCCACCACCGGCTGGTGGCGACCGGCGAGGCGATCGACGCACCCTTCCTTCGCCAGCTGACAGGCTTGGCGGTCCGCAGCTGCGCCACAGCGGCCTACCTGCAGCTGCGGAGCGCATCCCGATGAAGCAAGGGATGGAACGATGGGTGCCGTTTCGTTCCATTCCTTGGCACCGGGTGTCCGGGCCGAACCATAGTTGAACCAGCGCTGGAACAGGCGTTCAGGCTTAGCAGGAGGACCGAAGACCATGACCATCACCACCACGCCGACACGGACAAACGTCGGTAACAGGCACCCGCAGCTCTACAGCACCCTGGCCACGATGGCACAGGACTCCGACCAGGCCGCGCTCAGCGAGGGCATTTCCCCGCTGCTCCTCGAACTGGTCAAGATCCGGGTGTCCCAGATTAACGGCTGCGCCTACTGCCTTCGGATACACACCGCCGATGCCCTGGCCAAGGGTGAGAGCCCGGAGCGCCTAAGCGTCCTGCCAGCCTGGCGGGAAACACGGTACTTCGACGAACAGGACCAGGCCGCCCTCGCCCTTGCCGAATACATCACGCGAATCAACGAGTCCCACTCCAACGCCAGCCAGTATGAAAGCGCCGCCGGGGTCCTGACGCCGGGGCAGGTGTCGGCTATCACGTGGGTGGCCATGTCCATCAACACCTTCAACCGCGTTGCCATCAGCGGCTCCTACAAGGTGGCACCCCGCAGGCAAATCTGAACGCCATGCTCCTGCCCGACATATATTGCGGGCAGGCGTAGCATTCGCAGGGACGACGATGACCGACACAGAAGGACCCATGGCTACCCCACATACCGCCGGCCCACGGCTTGATCTTGCGTCCCTGCCGCTGCCCGTCATCCAGGCGCCCATGGCCGGCGGGCCGTCCACGCCGCAACTCGCGGCAGCCGTGAGCGGGGCGGGCGGCCTTGGCTTCCTGGCCGCGGGCTACAAGACGGCGGCTGCCGTGCGGGCAGAAATCGAGGCCATCCGCGGCCTCACCGGGAGGCCTTTCGGCGTCAACGTGTTCGTTCCCCAGCCCTCGTTCGCCAGCCCGGATGCCTTGCGGGCCTATGCAAGTTCCCTTGAGCCTGACGCGGAACGATTCGGCGTCGCGCTGGGGCACCCGAGGCACGACGACGATGACTGGGACAATAAAGTGGCGGTCCTGCTCGAGCTGGCGCCCGCCGTCGTGTCCTTCACCTTCGACGTGCCGGAGAGTGCTGTCATCGACGCCCTCCAGCGGCGGGGAAGCTCCGTCGTCGCCACCGTCACCTCACGTGCGGAAGCCCTGCAGGCGCTCGACGCCGGAGTCGACGCGCTCTGCGTCCAGGGGCCGGAAGCCGGCGGCCACCGCGGCACTTTCGATCCTGCCCACAACGAAACGCAGCCGCTGCACAGCCTTTTCGGGGAACTCGCGGACCTTCCAGTGCCGCTGATCGCGGCCGGGGGAATCACCACCGCGGCGGACACCCGCACCGCCCTGGCCCTGGGCGCTGCAGCAGTCCAGGCCGGCACCGCTTTCCTGCTCACAGACGAGGCCGGCACCAAGGCAGCCCACCGGCGGGCGCTGGCCTCCGGAAGTTTCACCACCACGGCCGTAACCCGGTCCTTCTCCGGGCGGAACGCCCGCGGCCTCTCCAACGAATTCATGCGCCGGCACGACCCGGACGCCCCCTACGGCTACCCCGAGATCCACCACCTCACCACTCCCCTGCGCGCAGCGGCGGCGGCGGCGGGGGACCCGGACTGGCTCAACCTCTGGGCGGGCACCGGGTTCCGGCACGCCGTGGACGGGCCCGCCACCGCGATCCTGTCGAGCCTCCTGCCCTAGGCAAGCCGGCCGAAAGGCCGCCAGGCAGGATGGCCGGGAGAACCGATTGTTTCGAGCCGGGGTTTGGGAATGCCGGAGCCCTCCCCGTACCCTTACTTAGGCTTACCTAACAAAGGAATCGACCTGTGCCCACCCCCTCCCCGGCGAGTCTGCACCATGCCCGCTGAGACCTTCCGCGACCCTTGGGGCATCCCCCACCTGCGCGCCGGCTCGGCCAACGAGCTGGCTTTCCTGCAGGGGAAGAACGCCGCCACTGACCGCTCCTGGCAGATCGAGATGGAACGCTGGCGTTCCGAGGGCAGGACCGCCGAACAGCTGGGACCAGACGGCGTTCCGTGGGACCGGTTCGCGCGGCAGGCCCGCATCGACCACACCGCCCGCCGCTGCTACGACAACCTGGACCAGGCCACGCGGCAGTGGTGTTCCGCCTACGTGGACGGCGTGAACCAGGCCCTCGAGGCCGGCCGCCGGGACGCGCAGGAGTTCCGGGATACAGCAACGGCGCCTGCTGCCTGGGAGCCGTGGACTCCGCTGGGCGTTTTCCTGGTCCACCACATCCTGTTCAGCACCTTCCCCAACAAGCTTTGGCGCGAGCACGTGGCCCGGACCCTCGGCGCGGAGGCCGTGGAGCTCTTCAGTATCGAGGCCCCAGTCTGGGCCGGGAGCAACGCGTGGGCGGCCGCCGGCGGCCTGACCAGCTCCGGTTCACCGCTGGTCGCCGGGGACCCGCACCGGCTCATGGAGCTCCCCGGCGTTTACCAGCAGGTGCGGCTCGCGTGCCCCGAGTTCGACGTCGTCGGGCTGGCTTTCCCGGGTGTCCCCGGTTTGCCGCACTTCGGGCACACCGGAACCGCGGCGTGGGCCGTCACCAACGCGATGGCCGACTACCAGGACCTCTACAGCGAGCAGCTGCGGCGGGACGGAAGCGGCCTGCTGGCGCTCGGCCCGGACGGGTGGGAGCCGGTGATCGCGGACCATCAGGAGAAGATCCTGGTGCGCGGTGCCGGCGCGGACACGGTGGACGTCCTTGAGACGGCCCGCGGGCCCGTCATTTCGGGAGGGCCCGACGGCGGCGCGCTGAGCCTGCGGGCACCGTCCCGGGCCGGGGGCCGCCTGGGTTTCGAGACCCTCCTGCCGCTCCTGCGGAGCAACTCCGCGGCAGATGTTGAGGCTGCGCTGGAAGCCTGGGTGGAGCCGGTGAACTGCGTGCTGGCCGCCGATGCCGGCGGCGACGTCCGGCAGCTGGTGGCGGGGAGGGTTCCGGTGCGGAACCCGGAAAACCGGGTCCGGCCCGTTCCCGCGGAATCTTCCCACCACCGGTGGACGGGCAAGTGGGTGGAGCTGCCGAAGTCCCGCGTGGACACGCTGGCGGTGAACGCCAACGACCGTGCTTCCGGTGGCGGGGACCTGACCGGACTGGAGTTCGCCCCCGCCCACCGGGCACGCCGGATCCGGCAGCTGCTCGAAGAGACCGGGGACGGCCTGGACGCGGATGACATGCAGAACATCCATCTGGACAACAGGCTGGGATCATGGCCCGCGCTGCGCAACCTGCTGGCGGGACTGGGTGAGGGGAACGCGTCCCGGTTGTCCGCCGCTGCGCTGGAACTGCGCGAGCGGCTGCTGGGCTGGGATGGCCACATGCACGCCGGAAGCACCGAAGCCGGCGCCTTCGCGGCTTGGCGTTCAGCCTTGGTGGTGGCGCTGGCCGGGACTCCGCTGCTGGCACAGCTTTCGTCACCTGCCGGGCACTCTCCCGTGTTCGCGCCCTGGCTGAACCCGGTCTCCCGGGTTGGCTTCGCCCTGGAAACCCTCGTGGGCAAAGGCGCGGGATTCGGCGTCGATGCGGCAGCCGCGGCGTGCCAGGCGCTGGAAGCCGCGGCAGCGTCGCCGTCGTCCGCTTCCTGGGGCGAAAGCCACACGGTCCTGCCGCTGCACGCCCTGTCGGATTTCCCCGGAACGGGCGCTGAAGCACCCGCCGTCCCGGACACCTCCTTGTCCGGAGACACCGGCTGCGTGCTGTGCACGGAAAGCCTGCCGGGCGTCACCGACGCGTCCTTCCGCGGCCCGGTGGCCCGCTATATCTGGGACTTGTCGGACCGTGCGAAGAGCCGGTGGATTGTGCCGTTCGGCGCATCCGGGCGATCGGACGACGCGGACTTCCTCAGCCAACTGCCCCTTTGGGCCGCGGGCGAACTCCTCCCTGTCATCACCGACTGGGACCAGCTCACCAAGGAGATCCATGACCAGCACTGACGCCGGACTTTCGCACGAAACCCGGGAGGCCGTCTACGAAGAGGATCTTGAAGGTTTGGGCCGGCTGCGGCTGCTCCGCCTGGCACCTGAGGAAGACGCTGACCTGGTCCACAGCTGGGTGCGGGAAGAGCGGGCCCGGTTTTGGGGCATGAACGGCTGGAGCCGGGATGAGGTCCGTGATGTTTACCTGTTCCTGGACAGCCTGGACACCCACCACGGGTTCCTGATGACAGTGGCTGGACAGCCGGCAGGAGTGTTCCAGACCTATGACCCGCTCCACGACCCGGTGGGTGAGGCGTACCCGGCGCGTGCCGAAGATGCGGGCATACACCTGCTGCTGGCCCCGGCCGCGCGCCCGGTGCCCAATTTCACCGGAACCCTGCTGTCGGGCCTGATGCGGTTCGTGCTGTCCGACCCGGACAAGGACCGGGTGGTGGCGGAACCTGATGCCCGGAACGCCAAGGCCATCGGCCGGTTCCTCAGCTTCGGGTTCGAAACCGGGCCCAGGGTCCAGCTCGCCGAAAAGGAAGCGCAGCTGGTGTTCCTGGGCCGGGAAACGTTCGAGTCATGCACGGCCTGCGTGATTCCTACCCGGCCGGCCGTAGCGACGTGATCATCCGCCGGATGTTCTGGTACTCGGCGGTGTCCATGTACTTCCGTGCCTGTTCCAGGTAGGGCAGGGTCTCGGCGCCTGGGGTCCTGTTGTTCTCCGGGTTGTAGAACGCGCCGAACATGGCGGCGGTGGGCGGCCAGGTGAAGAAGTGGAAAATGGGGCAGGCCGAATCACCGGTGGGTGCCGGAGAGGACGTGATGCCATAGGCAGCGGCAGGGGTGTCAGCCGGGCCGGGTGCGGTTGCGTCCCCGCGGGTTTCAAAGACGAACCGTGGCGCCGCGCCACCCTGGGCCAGGGCCGGCAGTTCCTGCGACTCAAACTCGGAGAACGGGTATTTTTCGGTGCAGGTGGAGCCTGTGGCCATGTTGGTCCTCAGGGTTGCCAGCGGCCTGCCGGCCTCGTTGGTCACTTCGGCGAAGGCGCCGCCGCCCTCGGGCAGTTCGCCTGCGGGGTCCCGCACGCTCCAGGTGGCGGGAAGGTCGAATGCCAGCTGCCCGTCCGCCGTCGTGAAAGTCTTCAAGGCCTTCGTGGCGGTGGCGGTGGCCGCAGGAGTCGTGGCCTTGGCAGTTTCGGTAGGCGGGACTGGCGCCGATGATGTCACCGAAGGAGTGGGAGAGGCGGACGTCGCCGCTGGGGTGGGCGTCGCCGCCGGGGGTCCTGCCTGCGGGCCGCATCCGGCCACTGCGACACCGACCACGATTAACGCGGGAACCAACCCGCCAAACCTTCTCATCACACCCTCCCGGAGTAGGAAAACCTGTCCCTCAATTGTGGAACTGACGGCGCCTTCCGGACCGGGAGCCGGCTGATTGCCGCCCAACCGTTGCAGGGCATAACAAAAGGACTTTGCGCTCCACACACGACGGCGGGCCGGCATCTTCCAGAGCCGGCCCGCCGTTACGCGCTTCTTCGCTAAAGAGTGGCGGTGTCGATCACGAAGCGGTAGCGGACGTCCGAGGCAAGGACACGTTCGTATGCATCGTTGATCTTCCCCGCCGGGATGACCTCGATCTCCGCGCCAATGCCGTGGGAGGCACAGAAGTCAAGCATCTCCTGGGTCTCGGGGATGCCGCCGATCATTGAACCGGCGAAGGACCGGCGGCCGCCGATCAGCGCGAAGGCGTTGACCGGGAGCGGCTCGGCAGGGGCACCCACATTGACCAGCGCGCCGTCCAGCGTCAGCAGCTGCAGGTAGGCGCTGATGTCGATCGACGCACTGACCGTGTTGATGATCAGGTCAAAGCTGCCGGCCAGCTGTTCGAAGGTTCCGGGGTCGCTGGTGGCGTAGTAGCTGGATGCACCCAGGCGCAGGCCGTCCTCCTGCTTCTTCAGCGACTGGGAAAGGACGGTGACCTCGGCGCCCATGGCGGCGGCGAGCTTGACGGCCATGTGGCCCAGCCCGCCGAGGCCCACCACGGCCACCTTCTTGCCGGGGCCTGCGCCCCAGCGGTGCAGCGGTGAGTAGGTGGTGATGCCGGCGCACAGCAGCGGGGCTGCAACGTCCAGCTCCAGGCCGTCCGGGATGCTCACCACGAAGTGCTCGGTGACTACGACGTGGGTGGAGTAGCCGCCCTGGGTGATGGTGCCGTCACGGTCTTCGGCGCCGTACGTGCCCACCATTCCGTTGAGGCAGTACTGCTCGTCGCCGTTCAGGCAGTTGGCGCATTCACGGCAGGAGTTGACCATGCAGCCGACACCCACCCGGTCGCCCACCTTGTGCCTGGTGACGGCAGAGCCGACCTCAGTGACAATGCCGGCAATCTCGTGGCCAGGCACCAGCGGGTACTGCTGCGGGCCCCAGTCGCCGCGGACGGTGTGGATGTCCGAGTGGCAGATGCCGGCGTACTTGATCTCAATCAGGACGTCGTGCGGTCCAACGGTGCGGCGTTCGATGGTGGTGGGGATGAGGTCCTCGGAGGAGGACGGGGATGCATAGGCCTTGACGGTGGTCATGGGTCTCCTGTGGTTTTTGGGGGGATAACGAAATGCTACAGGGCTTCACCTACATCAAACCGGCACTTGGCGGCCGTAGCGAGGGCCCTGCTGTAACTGGTTCTGGCAGACCTACCCTTGGCGTTTCGGATTCGTCGTAACGTGTCCGTATGGATAACCGAGCCGAGGTACGGCAGTTCCTTTCGACGCGCCGTGGACGCATCACACCCGAGCAGGCAGGGCTTGAGCCCTATGGCGGCCGGCGGCGGGTACCGGGCTTGCGGCGTGAAGAAGTTGCCCGGCTGGCCGGGGTCAGCGTGGACTACTACACGCGCCTGGAACGCGGAAACCTCTCGGGCGTCTCCGATAGCGTGCTGGATGCGATTGCGCGGGCCCTTGAACTGGACCGCGCGGAGCACGACCACCTTTACGACCTCGCCCGGGCTGCCAACACCTCTGGACGCAAGCGGGCGGCGGCCCCTGTCCCGTCAGGGGTGCGGCCGGAGCTGCAGTATCTCCTGGACACCATCACCGGCGCGCCGGCCTTCATCGGGAACAACCGGATGGACATCGTGGCCGCCAATACCCTGGGCTACGCGCTGTACTCCGACATGTACCGCAGCACCGCAAGGCCCGCGAACCACTCCCGGTTCATCTTCCTGGATCCACGGGCCCACAACTTCTACACGGACTGGGAAAGGGCAGCGAACACCAACGTTGCCATCCTTCGGCGGGAGGCGGGCCGGAACCCGCATGACAAGGGAATCGCCGAGCTCATCGGGGAGCTGTCCATGCGCAGCGACGAGTTCCGTACACGCTGGGCAGCACACAACGTCCGCAGCCACTACGCCGGAACGAAATTCTTCCAGCACCCCGTGGTGGGGCTCCTGGAACTGAACTACCAGGTGCTTGGCCTGGAGGAGGATCCCGGGCATTCCCTGACCGTTTACCCGGCCACTCCCGGCAGCCCCTCCGACGAATCCCTCAAACTCCTCGCCTCCTGGGCCGCCACCGAGAACATCGTGGAGTTGGCCCGGGCCGGCGCGCGAAGCTGACCACCCCCTTTGAATCCGGCAGTACAACGCCGTCAGTCAGTACCAGGGCCACATCACCCCCTTGCCAATGGCACGGCGAGGATCCGGTCATCGCCAGGCTCGGGGTCGCCGCGGCCGTCGGTGTTGTTGGTGAGGAACCACAGCCGGCCGTCGGGTGCCACCGTGACGTCCCGGATCCTGCCGTACTCCCGGCTGAAATGCTCCGTAGACGTGGCGGGGTCGGCGACGGGGACCGAGCGCAGGACCTGTCCGCGCAGGTTGGCGAGAAACAGCGTCCCGCCCGCATGCGCCATGCCGCTGGGGCTTGCGGCTCCGGGCTGCCACTGCTGCACCGGGTCCACGAAGCCCTCCCGTCCGGCGATCCCCTCAACCGTTGGCCAGCCGTAGTTGGCGCCCGCGGTGATGATGTTCAGCTCGTCCCAGGTGTTCTGGCCGAACTCGGTGGCAAACATGGTCCCGTCGTCCGCCCAAGCCAGGCCCTGCGGGTTGCGGTGCCCGTAGCTGTAGACGAGCGAACCCGGAAAGGGGTTGTCCGCCGGGACGTCACCGTTGGGCGTCATCCGCAGGACCTTGCCGGCAAGGGAGTCCCGGTCCTGGGCACTGTTGCGCTGGCTCGCATCCCCGGCCGTCACGTACAGCATGCCATCGGGACCGAAGGCGATGCGGCCGCCGTCGTGGATGCTCGCGGACGGGATGCGCTCAAGGAGCGTGTCCGGCTGGCCCAGCGACAGCGAACCCGGCCCGCCGCTGACCGGGAAGCGCTGGACCCGGTTGCCGTCCGCCGCCGTCGAATACACGTAGAGGTCACCCTGGCTGCCCACAGCGAGGCCCAGCAGACCCGACTCGCCGCGGGCCGCCACTCCCTCGACCGTCCCGATGGACCGTGCCGAGCCGTTGGGGGCGAGCTCGAGGATCTGCCCGCTGTTCCGCTCACTGACCAGCGGCGTGCCGTCGCGGAAGACCACTGACCACGGAGCGTCGAGGTCCGTGGCTACCGGCTGCGGGGTGCCGGAGATGGTGGCTGCTGCTGTTGGGGCGGGTCCAGTTGCGGGTTCGGAGGAAGCCGGAGCGGACGATGACGCAGCGGAGGTGGCCGGTGTGGGGGACGTGGTGGTTGGCGTGGGAGCCGGGGCGGCAGTGCAGCCCGCCAGCAGAATGCCCGTTCCAATGGCTGCCGCAGTGAGGACCCCGTGACGCATGCGCTTTCCCCTATCAACCACATTTCCAACCCTTCCAGTCACATTAACCCGCATTGCGGATCATGGCGCCGCATTGCCCGTTTTGACCCGTGAATGGCGCAATAAGTAGCGCGGTTTCGTCCCGTTGAGCTTCCATTTCGTTGTGCTGGCCAAGGCCTCGACAGGCGTGCTTAGGTGTTTCAACGGCACCGGCCAGGCCGCCCGAAACAGCACAAGCAACGAACAGGAGGACCCGATGCCTGACATCTCCAGCAGCGACCAAAGCACCGCACTGTGGGGTCTGTTCTGTTGCAGCTTCCGAATGTCGCCACACCGCCGAATGGCAGCAGACCGGCCCTAGCTTCGGCAGCGGTTCCGCAGGTTCCCAAGCGTTAAGTTCCGGCGCGTCTGGCGCAATCGTCCGACGCCGGCACTTTCCTCCATCCCCTATCCCGCTTCCCGGGTCCCCGGGCGATCCGTCGCGCCCGGGCCTCCCCACTACTCCTCCCTTTCGAAAGGCACGGCATGTCCTTCCCTGCATTTTCCCCAGCCCGGCCACCTTCCGGCCGGCCGTTCACCCGGCGCCAGGCCCTGGGCGCACTCCTGGCGATTCCCGCCGTCGGACTGTTGACAGCCTGCGGCGGCGCCGCCACAGCCGGCAACCCGACCAGCCAGGCGTCGTTCGCGCCGCTCGCAACCAGTGCGCCCGCAGGCACCACCATCAAAGTGGGCGATCCCAGCATCCGGGTCGCACTGGAACTGTCCGGCCTGGTCAAGGACCTGGACGGCATTAACGTGGAATTCGCCAACATCTCCGGCGGCCCCCAGACCACTGAGGCCTTCCGCGCCAACGCCCTGGATGTGGGGTACGTGGCGGACATCCCGCCCATCCACGCAACGTGGACCGGCCTGGACGTCCGGATCATCGCGAGCGCCTACCGGCAGGACGCCGTGAACCACCCGCTGTACGAGCTCGGCGTCGCCCCCGGCGCCGGCATCAGCAGGCTGGATGACCTGCGCGGCAAGAAGGTGGCGTACAGTCCCGGCCAGGCGCAGGGCGCCCTGGTCCTGCGGATCCTGGAGAAAGCCGGC
This sequence comes from Arthrobacter sp. K4-10C, assembly GCF_059090085.1. NCBI lineage: Bacteria > Bacillati > Actinomycetota > Actinomycetes > Micrococcales > Micrococcaceae > Arthrobacter > Arthrobacter sp. K4-10C. Next base: position 136,194 of record NZ_JBNHFI010000012.1, on the reverse strand, counting down.
CTCAAGCAGGAGGACGTCAAGCTGGTGGAGCTGCCCAGCACCGGTGACGCCTACTCCTCGGCGCTGTCCAGCAAGCAGGTGGACGCCGCGCCGCTGGGCGGCGTGCAGATCAAGCGCTACCTCGCCAAGTACAAGGCCGATGGCGCCACCACCCTCCGGCACGGCCTCCGCGATGATCCAGGCCACCTCTACTCCCCCGCCAGTGTCCTGGCCGATCCCGCCAAGGCGGCCGCACTGGCGAAGTACGTGGAGGTTTGGGGCAAGGCGCAGCGCTGGGTGGAGGACCACCCGGAGGAATGGCTGGAGGGATACTACGTCAAGGACCAGGGCCTGTCCCGCGAGGACGGCCAGTACTTGATCGACGCCGCGGGCAAGCGGGATGTCCCCACGTCCTGGACAGAGGCGATCCAACGGCACCAGCAGACCATCGACCTGCTGGCCCGCGAGCAGAAAAAGCCGCAGCTGTTGGCCGCGGACCTGTACGACACCCGCTACGAGTCCATCGCCGGCACCGCCTTCGCCGCTGCGGCCCGGGGAGGCACCGCGTGAGCGCGGCCCCCGTCCTGGAACGCCCCGCCGTCGAACCCCACCTTGACCCGGCCCTGGCCACCCGCGAGGACGTCCGTCCCACCGCGAAGAGGCTTGGGCCCGGACGACGGCGGCGGCTCGCCTGGCTGCTGGGCCCGTCCGCCTTGCTGGCAGTCTGGACAGCCTCTTCCGCCACCGGGCTGCTGGACCCCCGGATCCTCTCCGAGCCGTGGACCGTTGTAGCTACCGCCGGCGAACTGATCGCCCACGGCCGGCTCCAGGAAAACCTTGCCATCTCCGCCCAGCGGGCAGGGCTGGGACTGTTCTTCGGCACGCTCGTCGGCGCCGTCCTGGCCCTGCTGTCCGGGCTCAGCCGGGCGGGTGAGGCGCTGATCGACGGGCCGGTGCAGATCAAGCGCGCCATCCCCGGCCTGGCCCTGATCCCGCTGCTCATCCTGTGGTTCGGGATTGACGAGACCATGAAGGTCCTCACCATTACGCTCGGCGTTTTTGTTCCGGTGTACCTGCAAACCCATGCCGGGCTGCGCGGAATCGACCTGAGGTACGTCGAGCTCGCCCAGACCGTTGGCCTGTCCCGGGCGGCGTTCATCCGGCGGGTGGTCCTGCCCGGCGCCCTCCCCGGGTTCTTCCTGGGCCTGCGCTTCGCAGTGACCGGCGCATGGGTGTCCCTGGTGGTGGTGGAGCAAATCAACGCCACCAGCGGCATCGGCTACATGATGGAGCTCGCGCGCACGTACGGCCAAACCAACATCATCGTGCTCGGACTCGCCGTCTACGGAATCCTCGGCCTGCTGTCCGACGGCACTGTCCGCTTCATCGAACGAAAGGCCCTCTCATGGCAGCGCACCCTGGCGGGCTGACCGCCGTCGAACCTTCCAGTACAGCTCCCTTTGCCGTCGAACCTTCCGCTGCCGTCTCGGTGCGGGACCTCATCCGCAGCTTCGGGCCGAAAGGCGTGCTGAACGGCGTGGACCTGGACATCGCCCCGGGCGAATTCGTGGCACTCCTGGGTCCCAGCGGCTGCGGCAAGAGCACCCTCCTGCGCGCCCTCGCCGGGCTGGACCACGACGTGAAGGGCAGCGGCGTGATCAACGTTCCCGAGCGTGTGTCAGTGGTGTTCCAGGACTCGCGGCTGCTGCCTTGGGACACCGTCCTGGGCAACGTCACCCTCGGCCTGCAGGAGCACGACGCCGGGACGCGGGGACGCAAGGCCCTCGCCGAAGTGGGGCTTGCCGGCCGGGAAAAATCCTGGCCGCACGAGCTGTCCGGCGGTGAGCAGCAGCGCGTGGCGCTGGCCCGGTCCCTGGTCCGCGAACCCCAGCTGCTGCTGGCCGACGAGCCCTTCGGCGCGTTGGATGCCCTGACCCGGATCAAGATGCACGGACTGCTCCAGGACCTGGTCGCCGCGCACCGCCCCGCCGTCCTGCTGGTGACCCACGACGTAGACGAGGGCATCGCGCTGGCGGACCGGATCGTGGTCCTGGACCACGGCCGCGTCGCCACTGTCCGCAGCGTGGCGCCGGAGATCCGATCCGCCGCAGACGCTGCCGGCCACGAAGCCCTGCGCCGCGATCTCCTGGCCGACCTCGGCGTCGTCGGCACCACCCACTGACCATTCTTCCCACTTTCAAAAAGGAGCATTGCGTGACCTCCCAGAACCCGTCCCCGAACAGTGGATCCGCCCGGCAACTTCACCTCAACGCCTTCCTCATGAGCACCGGGCACCACGAGGCGTCCTGGCGGCTGCCGGAAAGCGACCCGCAGGCCAGCACGGACGTGGAGCACTACAAGCAGCTGGCCCGAACCGCCGAACGCGGCAAGCTCGACTCGATCTTCTTCGCCGACTCCCCCGTACTGTTCGGCGAGGTGGGCCGCCGCCCGGCCGGCAAGCTGGAGCCCACGGTGCTGCTGACCGCTATCGCCGGCGCCACCGAGCGGATCGGGCTGATCGCCACCGCGTCCACCACCTACAACGAGCCGTTCAACCTGGCCCGCCGCTTTTCCTCGGTGGATTGGGTCAGCGGCGGGCGCGCGGGCTGGAACGTGGTGACCACCGCAGGGCCGGACGCCGCGCGCAACTTCGGCGTGGACGACCAGCCGGCCCACGCGGTCCGGTACGAACGCGCCGCCGAGTTCATCGAGGTGGCCCGGAAGCTGTGGGACAGCTGGCAGGACGACGCCGTGCTGGCGGACAAGGCCGGAGGCGTCTGGGGCGACTCCGGGAAGATCCGCGTGATCGACCACGAGGGCAAGCACTTCAAGGTCCGCGGCCCGCTCAACGTCCCCCGCTCCCCGCAGGGGCACCCGCTGATTGTCCAGGCCGGCTCGTCCGAGGACGGCAAGGACCTCGCCGCCCGGTACGCCGACGCGGTCTTCACCGCCCACCAGACCCTTACCGACGCGCAGGACTTCTACCGGGACCTGAAGGCACGCACCGCCGCCGCCGGCCGCGACCCGGAGACCATCAAGGTCCTGCCCGGCATCGTGCCGGTCATTGGTGCCACCGAGGAGGAAGCGTTGGAGCTGGAGCGGGAACTGGACCGGCTGATCAAGCCGGAATACGCCCGGATCCAGCTGGCCAAGACCCTGCGAGTGGCCCCCGAGGACCTGCCGCTGGACCGTCAGCTGCCGGACAACCTGCCCAGCGAGGACGAGATTGAGGGTGCCAAGAGCCGCTACACCCTGATCGTCCAGCTGGCCCGGCGGGAGAAGCTGACGGTCCGCCAGCTGATCGGGCGCTTGGGCGGCGGCCGCGGCCACCGGACCTTCACGGGTACCCCGGTCCAGGTGGCGGACTCCATCCAGGAGTGGTTTGACGGCGGCGCGGCGGACGGCTTCAACATCATGCCGCCGGTGCTGCCTTCGGGGCTGGACGCCTTCGTTGACCAGGTGGTGCCGATCCTCCAGGCGCGCGGCCTGTTCCGTGCGGAGTACACCGGCAGGACGCTGCGGGAACACTACGGGCTGGAGCGCCCGGCCAACCGTTACGCTGGCGCAGGTGCCGGGGAACTGGCATCCATCGGATCGGCGTTCTGATGGGCCGGCAGCTGAAACTCAACCTGTTCGTCTACCCCGGCGGGCACCACGAGGCCGCCTGGCGGCACCCGAAGTCCCGGACCGACCGGGTGCTGGACATCCGGTTCTACCAGGAGCTCGCGCAGCGCGCCGAGGCCGCCAAGCTGGATGCCGTGTTCTTCGCGGACGGGCCGGCACTGGAGAGCAATGTGCAGTACGCCACCCGATTCCGGCTGGAGCCGTTCACATGGCTGTCCGCCATCGCGGTAGCCACGGAACGGATCGGCCTGATCGGCACCGCCAGCACCACGTACCTTGAGCCGTACAACGCCGCCCGCCTGTTTGCGTCGCTGGACCACCTCAGCGGCGGCCGCGCGGGCTGGAACATCGTCACTACCGGCGCGGAGCGGGCGGCCCGGAACTTCGGGCTGGACCAGCATCCGCCGCACGCCGCACGCTACTCGCGGGCGGACGAGTTTGTCCGCGTGGCGGGCAAGCTCTGGGACAGCTGGGAGGACGGGTCAGTGCTGGCCGACGCCGGCACGGGAGTTTTCGCAGACACCTCGCGGATCCACGCGATCGGGCACGAGGGCGAACACTTCCGGGTTGAGGGGCCGCTGAACACCCCGCGGTCTCCGCAGGGCCGGCCGGTGTTCGTGCAGGCAGGGTCCTCCGCTGACGGCAAGGCCTTCGCCGCCCAGCATGCGGAGGCGGTTTTCACTGCGCACCAGACCATCCAAAGCGCGCAGGGGTTCTATGCGGACATCAAGGCGCAGGCCGTGGCGAACGGCCGCGACCCGGAGCATCTTCTGGTCCTGCCGGGCATCAGCCCCTACCTTGGCTCCACGGAGGCCGAGGCACGGGCACTGAAGCAGGAGTTCGACGAGCTGACCCAGCCGGAGTACGGGCTGGGGATCCTGCGGAAACTGCTGGGTGTGGACCTCCACGGTGTGAAGTTGGATGAGCCCTTCCCTCCGGACCTGCTGACGGCAGCGGGCCGGGCGGGCAGCCGCAGCCAGCTGCTTTTGGACGTGATCCGGCGGGAAGGCCTCACCGTCCGGCAGGTGCTGCACCGCTTCGCCGGCGCCCGCGGCCACTACGTGTACGCCGGTACCCCGGTGCAGGTGGCAGATGAGATCCAGCGCTGGTTCCAGGACGGCGCCGCGGACGGGTTCAACATCATGCCGCCGTGGCTGCCGGGCGGTTTCGAGGCCTTCGCCGACGAGGTGGTCCCCATCCTGCAGTCGCGCGGCCTCTTCCGCACCGAGTACACCGGCCGGACGCTGCGCGACCATTTCGGCCTCGACCGTCCCGAGAGCCAGTACAGCGCCGCAAGCACATGCAGCACCGAAAGCCAGCAGCACCAACAACTATTAGGAGCATCCGCATGACCGATTACCGCAGCCTGGGGTCCACCGGCATCAAGGTCAGCCCGTTGACGCTGGGCACCATGATGTTCGGGGCCCTCGGCAACCCGGACCACGAGGATTCCATCCGGATCATCCACCGGGCCCTCGATTCCGGCATCAACCTGGTGGACACCGCGGACGTCTACTCCAAAGGCGAGTCCGAGGTCATCGTGGGCAAGGCCCTCAAGGGCCGCCGGGACGACGTGGTGCTGGCCACCAAGGTCCACGGCCGCCTCGGCGAGGACGTGAACCAGGCGGGCAACTCACGCCGCTGGATCATCCGCGAGGTGGAGGACAGCCTGCGCCGGCTGCAGACCGACTGGATCGACCTCTACCAAGTGCACCGGCCCGAGCCGGACACTGACATCGACGAGACGCTGGGGGCGCTCACCGACCTGGTGCGGCAGGGCAAGATCCGCTACATCGGTACCTCCACCTTCGACCCGGGCCAGATCGTGGAGGCCCAGTACGTGGCCCGCGAGCGCCTCCGTGAGCGGCCTGTGACGGAGCAGCCGCCGTACTCGATCCTGGCGCGCGGGGTGGAACGTGAAGTGCTGCCGCTTGCCCAGCGCCACCGGCTCGGGGTTCTGCCGTGGAGCCCGTTGGCCGGCGGCTGGCTGAGCGGCCGGATCAAGGCCGACGGCGCGCACAGCACCTCCAGCAGGGCCGCCCGGCAGCCGGAACGGCACGACCCGTCGTCGGCCGACAATGCCCGCAAGACGCAGGCCGTGCTGGAGCTGACCGAACTGGCGGACCAGGCCGGACTGTCACTCATCCATCTGGCCCTCGGCTTCGTGCTGGAGCACCCGGCCGTCACGTCCGCGATCATCGGGCCGCGGACGCTGGAGCACCTGGAGGGGGCGCTCGGCGCGGACAAGGTCAGCCTGTCCAAGGACGTGCTGGACCGGATCGACGAGATCGTCCCGCCCGGCACCACGCTGAACCAGGCCGACGCCGGCTACCGGCCGCCGTCGTTGACGGACCCGTTGCTGCGCCGCCGCAGCCGTTAGGCCTGGGGGGAAGGTTCGGCGGGGGAAGAATCTGCGGCGGAAAGTTCGACGGCGGCACTCCGGCTGGTGCCGCCGTCGCCGTCTGCGTCCATTGCTGCCTCCGGCGGCTGGGGCTTGTAGACCCAGGCAACCAGCACCACCGAGATGATCATCAGCAGGAACCAGGCCACCAGTTTTTCCAGCCCCACGGGATGCCAGCCCGCCATCTGGCTCGGGTACAGCCAGGCGCCGGACCAGGTGGCGATGTTCTCGGCAATCCAGATGAACAGCGCCACCAGCAGGAACGCGACCACCAGCGGCATGCGGAACTGCTTCCGGAACACGCGGAAGTGCATGATGCACCGCCCATAGATGATGACGACGGCGGCGAGCAGCACCCAGCGCAGGTCCCAAATGTAGTGGTGGGTGAAGAAGTTGGCGTAGATGGCCCCGCCCAGGATCGCCGTGATCCAGCGTCGAGGATAGGCGGCGAACCTAAGGTCGAAGAGCCGGTAGACGCGCACCATGTACGAGCCGACAGCCGCATACATGAAACCGCTGAAGAGGGGCACGGCGCCGATGCGCAGGAAGCCGTCTGCCTCGTAGGACCAGGATCCGGCGTCGGTCTTGAACAGCTCCATGACTGTGCCCACCAGATGGAACAGGATGATCACCCGCAGCTCGCGGAGGGTTTCCAGCTTGAACACGAGCATGAGGACCTGGATGGCGACGGCGGCGAGCGTGAGGAAGTCGTTCCGTGCCAGTGCCGCGGTATCCGGGTACCAGAGGCGTGCGGCCATGAGGACTACAAGAAGGGTGGCCCCGAAGATGCAGGCCCAGCCCTGCTTGAGGCCGAAGACAACGAACTCGGTGAGTCTTGCCCTGGCGCCGCCGGCCGGGGACGAAGCCAGGAAACGGCGGGCCCGTTCGTCGATCCGTTGTTCTACTGGGGTGGAACTATGCACTTGCTCCCTGACGCTGTGTGGGCTGGCGGTTCTTGCGGAGGTCTTTATCCAGCTCGCCCAGGCAGTAGTCCTTGAACCAGTGCCGGATCCAGCGCGGGAGCTTGGGGTAAACCACAGCCAACACGCGCATGATGCGGTCGAAGCGTCGCTGCTGGCGGTCGCTCCACGGCAGGCCGAAATCCTCGCGGAGCTGGGCGGGCAGGAGCCCGGCAGTGAGGAACCTGGCGGCCGGCATAATGGCGCGGTACCAGACTGCGGTGTGCTTGGGATAGAGAAGCCCGCGGCCCACCCGCACGCCGCCGGCTTCCGCCCGCAGGGTGGAGATGCGCTCATCCCAGTAGCGGCGGAAGGCGGCCCGGTCTTCCGGCCACATGTCCGGGGGCAGCTGCAGGGCGGTGCCGATCCGTGCGTAGTCCCGGTACATGGCGTCAGCGGACTCGTCGTCGAGCGGGCCGTAGATCTTCTCGATGATGGTCAGCGCGGTGTCATAAAGTGTTGCAACCACCCACAGTTGAAGCTCCGGGTCGAAGGCGTTGTAGCCCGGGGAGGCCTCGTTGTCAGCCCTGCGGACCGGCACGTGGGCGCGGTTCACCCGGCGGCGGACTTCCTTCACCTGCTCGTCCGAGCCGTAAACAATGGCGTAGACGTAGGTCAGGGTGCCCTTGAGCCTGTTGACCGGACGGCCGACGAACGTGCTGTGCTCATCCACGCCGCGTCCCACCGCAGGTTCGGCGAGCTGCAGCAGGAGCGCCCGTCCCGCCCCGGCGAGCAGGATGGTTTCTGCGCCGAAGTCGGCCATTCCTCGAGCCATCTCAACAGGGTACCGGAGGGAGCGGTAACGGACGACGCCGGACGGCGGGCTTGTGGGAAACCACGGCCGTGAGCGGCGGAAGACTCATGACGACGGTGCCGTCCGTAACACCTGGCACTTGCCCGCACCGGATGTGCCAACCTTCCGGCACTAGACTGGCGAAGCTACATGAAAACGCCGCCCCATTGAATGGGTTAGCCGGTCTCACCGGCGGGGCGGAGCAGGTCCAGGCCCTGCCGGGCAGGAGGGGAATGTGTTCTTGAGGTTAGGCGCGGTATGCCTCCCGTGATGCGCGTTCCGGGCGGAGCCGGGCGAAGGGAGGGCATTTCTCCGACTTTGGGGCGTCGGCGCCAATTGCTGGCGTTTGTGCTCGCTGCGGGATTGCCCCCGGCGCTGCAGTTCGGACTGGAACGTCTGCCCCATGATCAGTTGTCAACGGACATGCTGGTCCATCTGACCGGGGTCGTTGGCGTGGCGTTGCTCGGTGGCCTTTGGCCCGCCGTGGTGGCAGCTGTCGTTGCGGGGCTGATTGTGAATTACTTCAGCATCCGGCCCCTTGGCTCGCTGTCGGTTATCGATCCGGAAAATGTCCTGGCGTTGGTGGTCTTTGTCCTGGTGGCGGTGGCCGTGTCACTGGTGGTGGACCGGGCAGCGAGGCTGCGCAAGGAGGCGCGCATCGCAGGGACCGAGGCGGCCGTCCTTGTCGAGTTGAGCCGCAGGGCCGTCGCCGAGGGGAACAGCGTCGCTGCTTTCTTGGATCAGGTTCGGGAGCACTTCCATGTGGACGGTGCCGGACTGTGGATCCGGGAGGAACCAGTCTCCGCCGGGACAGCATCGTGGGTGCTTCAGGAGTTTTCCGGCGGGCCGCGCCCGGCGGATGTTTCGGAGGCGGATGCCGTAGAGCAGCTGGACAGGGAACGGATGCTCACGCTGACCGGAAGGGAACTTTCCCAGGACGAGCGGCGGTTGCTGGCCGCTTTTGGCGCGCACCTGCTGGCCATGCTTCAGCGCGAGGAGCTCTCCGCGAGTCAGCGTGAAAACCTCCGTCTTGCCGAGGGGAACATCATGCGGACGTCTATCCTCCGCGCGGTCTCACATGATTTGCGCACCCCGCTGGCAGGGATCAAGCTCGCGTCCAGCAGTCTGCGTGACAAGTCCATCACCCTCGGGCCCGAGGAGCAGGAAGAGCTTCTGGCCACTATAGAATCCGGTGCGGACAGGCTGGACCGGCTGGTCAGCAATCTCCTGGACATGTCACGGATTACCGCTGATGCCGTCTCGCCCCTGATCCAGCCCGTCTATTTCGCCGACGTTGTTAGCGAGGCTTTACGCGGCACCACCTCCGAGAGGCTCCGCGTGTTGCTACCCGACAACATGCCTCCGGTCGATGCCGACCCGGGCATGCTGGAACGGGTGATTGCAAATTTGGTCGAGAATGCCCTGAAGTACGCCCCCGACTCCGATGTGGTGATAGCCGGCGCGGTTGGAGGTGCAGGCAGTGCAACTATCGGGAACGTCCCGGCCAGCGAACTGACAGTGGTCGATCACGGCTCCGGCATCCCGGCCGAGAAGGTCCTGGCGATGTTCCGGCCCTTCCAGCGGGCTGACGACACAACGCCGGGAACCGGGATTGGTTTGGGACTGGCAGTGGCCAAAGGGTTCACTGAAGCGATGGGCGGTGTCCTGCTGGCCGAGCCCACCCCGGGCGGGGGCCTGACGATGGTGGTCAGGCTTCCGCTCTCCACCGGGGTACCGCCCGACCCGGGGATGAGAGGACGCTATGGCAGCCGTGCTGATCGTTGATGACGAAGTACAGATCCTCCGTGCCCTGCAGATCAACCTCAATGCCAGAGGGTATTCCACCTTGACTGCGTTCACCGGACAGAGCGCCCTGAATCAGGCGGCCGAACATCAGGTTGACGCCATCATCCTGGACCTTGGCTTGCCGGACCTGGACGGGGTTGAGGTGATCGGCAGGATCCGCCGCTGGAGCCAGGTGCCCATTGTGGTCCTCTCCGCGCGCCACGGGTCAGATGACAAGATCGGGGCACTGGACGCCGGCGCGGACGACTATGTGACAAAGCCGTTCGGGATGGAAGAACTTCTTGCCAGGCTCCGTGCAGCGCTGCGCCGTGGCACGTCGCCGGACCTTCCGGTGGTGGCCACGGATGACTTCACGATCAATCTGGCCACCAAGCAGGTTACGCGCCGCGGGATGACCGTTGGTCTCACCCCCACGGAATGGAACATCCTGGAACTGCTCGCAAGGAACAGGGGCGCCCTGGTAACCCACGACGAGCTGCTCACGTCGGTATGGGGCCCGGCCTACGCCGGAGAAACCTCCTACCTGCGGGTCTATCTGGCGCAGTTGCGGCGGAAACTCGAAACTGATCCCCGCAACCCCCGGCACCTGCTGACTGAAACCGGGCTCGGGTACCGCTTCAAGGACTAGCCGGCCGGGGGCTGAGGCGTCGATGGGCGGCGCTTCGCGCCAACCCCGCCGGGGGCGTTAAGAAAGCATTAAAATCCCGCGAAAAGCCGGATGGGAACGGTTTTCCCGGTGCTACGCTCCGGTGGTTATCAGCACAACGATGCGCCTGGAACGGGCGTGTTGTGCCCGGTTCGGACAGTACAGAAAGACACTCCCCTTGACGGCTCCCGCCCAGCATTTCCTCCCGGCAACAGTTCCCAACCCGGAACGTCACAGCGTCCCCACCAACGTTCTGGTCCGGTGGTTGCTGGAACATCGGGTGCACCAGCCGGTCGGGCCGGAAACGGCGGACAACGGCGCAACCCAGCAAAGCTGGTGGAAGGTGATGTGCCTGACCGGCGTGGACTACTTTTCCACCCTGTCCTACCTGCCGGGTATCGCTGCTCTGGCCGCGGGCGCACTGTCTCCCCTGGCGACGCTGCTGATCGTGGCGCTGACACTGCTCGGGATGCTGCCCATGTACCGGCGGGTGGCTAAGGAAAGCCCGCACGGGCAGGGCTCCGTGGCGATGCTCGAACGGCTCCTGCCGTTCTGGCGGGGAAAGATCTTCGTGCTGGTCCTGTTAGGGTTCGTCGCCACCTCCTGGATCATCACCATCACGCTGTCGGCGGCAGACGCCTCTGTGCACCTGCTCGAAAACCCCTACCTGCCGCCCTTCCTTGAAGGCCAGGCCGTCGCCATCACCGTGGTCCTGCTCCTGATCCTGGGCGGGGTGTTCCTCCTGGGCTTCTCGGAGGCGGTCGCCGTCGCCATCCCCCTCGTGGCTGTGTTCCTGCTGATGAATGCCATCATCATCGGAACAGGAATCGTCGAGGTCTCAACGTCCCCCGGCGCGCTCGCTTCCTGGGCCGACGCGCTGACCTCCTCCGGCGGCGGCTTCAGCGGAATGATCGGCCCCGCCCTGATCGCCTTCCCCTTGTTGGTCCTGGGCCTGTCCGGCTTCGAAACCGGGGTCAGCATGATGCCCCTGGTCGCAGCCAAGGGCACCACGCCGGAGGAAAAGCTGGCCAACCGGGTCAAAAACACGCGCAAGCTTCTCACGACGGCGGCACTCATCATGAGCGTCTACCTGTTGGGCAGCAGTTTCGTCACCACCGTGCTGATCCCGGCCGAGGAATTCGAGGCCGGGGGCGAAGCCAACGGCCGGGCACTGGCGTACCTGGCCCACGAACACCTCGGCGACGGCTTCGGCTCGGTCTACGACGTCAGCAGCATCCTGATTCTATGGTTCGCCGGCGCCTCGGCCATGGCCGGCCTGATCAACATCGTTCCCCGCTACCTGCCCTCCTACGGCATGGCTCCGGACTGGTCCCGCGCCATCCGGCCGGTGGTCCTCGTCTACACCGCCACCAGCATCCTGATCACCATTGGTTTCAACGCCGACGTCAATGCCCAAGCCGGTGCGTACGCCACCGGCATCCTGGCGATGATGGTCTCCGGCGCCATCGCCGTCACCATCTCGGCCATCCGCAAGAAACAGCGCCGCGCCTCCATAGGATTCACGGTCCTGACTATGGTGATGCTCTACGCCCTGGCCGCCAACGTCATCGAAAAGCCGGACGGCATCACCATCTCCGCTTTCTTCATCCTCGGCATCATCGCTGTCTCCCTCGTGTCCCGGGTCAGCCGCACCACGGAGCTGCGCGTGGACCGCATCGAGTTCGACGACAACGCACGTCGCTTCATCCAAGACACCCTTGAGTACGACGGCGGGATCAACTTGATCGCCAACCGCCCGCATGCGCGCGACGCGGTTGAATACGCGACGAAGGAAGCAGCGCAGCGGCAGAACAACCCGGTCCCCGGCAGCGCGGACGTCATCTTCCTGGAAATCGACATCACCGACCCCTCCGAGTTCAGCGGCACCCTGCACGTCAAGGGTGTCGAGGTGGACGGCCACCGCATCCTCAGGGCCCAGAGCCCGGCTGCTCCCAACGCTATGGCCGCGATCCTGCTGGCCCTGCGCGACTGTACCGGTGTCCGCCCGCACGCCTACTTCGAGTGGTCAGAGGGCAATCCGCTGGCCCACCTCATGCGCTACCTGCTCTTGGGGCGCGGCGATACGGCCCCAGTGGTCCGGGAAATCATCCGCGAAAACGAACCGGTCCCCGGCCGCCGCCCGCGCATCCACGTGGGATGAGCATCCACAAGGAAGCCCCGGGACCCGCACCTCCGGGTCCGGATCGAGCCAGCGGCAGCCAGGACGGCAGGAAGGAAAACACACTCCGCCGACTGGTGTCCCATCCGGTCAGGGCTGTTCACCTGATCTTCCGATGCCGGGGTTCCGCTGCGCTTGCATCCGCCGCAAAATTATCATCATGAGCAGCTCGGTTGGCGGCCGCTTGGCTTGGCCGCTCTTTCTGGTTCTTGCCTACGGAATTACTTGGGGGGTGCAAATCCCCGCCTACCTCTACTTGGTCCCGAGGGGCCTCGCTCCAACGAACGAAGCGAACTTCCTCCAGCTGGGCACCGGCGGAGCCGACCCCGGAACCACCCTCGCAGTCATCCTTCTGTGCTTCTCTTTCGGGCCATCAGTAGCTGGCGTGATTGTAACTGCGTTGGAATCAGGACGCCCCGGACTGCGGGATCTTTTCGCCCGCCTGGTGAAAATTCGGGTCCGGGGGAAGTGGATCCTGTTTGTGCTGCTGTTTCCTGTCGTTCTCAGCTTGTCCGCGCTGGCACTGGGCTGGGTCATGGGCGGAATGACCCCATTGGACTACAGGTTCCTGGTCCCCGTGGCGCTAGCCGTTCCATTCCTGCTGTTCCTTGTTGTCTGCACCGGCCTGGCTGAAGAACTCGGATGGCGGGGGTTCGCACTGCCCTATCTGCAACGGACGCGAACGGCAGAACGTGCAAGCTGGATACTCGGCTTGGCCTGGGGTCTATGGCATCTTCCCGCGGTGGTGCTGCTGCCCCTGATGACCGGTGCGTCGAACCTCCTTCAAGCAGCGTTCTCCCTGGTTGGCCTGACCCTCGGCGTCGTCGGGTACACCATCGTTCTGACATGGCTCTATAACAACACCGGCAGCCTTGTCTGGATCGTCCTCCTGCACGGCTACGCCAACGCATGGCAGTCCTATGTGGTGCTTTCGTCCGGCAGCTTTACCGCACAGGTCGTTTACGGGGTCCTGCCCTGGGTCCTCGCAGTCTGGCTGCTGAAGAGGTACGACGTCGAAACGCTCACCCACCGCACGCCTCCCGCTGCGGCACCACGGCGGGCGCGTGCAGCCTAGCACCGGCAAGCGCTACCCGGAGCCCAGTCCTCTAGTAAGGTCATCAAAAGGCAAACACTGGAAAACAGCCACGAGCAAAGGAACAACAGTATGGGCGGAGTAGTCGTTGTAGGAGTGGATGCGAGCGCATCCGCAAGGAAAGCAGCGGAAATGGCGCTGGACCTGGCCGAATCGCTGGGAGCTTCGCTTCACGTGGTTACCGCTTTCGACATCGACCGTACCGAGACGTTCGGCGCCGGATCGGACCAGGTCAGGATCTCTAACGCCGACAGCGCCGAAATTGTCGCGAAGGAGCTGTCCGCGTCCCGGCCGGGCCTGGAGATCACCCACTTTGCCGCCCGCGGCAAACCTGCTGACGCCCTGATCAAGGAAGCCATTCGCCTGGACGCCCGGCTCATCGTGGTGGGCAACCGGAGGATGCGCGGGATCGGCCGGCTTTTGGGCAGCGTGGCCAACAGCGTGGCGCACAACGCCCCCTGCGACGTTTACATCGCCAACACTTACGACGACTAAGGCGCGGCCGCCCCAAGCAGGGGTTTCGCTTCAGGATGCGGACGACGGCGGGACCTCCCGCCGTCGTCCGCATCGCCTTAACCCGGAGGTGCGGGCCACCTGGACCATCGGTATTGCTCCTGGGGAGCCATGCGATTACTCCCGGGGAGCCATGCGCCCAACACGGCCAGCGCACTGGTCCAGGTTGTTGCCTGCCGTTTCGTGCCCGCCCTTAAATACTAGGCAGGAAATAGCAGGCAGGGCTCTCAAAACCGGGCAGGCCATCAGGTGGAGGCGTCCCGTTCGATTTCCTCGGCAAGCTCGTCCACATCTTCGGGGCGCATGTCGATGCCTTCTTCCTCGAAGCGTTCCTCGAGGACGTGGCTCACATCGTCCTGGACATGGCCCAGCCGGATCTCGTCGCGGATCTCCTCGGCGATGGTTTCCGGAGTCTCAACGTGGGAGCTGTCCGGCATGCCGCCATCATCGGGCAAAGGGGCGTCTGGGGTCTCGGAGTCAGTCATAATTCATGGTCGCCAAGCATCGTCGGACGGTCAATAAGTCCCCTGGAATCCCTGCCTAATTGCCTTCTTCCTCCGGCTCGTCCTCATGGGGATGGTCCTTGTGGCGGGCCTCCTGGAGATGCTGTTCCAGCTTTTCCTCCGCCTCGCGGCGGCGCTGGCCTACGGTACGTATCTGCTGGGTTGTTGGCGCCGTGTGGGCATGCAGATGCGGGCCCGGATCATGCGGGGCGTCACTCTTTTTCTCTTGCATAAGGCCATCGTCCCACCGGGCATCGGCGGCGGGAAGGTGCCGCGGGAAGACCGCCGGCCGTCCTACCTCAGTGCGCCCGCCCGCACCGCCGCGGGCTCAAACTTCGCACCTGCACCGGGGAACATCGGCACCTCGATCCGCGCATGCGTGCGGATCTCGGCGACGGTCTCCTTGGCGTGCCGGGCGATGTTCTCCATGGTGGTCACCCACATACCGTCCATCCCCTTCACGCGCTCGATCAGCTGTTCCAGCGCCACCGCCTTGGACGGGCGGCCGGAGATGAACGGATGGTTGGTGAGGACGAAGCAGCTGCCCTGGGAGTGGTGCGCCTCAGCCTCCAGCGTCCACATCTCCAGCACTTTGGCCGGGCTTTCGATCACGCCGCTGCCGGTCACGCCGGGGTAGAAGGCGTACTGCTCCCAGTCGTCCAGGGCCCAGTCCACCGGGATCTCCACGATGTCCCGGGGATCGTCCGCGGCGACCGCCATGCGGTAGGGGGCATCGCCGTCGAGCAGGCTTGAATCGTAGAGGAAGCCGCGGTCCGCCAGCAGGCCGGGCGAGTGCCAGTTCAGCTCCCACCACGGCGCGCGATACCCGACAGGACGGATTCCCGCCACCTCCGCCAGCGCCTCCAGGCCGCGGTCCAGGTAACTGGCCTCCGTCGTCGCGTCGATTCCCTGCATCGGCTCATGCAGGTAGCCGTGGTGCGCCACCTCGTGTCCGCCGTCCACGATCCGGCGGACCACGTCCGGGTAGGACTCGGCGGTAAAGCCGGGGATGAAGAAGGTGGCCTTGATATCCTGCCGCTCCAGGATCTTCAGGAGCCGCGGCACCGCCACCTTGGGCCCGTAGGACTGGTGGGTCATCAGTGACATCCGCCGGGTGCTGGCGGGGTCGTGGGCGATGGTGCAGGACTCGGCGTCCACGTCGAAGGTGAAGGACGCTGCGGCCTTGAATCCTTCAGGCCAGGTGATGGGGTGCAGGAGGTCCGCGATGGCGGGCTGGTTCACGATAGATCCTTTCGGCGGGCGCGGCAGGCGCGCCCGCCCGGGAGAAGCGGAGGAAGTTAGAGGACCGGGATGACGGCTGTGGTGCCGGTCCCCGCAGGCTTGGAAACAACGTTCTTGACTCCGAGGTACCGGACGTGGGAGCGGGGGCCGAGGACTGCGTAGACGGCGGCGCTGGTGAGCCCGCCTGCCAACCAGGACAGGTCCCAGCCACCCAGGGCCACGGCGATGGGGCCCTGCATGACGGGGATGAGGCCGTACATGAACAGCCAGGTGGCGAAGATGCCGGCCAGGAGGGAGGTGACGCCCGCCCAGTTGATGCCGGGGAGGCGGTGGGTGCCCACGCCGTCGAACAGCCGCTCGGGATCGCCCGGCCAGCGCTTCTCCAGCCAGAAGTAGTGCACCAGCATGACCCCGCCCCAAGCGGCAACCCAGGCCACCAGGCCGATCAGCCAGGCGTCCAGGACCGCTGCAAAGTCCTCCTGGAAGATGAAGAACACGACGGCGGCGAGCGAGAAGACGCCGACGAAGAGGTTCAGCTTGCGGCGGCTGATGGAAATGTCCAGCGCCTGCGTGGCAACCGAGAAGGTGTAGATGTTCAGGATGTTCGTGGCGATGGGGCCGTGGAGCACCATGAGCAGCACCGGCAGCGCCAGGACGCCAAAGTTCTGCACGATGAGCTTGCCGGGATCAACCTCGCCGCTGTTCGTGGCCAGGCTGGCGCCCAGGACTCCGAGCCAGACCACCGGGATGAACTGGCCCAGGACGGAGGCCAGGTAGACCTTGCGCTTGGGCACCTGGGTGCTGACGAAGCGGGAGTAGTCGGCGGCGTAGGTGAACCAGGTGATGCCCCAGCCGATGCCGATGGCCGTCATCACGGCGCTCATGGCGGCAATGCGCTCTGAGCCTTCCAGGATGTTGCTGGCAGGCCCGGCATAGCCCCAGTCGATCTTCATGCCGAACCAGGCGACGGCGGACATGACGGCCAGGATGATGATGGTGGGCGGCACTGTCCACTTCTCGAATGCGGCGATGGCCTTGTAGCCGAACCAGGCGATGGCCACCTGGGCCGCCATGATGCCCGTGGCAACGGCGATCTTCCAGCCGTAGTTGTGTGCCTCCGGGTCCACCCAGCCAAGGGTTCCGAACAGGGCCATCACCAGGTCCAGGATGATCCAGGTGTTCACGGCGCACCACCCGATGACCAGGAGTGCCTGGATGCTGGCCGGGAGGTAGTTGCCGCGGCGGCCGAAGGCAGCGCGGGCCAGGACCATGCCGGTGGCGCCGGTCTTCTGGCCGAGGAGGACGAAGCAGCCGAACAGGAGCATGCCGATCAGGTTGCCGAGCACCAGGACGGTCACAGTGTCCGCGAATCCGAGTCCGAGGTGGATTCCGAGTGCCCCCAGCACCCAGTTGATGGGTGCCAGGTTGGCGCCCGCCCAGATCCAGAACTGGCCGGATACCTTGTGGGTCCGCGCTGACTCGGGGATGGGCTGGAGCCAGGCTTCGTGGTCTTCCGTGCCATGGTTTTCCGTGTTGTGGCCTTGTGCGCCCTGGGTTCCTGCGGCAGCAGTGCGCCCTTGCGCTGCTGGAGAAAGCTTTTCTTGCATGGGAGCCTCCATGAGGTGAATGAGTACTTCAAGGCTATGTGGCCCCCATCACAAGCAACAAGATACGATATGTCTAATAGATGCCCCTAATACCGTACGGAACGTCATGTCTATTTCTCTCGGCGCTATCATTGCCCATCCCGTCCTCGCCGCCGCCGATCCTGTGGTGCACTCCCCCGGCAACTCGGAGGAGCGGCCGGTCCGGTGGGTCCACTCCAGCGAGGTGCTAGACATCGCTCCCCTGCTGCGCGGCGGCGAGCTGCTGCTGTGCGGCGGCATCACGCTGGCATCGGCAACCCCGGAAAAGCGTGCCGATTATGTCCGGGAACTTGCCCAGCGCGGCATCGCCGCCCTGGCCGTGGAAACCGGCGGCGTGCTGCCGGAAATCCCGCCGGCCATGCTGGAGGCGGCGGAAAATCATGGCCTGGCGGTGGTGGAACTGCGCAAGGTTGTGCCGTTCGTCGGCGTCATGCAGGCCATTAACTCCATCCTGGTCAGCGAGTCCGCGGGGCACCTGCAGCAGGCCGACGCCGCCACCCGCGCCATGGCCGCGGAGCTGGCGCACGGTGCGTCGCTGGACCAGATCCTCGGCGTGCTGGCCGGCATCATCAGTTCGGCCGTGAAACTCGTCTCACCCTGGGGCGTTGCCCTGGGCAGCGCGGTGCCCGCTGAAGGGCAGGGAAAGGACGACGGCGGCAGCGGGCCGGGCGGGCAGGATGGCCTTCCGGAGGTGGCCCGGGGGACGGTGCTCAGCGTGGACATTCCCGTGCGCGGCGTGCTGATGGGCAGGCTTGAGGTGGAGATTCCCGACGGCGTGGACCCCGGCCTGGCGCGGGTGGCCGGCGACCGCGCGGTGGACATCCTTGGCCTGGCCCTGCTGCAGCACATGCCGCCGGGGCTGCATGCCCAGGCCGGGGCGGAACTGATGCGCGCCGTCCTTACCGCCGCCCCCGCATGGCGCCTGGAGCAGCTGACTCCCGGCGCCGGGTTTCCACCGGATTCCCCGGCGGTGGTGGCGGCCATCCATGCGGCGTCGCCACAAAAGCTCCGCCGCGCGATCGAGTCCTTCCTGAGTTCCAGCCGGATCCCCAGTGCCGCCTACCAGGATGATGCGGAACTGGTGGTGATGATCGCCCTGCCCGGCACTGATAGCGCCGGTGGGCGCCGGAAGCTCCTAGAGGCGCTGCAGCGGCTGGAGGGTGACCACGACGCGGCGATAGCCGTGGGGCCGCCGACAAGCGGGGTGGCGGAAGCTGCCTGGTCGCTGGCTGAAGCGCGCCGTGCCTTGGATGTGCGCCAGATCCGGCGCCGCAATGCGTCACCGCGAAGGCGGCATCCATCGCACGGCCTGGTGGTGGTTGATGCGGAGGACACTGCCGTGGAGAGTCTTGCTTTGAAGGGGATTGAGGCGTCTGCCCGGGCAGCGTTCGTGAACCGGCAGCTCCGGGCGGTTCTGGACCATGATGCGCAGCGCCAGTCCCAGCTGCTGGAGACCCTGCAGGTATGGCTGGACTCCGGGTGCAACACGGCGCAGTCCGCCCGGGAACTGCACCTGGAGCGGCAGTCGATGCACCACCGGCTGCAGCGGATCTTCGAACTGTGCGGTGGCGATCCGCGCGGCACCGGCCGGCTGGCGGCCCTGCACCTGGCGGCGCGGATGGCGGGCCTGCCTTAGCCCGCCGCCCTAGTTGGCGGCGCGGCCGCCGAGCCGGGTGGTCACCTGCGCTGCTGCCGCGACGCATGCCTCGGCCAGGCTCTCCAACCGCTCGCGCGAGACGCGGAACCGGGGCGCAGGAATCAGCACGACGGCCACGACGTCGCCGCGGTGGTCCAGGACGGGGGCAGCCACGCCCACTTCATCCATGGATGACTCGCCGTAGTTCTCTGCCCATCCCCGGCCCGCAACATCCTGCAGCCGGGCCTCATACGCCGCGAGGCCGGCGTCGTCCACTCCGGGGTAGGCGATGGTTCCGCTGCGGATCAGTTCGCGGACGCGTTCGGCGGGCAGTGTGGAGAGGAAAACCTGCACCGAGGCGCTCATCGCGTCCCGATAGCGCGCACCGAGCGGTGTGGTGTGCTTGATCTGGTGGTGGCTGGCGATCTGTTCCACGCAGATGGCTTCGTCGCCGTTCCACAGCATGAGGGCGCTCGTTTCGCCGGTCTGCTCGCTGAGCCGGCGGAGCACCGGATAGGCCACGCGGCGTTCCTCCATTTCGGCCAGCAGCGGGCCGGCGACGGCGATCAGCCCCAGGCCCAGGCGGAAGCGGCGGGTTTCCGGGTCCCGTTCCACCAGGTTTTCCTGCTCGAAGGTGGCGAGGATCCGGGAAACGGAGCTCTTATGCATGCCTACCCGGTTGGCGATTTCCGTGACGCCCAACAGCGGTTCGTCGGCGGTGAAGGTGCGCAGCACTGCGATGGCGTTGACGACGACGGAGGCGCCTTTGGCGTCCGCGGCGCCGTTGGTGCCGTTTCCGTTGGTTTCTTTGGCTGCTGCTGGAGTCATGGTAGCCATCATCTTTCCTTATCTTCGGCGGAGACGCCGAAAGCGGCGCCGCGTTGGCCGCGGCGCCGCTTCGGGTTGTGGCGCCTACGCGCCGATGATGTTGTACTCGGGGCCGAACGGGAACTTGGTGATGTTCTCGGCACCGTCCTCACCCACCACCAGGATGTCGTGCTCGCGGTAGCCGCCGGCGCCGGGCTGGCCGTCCAGGACCGTGATCATCGGTTCCATGGACACCACCATGCCGGGCTCGAGGACGGTCTCGATGTCCTCGCGGAGCTCGAGTCCGGCTTCGCGGCCGTAGTAGTGGCTCAGGACGCCGAAGGAGTGGCCGTAGCCGAACGTGCGGTTCGCCAGGAGGCCGTGGCTGACGTAGATCTCGTTGAGCTCGGCTGCGATGTCCTTGCAGACGGCGCCGGGCTTGATGAGTTCCAGGCCGCGCTTGTGCACCTCGACGTTGATGTTCCACAGTTCCAGGGAGCGGGCGTCCGGTTCGCCGTAGAACAGGGTGCGCTCCAGGGCGGTGTAGTAGCCGGAGGTCATGGGGAAGCAGTTCAGGGACAGGATGTCGTGATCCTGGATTTTGCGGGTGGTGGCCCAGTTGTGTGCGCCGTCCGTGTTGATGCCGGACTGGAACCAGACCCAGGTGTCGCGGATTTCGGAGTCCGGGAAGGTCCTGGCGATCTCGTGGACCATGGCCTCGGTGCCGATCAGCGCCACCTCGTACTCCGTGATGCCGGCGGTGATGGCGTTGCGGATGGCTTCGCCGCCCAGGTCGCCGATGCGCGCGCCGTGCTTGATGACGTCGATTTCCTCGGCGGATTTGATCATGCGCTGGCGCATGGCGGCCTGGGCCACATCCACCAGGGTGGCGGATTCGAAGGCAGCCTGGATCTTGTTGCGGTTGTCCAGCGGCAGGGAGTCGTCTTCGACGCCGAGCCGGCGGACGCTGATGCCGCGGGTGCGCAGGGATTCCTGGATGGCGAAGATGAAGTTGTCCCGGCGCCAGTCGGTGTAGACCAGGTTGTCGCCGAAGCTGCGGCGCCAGGGCATGCCGGCGTCGATGTTGGCGGTGATGGTGACGGTGTCGTCCTTCGTGACCACCATGGCGTAGGAGCGGCCGAAGTAGGTGAACAGGAAGTCGGAGTAGTACTTGATGGAGTGGTAGCTGGTGAGGACGACGGCGTCCAGTTCCTTTTCGGCCATGATCCGGCGGAGGCCCGCGAGGCGGCGCTCGAACTCCGCATCTGAGAAGGTCAGCTTCTCCTTTTTCCCGTTGTGCAGGACTTTGGTGCGCTCGAGTTCGGCGACGGAGGAGGCGTTTTCGACGGTGGTGGTCATGGGGTGTTGCCTTTCTATAATGCGCTTCTTGCGGTGCGTGTTGGTTCGGGAGGAAAGCTATTCGTGACGCAGGGGCTCTTTGCAGGTTTCCCTGGAGAGGGCCACGGCGACCAGGGACACGACGGCGGCAGCGACGAGGTACCAGGCCGGGGCCAGGTCGCTGGCGGTGGCCGCGATGAGGAGCGTTGCCATGAACGGGGCGGTGCCGCCGAAGAGGGCGTTGGACAAGTTGAAGCTCACGGCGAAGCCGCTGTAGCGGACACGGGTTGGGAACATTTCCGCCAGGAAGCTGGGCAGGGTGCCGTCGTTCAGGGTGAGCATGGCGCCCAGGAGGATCTGGACCAGGACGATGACCAGGAAATTCCCCGTTCCCAGCAGCGCGAAGGCGGGGACGGTCAGGACGATGAAGGCGACCGAGGCGCTGATGAGCACCTTCTTGCGCCCGTACCGGTCCGAGAGCATGCCCGTGAGGAAGATGAAGCCGATGTAGGTGATCAGCGCGATGGTTGTGGCCAGGAATGATTCGGTTTCGCCCAGGCCCAGTTCCGAGGACAAGTACGTGGGCATGTAGCTGAGGATCACGTAGAAGCCGACGGCGTTGAGCAGCACGGCCCCGACGGCCTGCAGCAGTTGCCGCCAGTGGTTCCGGAACAGGCTGGATACGGGTGCCTTGTCCGCATGGTCCTCGGCGGCCAGTTCGCGGAACACAGGGGTGTCTTCTAGCTTGGTCCGGATATACCGTCCGATGAGGCCCATCGGGGCTGCCAGCAGGAACGGCAGCCGCCAGCCCCAGCTGTGCATCGCTTCGGCGGACAGCAGGGTTGTCAGCAGGCCGGCGATCAGGGAACCGAGGAGCAGGCCGGCGGCGGTGCTGGCCGGAACAACGGCGGCGTACAGGCCACGCCTGTTGGCAGGGGCGTATTCCACCAGGAAGGCCGACGCTCCGGCGTATTCACCGGATGCGGAAAAGCCTTGGACAACCCTGATCATCAGGAGCAGGATGGGCGCCCAGATACCGATCGTGTCGTAGCCCGGAATCAGCGCTATGCAGAACGTTGCTCCGGACATGATCAGGATGGAAAGGGAGAGGGCTGTCCGCCGGCCCACCTTGTCGCCGATGTGGCCCCACACAAATCCGCCCAGTGGGCGGACCAGGAACGAAATCGCGAAAAGGGCGAATGTCAGCAGGAGGCCGGTCTGGGGGTCCGATTCGGGGAAAAAGACGGTCGCGATGGTGACGGCCAGGTAGCCGTAGACGGCGTAGTCAAACCACTCGACGAAGTTTCCGATAAAGCTGGCCGCAACCACCCGGCGTCGGACGTCCTTGCTTGGTGCGTCGACATTGACGCCCCCAGTTGTATCAGTCATGCCGCGGCCAGAGGCACGTACGGCAGCTGCACCCGAGGCAGGACCGTTGGCGCCATCGGCAATGACTCCTGGCCCGGGTGAGTTCGATTCGTTGCTCATGTGTCCACCAATGAAATTCGGAGTTGCATTGTTTGCAACACTGTTGTTTCAAGGTAGGCGTGATCCGCAGCACAGTCAATAGGCTGGGGTGGAATACTTCGCGCGGCATTGCAGTACATAGCGCGGACTGAAGGTCGAGTACCTTCGGCAGCGGGGGCGGGGGACTAGTTGCTGGAGCGGCAACAGTGTTGCTTCTTGCGTACGGCTTAGGCTTCTGGTGGCACACAGGATTGCGGCGTCACAGGGTTGCCGCTTCTTCCTCCGCCAGCCTGATCATGCGCAGTTCGTCCTCCACCGCACGGGCGGGCCAGTAGTCCTTGGCCAGCTCATCCGCCCATACCCGGTCCGCTTCCGGGAAGAGCTTGGCCAGCAGTCCGGCCGCCTCAAGCAGCGCGATCAGCGCCAGGGTCCTGGCTTCGGGCGCCTTGGCGGCGGGCTTCCCACGATCTGTCCCGGCGCCGGAGGCCCCTTCAGCTGTCCCCGAGGGTTCCGGCACCTGGGGAGGCACCGACTCGTTGCCCAGGGCCGCCTCAAGCTTTTTCAGCAGGGCAGCCTCCGGAGCATGGTCCTTCTCCGGGTACCGCACCGTCTGAAAGACACCAAGGTGCCTTTGGCCGACATGCTCCACGATGCCCAAAGACACCATTCCTTCGTACACGCGCTGCACTTCGGCGCGGCCCTCCAGCATGGACACCCACCCCTTGGGCGTGTGCGGGCGTGACTTATGGCGGATGAGGTCCAGTTCGTGCTGGAAGTCGGTGGTGGGGGTGGCGCCGGTGGCCTTGACGTACTTTCCTTGCAACCGGATGGCGCCGATCATGTCCAGTTCGGCCAGTATCGCCCCGGCCAGTGTGGTCCGCAGCGCGAACACCGGCAGTTCGAGTTTGCCGTCTTTGTCATTCGTGGCCAGCAGGAGGAAGGCCTGGGGAAGGTTCAGCTCCACAGTTTTCGGTGTTTGAGCGTCCATACCACCATGGTGCGCCCGCCCGGCGGCTCCCACAATGGCGAGGTGGCGGGCGCATGCATCGCTCGCTTGGGGGCTGCGTGAAACCCCGCCGGCAGCCGCATGAGCGCATCACCTGCTGCAAGCAGAGACATGCGGCAGCGCCGGGTTTAGGCTGGGCGGATGTTGACCATCGGCACCATCGTCCTCGGCGTCAACGACGTCGCCCGCGCCACCGACTTCTGGCATGCCGCCCTCGGCTACGTCCCCCGGGAACCTGGTGACGACAGCTGGGTAACCCTCGTGCCGGCGTCGGGCGCGGGAACGCAACTCTCGCTCATGCTCAGCGAGACGCCAGTCCAGGAGTACCCTCGCGTCCACCTGGACCTGTACGCCGACCATCAGGCTGCGGAGGTGGAACGGCTGGTCTCGCTCGGGGCCCGGCGCGTGGACTGGGACCTGTACCCGGAGGACCCGGACTTCATTGTCCTTGAGGATCCGGACGGGAACCGGTTCTGCGTGATCGACAAGAGCGCGGGGTAACACCGCCCCCAGTTGCTGCTAGGCGGCCAGAGGCATGTCGAAGAGTTGTTCGGCGAGCCTGATGAGGTGGCGGGGAGGGTCTGTCTCCCCACCGGCGGGCGCGTGGCCAAGGAAAATGGCCGTGCCGTGGATGGTTCCGTCCACAGTGATGCCTGCCTCGCGGATGAGCACCTCCGCCCGGACGTTGGGGCCTTCTCCGCTGCCGTTACTGTCCAGGTAGGCGAGCCAGTCGGTGCCTTTTATGGACCCGATGGCCCCGGCAGCCACGCGCTGCTGCGCCGCCGCGTCGATGTCCACGCGGCGGATGTGCACGGGATAGGCGAGGCGGGCCGGGACTACCAGGGCGTTGAGGGTTGCGTTCATCAGTTGTGTCCTTGCGGCTGAAGATGGGGTTACGCCAGTGTGATGGCGCGGGCGGCCGGCCGGGCTAGGAGTCCCGTCACCGGCCGCCCGCGGGCTTGATCAGCGCTGGTTTTTGCGTGGCTTCACAAAATGCAGTTCGCTGTTTTCGTTTTTTGCCTTTTTATCGGCCCGCTTTTCGAGAATTGTCTTGCCAACCTTTTTTGCGCTGGTGCTTTTGGGGGATTTTCCGGACATCCGAATCACGCCTTTCCATGCCTTGCGTTACCCGATACCATACCTACTTTTATTTTTTATGCCAGTCCTGCCGGCGCATGCTTCTCGCGCCGCTTCTCCGCGCCAGAACGGGGATCATGACTGGCCGATTTAGTTGTCCGCCTTTTCTATATCCTGACGCCAGCGGATTTTTTGCGGCTTTTGCCAATGTCACCGAAAAAGCAAAAAAGCAACTGACTCCTTTGGCAGTAGGCCTTACCGGCAAGGCCTACTGGCCTTGTTGTGACGCGCGCACGCTTCCAGCCGGTAGATTTGAGGCGATGATTCACATTGACCGGGACGACCCGTCACGCGCGGATGTCCACCAACTCCTGGGCGAGCACCTTGCGGACATGTTCGCCACATCGCCGGCCGACAGCGTTCACGCGCTGGACCACTCCGCGCTGTCCGCACCGTCCATCACGTTCTGGACGGCCCGCGAGGACGGCCACCTGCTGGGATGCGGCGCACTCAAGCTCCTGGTTTCACCGCCCGGCTCCGCCCGGTGCGGCGAGCTCAAGTCCATGCGCACCACAGCCAGGGCACGGGGACGGGGCGTAGCCACCCAAATGCTCAGGCATATTCTCGACGACGCCCGGGGCCGAAACCTCCAGCGCCTATATCTTGAGACCGGAACCGAGGACTACTTCGCTGCGGCGCGGCGCCTCTATGCCCGTAACGGCTTCACCGAGTGCCCGCCTTTCGCGGACTACACCCTGGACCCGAACAGCGTTTTCATGGAGCTCCGCCTCTAAGCGAAGGGCTCCACCCGGCGACGAACTGCCACTATGCTGAGCGGACCATCAACGGAGATGGGTTGGGGGAACAAGGGGACTGCGGTGGAAGCAGGTTTTGGCAGGAACGGCTCGTCGGGAGGGGACGGCGAGCCGCGGGATATCCCGGGAGTTCGGCGTTCGCCCAGCGGGCGTATCCCACAGTGGGCCATCGACGAGGCCCTCGGCAAGCTTGAAACGCCCGAGCCCTGGCGCGCGGCTCCCGTGCCTCGTGCCGGGAAACGGCGCGGCTACCGCGGGATCGAGACCGCGCGCACCCGCAAGTGGAGCTCGAGGTCAGTGGTCGTCCTGAGCCTGGCGCTCGTCGTCGGCCTCTCCTTCACTCCCACACTGTTCAACCGGTTTGCCTTGTCGGCGGCGCTGCCTCATCTGCCCGGTTCCGAGGTCCCTCCCCCGGGGCACGAAGCCGCGTCGTCTCCTCTCGGCGTCCCTCCTGCCACCACGGGATCCACCGCTTACGTCCTGCAGGAGTCGCCGGACCCTGGCCAGCCGTTCGTCGCCTACGACCCTTGCCGCCCTGTCCATTACGTGGTCCGGCAAGACTATGCGCCGCCGGGAACGGACCAGCTCATCCGGGAGTCCGTGGCCGCGGTGTCCGCTGCCACCGGGCTGCAGTTCGTGTACGACGGTCCCACGGATGAAGCACCGTCCAATAAGCGGGAGGCGTACCAGCCTGACCGTTACGGCAAGAAATGGGCTCCGATCCTGATTGCGTGGGCCACACCGGAAGAAGCACCCGAGCTGGCGGGGAAAATTGCAGGGACGGGCGGCAGCACCTCAATCCAGGTCCAGGGTGAACCCTACGTCTACGTCACCGGCCAGGTGCACCTTGATGCCCCGGGCCTGGCGGAAACCCTGGCATATCCCGATGGCCCTGGTTTGGTGAGGGCCGTCATCATGCACGAGTTGGGCCACGTGGTGGGGCTGGGCCACGTCAGCGACCCCACCCAGTTGATGTACGGGGAGAACTCCGGACAACTGGACTTCGGTACAGGCGACCGTGCAGGACTGGCCTTGCTGGGACGGGGCAAGTGCGTCCCCCGGTTGTGACCGCCCACAGTTTCTGAGGCTGGATCGGCAGAACCGAAACGTACCATTGCTGAGAAACCGTTTTCTCGGTAATGTCCTTCTCAGTGCCCGGACGTGACCGGCGTCATAGCAGCCGCCGGCCGGGGCACGGTTCGTTCCAATGACGGAAGAGAGAACATGCGAAAACGCAGCACCTTATCCATGTCCGCAGCCATGGCAGTGGCAGGAGCGCTGATGGTGTCGGCTCCGGCAGGCGCAGCTCCCAACCCGGTGGCCGACCCCTCCGCCCAGACGGCCCAGATCCCGCTGGAACGCCAGGTTCTTGCGGAGGGGAACGGCTGGGCATCGGCCGGAGCGGGGACCACCGGAGGTTCAGCGGCAGCGGACGCCCACGTCTATGACATCTCCACCAAGGGAGAACTGCAGGCCGCCTTTGCAGCAGCAGGCACCCAGCCCAAGATTGTCCGCGTCCACGGAACCATCGACGCGAACACAGCAGCGGACGGTTCTTCGTTGACGTGCGAAAACTATGCCGAAGGCACCGGCTACAGCCTGGCGCAATACCTACAGGATTATGACCCGTCCACCTATGGCCGCAGCCAGGCCCCCGCGGGCGCGCAGGAGACAGCCAGGCGGGCGGCCGCCACTAAGCAGGCAAGGAACATCCGCCTGGATATCCCCAGCAACACCACCATCGTCGGCGCCACCCCGGACAGCACCATCACCGGCGCAGCGCTCCGCATCAACGGGGCCAGCAACGTGATCTTCCGCAACCTCACGGTACGGGATACCCACGACTGCTTCCCGGCCTGGGATCCGACCGACGGCGCCGAGGGCAACTGGAACAGCGAATACGACATGCTCCAGGTCATCAATGGGGCCACCAACGTTTGGATCGACCACTCCGAATTCACGGACGCCCCCAACCTGGACAGTTCCCAGCCGCTCTACTTCGGCCGCCCCTACCAGGTACACGACGGCGCGGTGGACGTCACCAACGGCTCGGACCTGGTGACCATGTCCTTCAACCGCTTCGCGGACCATGACAAGCTGCTCCTGATCGGCTCCACCGATTCGCCCGGACGCGGCGACCCGGGAAAGCTGCGCGTCACCATCCACCACAACGTCTTCGAAAACGTCGGCCAGCGCGCCCCGCGGGTCCGCTTCGGCCAGGTGGACGTGTACAACAACCACTTCAAGGTGAACGAGGACAGCACCATCCCCTATGGCTACACGCTGGGCGCCGGATTCGACTCCCACCTCCACGCCGAGGCGAACGCCTTCACGCTGCCTGCCGGAATCAACGCCGCGAACATCATCGGGCGCTACAAAGGAACGGTGATCACCACCGTCGGGAACGCCGTCAACGGCAAGGTCACGGATCTTCGAGCCGTGTACAACGCCGCTGCTGCGCCCGGCGAGCAACTGGCCGAGGACACGTCCTGGACCCCCACGCTCCGGACGCAGGTCCACCCGGCCCAGGCCGTCCCGGCACTGCTGCAGGGCTCCACCGGCCCAATCTTCACGGCAGGAGGGGGACTCTAATGGCTGCCATTCTGCCCACCCGGCGCACTGTCCTCACCTCCCTTGCGCTGACCGCGGGAACCCTGGCTCTCTCGGGAACGGGCGTAGCCAGCGCGTTCCCGCAAGCGGACCCCCACCCTGCCAAACCCCGCACCAAGCCGGTGATCTTCGTCGTCGGGGACTCGACGTCGTCGGCGTACCAGCAGTCCGAACGCCCCCGTGCCGGTTGGGGACAGGCGCTGCCGCTCCTGCTGGGACCGCAGGCTACAGTGTTCGATTACGCCTGGTCCGGCGCCTCCTCCAAGAGCTTCGCCGACGCCGGCCTGCTGGACCGGGTGCTGGCGTTGATGCAGCCGGGCGACTACCTGCTGATCTCCTTCGGCCACAACGACGAGAAAGTGACGGACCCGGCCCGGGGTACGCTTCCAGGCTCCACGTACAAGGAGTACCTGAGCCGCTACATCGACGGCGCCCGGGCACGCGGAGGTAAACCCGTCCTGGTCACTTCCGTGGAACGCCGCCGCTTCGATTCCTTTGGGAACGCCCAGGACTCCCACGGGGCGTATCCGCAGGCTGTGCGGGAACTTGCCGCCGCGACCGGCACCCCGCTGGTGGACCTGGCGGCTTCCTCGAAGGAACTGTGGCAGCAACTGGGTCCGGAAGGAACCAAATCGCAGTTCCTTTTCCTGGCTCCCGGCGAGCACCCCCAGTATCCGCAAGGTTCCCAGGACAACACACACTTCCAGGCCGCCGGCGCCCTGGCCGTGGCCCGACTGGTCGCCCGCGAACTGCAGTCCAAGGAGATCGTGCCGCCGGGCTACTTCCAGAACATCGACGCCAGCACCGACCCTCTGCTGGCCATGTACTGGCCCTCCGAGCGCCCCATCGATCTTCCGGTGACGCTCGACGTCGGACCGGGCCGGACGTTCGCAACCGTACAGTCCGCCGTCGATTCGGTTCCGTCAAACAGTGCCCAACGGACCGTGATCCGGATCCAGCCCGGGACCTACCGGGAAGCGGTCCGGGTGCCGGGCAACAAGCCCCGGATCTCCTTCATCGGGCAGGGCAGCAGGCCGGAGGACGTGGTGCTGGTCTTCAACAACGCGTCCGGCACACCCAAACCGGACGGTACCGGAAACTTCGGCACCTCAGGCAGCGCCTCGGTCCGGATCGACGGCCCGGACTTCGTGGCGCGGAACCTGAGCATCAGCAACGATTTTGACGAGGCCGCCAACATGGGGATGAAGGACCGCCAGGCCGTGGCCCTGCACATCACAGCCGACCGGTCAGTGCTCTCCAACGTCAGGATGCTCGGCAACCAGGACACGCTGCTGGTGAACTCACCGGGCACGGGCGTGCAGGCGCGCTTCTACTTCGATGGGTGCTACGTGGAAGGGGATGTTGACTTCATCTTCGGCCGCGGCACCGCTGTTTTCAGCGGCTGCGAGATCAAGTCCCTGGACCGTGGCTCGGCGACGAACAATGGTTACGTCACCGCTGGAAGCCTGGACCTGTCCATCAAGCACGGCTACCTCTTTGACCAGTGCCGGCTGGTCTCCGACGCTGCGAAAAACAGCGTGCACCTCGGCAGGCCGTGGCATCCCAGCGGCGATCCCCGCGCGGTTGCCCAAGTCCTGGTCAGGGACTCCTGGCTTGGCGCCCACATTTCGGGCACGCCGTGGACGGATATGAGCGGCTTCTCGTGGCGCGAGGCGCGGTTCCACGAGTACAACAACCGCGGCCCCGGAGCCCAGGTGACCGCAGACCGCCCGCAGCTGCCCGGGGGCGAGGCGGACAACTACACGGTCCGGACGTACCTGCAGGGTACGGATGGCTGGGCACCACAACTCGCCGGCACGACGGCGGACAGCAGCGCAGTGCCGGCAGGGGCTGCCGCTTAAGTCCTGAGGCACAGCAAGCGGACGACGGCGGGAGGGTGCCCGCCGTCGTCCGCTTCCGCCTGGTCCTTCCCTATTGGCTGAAGGGGAACTTTGTTCCGGGCTACCTACTCTTGCGCTCCGGTTATGCGTATATCGAGCTCCACGGGGACGGGCCGCCGGACTGCGTCATCAACAGGGCAATGTTTCAGCCCCCATGTGATAACTTCCCGGACCGTTCCTTCATTCTGCGGCGATTCTGCCCTGACGGTGATTTTCATGCTCAAGGGACCCGCTGGGATTTCGTCCGCAATACCGAGAATGCCCCGGTCATCGGATTCGCTGTCCACGTTGACTTCCAGACCGGACAATTCCACGTCTTGTTCCGCCGCGCGCATCACTATCAGCGTGGCTGCACAGGAGGCATAGGCAGCGCGGAAGTGCCACCCCGGCGAAGGTGCAGATGCCGTACCGCCGACCCCTGCCACCATGTCCGTGACAAGGGACGAACCATCGGTGCCCGTTACGCGAACACGGAGGCCCTCCTCCATGACGGCGGTGGCCACAGCGTCGCGGTACCGGGCTTCGTCGGGGTGGGCAACCAGGTACGCCTTGGCGGATGTAATGGCCTCGGCTATTCGTGACTTGCTCATCTTTGCTGTCCTCCGCCCGTGAGTTCATGGTTGACGCTGACTTTGCCGGCCGACATTCCGGCCGGTAACGTCCGCCGTCAGGGTGCTCTAATGCTGAACCTTCCCAGTCGGTCAAACAAGGGATAGGCACCGGCGTGAATTGGTAGCTGCTCCAGGATGGAATTACGCCCGCACCACAGGCCTGAAGGGCATGCCTGCCCTTCAGTGATTCACCTCCAGGAACGCGGACGACGACGGGACCTCCCGCCGTCGTCCGCTTTCTGTTTGCTGGCGTTGATCCCTCAGCTGATCCTGGGCGCTTTCAGAGCTGCCCTGTGGGGCCGCTGTCCTTGACTTCGCCACGCCAGCCGCCGGTTTCGGTACCGCGCGATTCGATGAAGTCCTTGAACTTACGCATGTCAGCCTTGACCTGTATCTCGTCAATCTGCAATGCCGCCCCTGCCTTTTCAGTGACGGTTTCCGGCGCCCATTCGAAGTGGACTCTGACCTTCGTGTGGTTGGCATCAACTGGCGTGAACCTGATGATGCCGGCATGGGACTTGCCGTCGGTGCTACGCCAGGCGATCCGGTCGTCAGGCTCCTGGTCCACTATTTCGGTATCGAATTCCCGCTGCACACCGCCCACCTTGGTAACCCAGTGGTTGGTGGTCTCGGTCAGCTGGGTTACAGATTCCACACCGGACATAAACTGCGGAAAGGATTCGAACTGGGTCCACTGGTTGTATGCGGTCCGCACCGGGACTGCGACTTCAACAGTCTCTTCAACGTGTTCCATCTGCTTCCTCCTCGTGACGGACGGCCGCAACAGCGAACCGGCAGCACTGGCAATCCTGCCAGTCAGGCAGCCGCCATATCTGCACGATAAGTCCGGCAGCTACTAGTGTCCAGACCTCCACAATCGCAGGTCGGAGTGGACGGGTTGGCGTCGCCAGCCGGTAGATCTGAACCGATGATTTCCACTAACCGGAACGACCCCGCACGCGGCGATGACCATCAGCTCCCCAACGAACACTGGCGGACAAACGGCTTCAGCGAATGCCCTCCATTCGCCGGCTACTACACCCTCGATCCCAACAGCGCCTGGCATGGAGCTCCGCCTGCAGTCACGGAGCCGGTTCACCGACTCAGCAAACCCAGGCCGGGGCGTCAGGCGGCGAGGCGTCAGGCGGCGAGGCGTTCGCCCCCGGAGGCGTCAGGCGGCTAGGCGCGCCAGGATGGCCTGTTCGAGGGGGCTAACGGCCACTGGCAGGCAGCCCGGCGGCCAGTGAGGTGGTTCCCGGTCCGGATGTTCGGCTGGATAGTATCGTCCGCTCGCTGAAACCCAGCCTGGTGGCTCATTCTTCGTAGCTGGCGTTGGCGTCCAGGCCGATCCGTGTTTGAGACGGTGGTGTTTCGGGCACGCTTGGCCGAGGTTGCTTATCCCGGTGGGCCCGCCGTGTTGCCAGGCGGTGAGATGGTCCGCCTCATTGTCCAGGGTGTGGTTGCTGCAGCCCGGGAAGGTGCATCTGCCGTCCCGCATCTTGAGCCACCGCTTCAGCGTTTCCGGAAGCCGGTAGCTAGTGCGGCTGATCTCGAGCGGTGCCCCGTCGCGGGGGTCCACGAGGACGCGGTAGAACGAACTGGCGCCGTTGGAAACGAGCCTGCGTGCCATCGATGGCGGGACCGGCCCCAGCCCATCGATCTCAGCGGGTTCATCGGTAAGGCCGAGGAGGGAGAAGACCGGGACGGTGACGAGCACATCAGCTTTAGGAGAGGGCACTTCTCCGCACTCCTGGTTCGCATTGCCCAGCAGCATGCCTGCGCCGATATCGGCGCGCAGCTGCGTAAGGTTGCGGGGTTCATGCGGGCCTTGCAAGCCGCGGGCGAGAGCGGTAGTCCTGTTCCAGATGGCGCAGGCAGTGTCCCCGGGAAGGTACAGCGAGATCCAGGCCATGCCGTCCCGGTCCGGGGTGCACTCCATCCGCCGGTCCGTCAGGCTCTTCGCGTGACGATTCTCAAGGGACTCGGGGTGGTGGCGTTCCCGCCATGCCCGGACCTTCCGCCGGAACCGGGAGGGGACAAGCTCTCCGGGCGCCGCACCGCGGGCCGGGTTCGGTGCGTCCGGGTCGAAGAAGTGCGCCTCCAGTGCAGTGGCTGCTGCGGGGGTGAGGCCGGTGGTTTCCTCGACCATAATGCGGGCATGCTGCCAGGCAATGGTGCCAGCCTGCAGCGCATCGAGTGCCGCCGGCAACGACGTGGTCAGCGCATGGGCTTCTCCGAGCAGGGCGGATGCGGCTCGCTCGCCGATTGTGAGCACACACGCGACTTCTGCCACCAGGCTCGTCTCCTGCGCTGACGCCTCATAGGCGCTGGCCGGCGGGCTCTCCATCCGGGCTGCAGCCTCCGCGTAGGCGTCCACCAGCCGGACCTTCACCGCCGCCGTCGCGGCCTCAACCCGTGCCAGCACCCCTAGCCCCTCCAGGCATGCCTCGGAAAACGCCTGCAACGGATCAGCATCAGTACCAGCATCGGGAACACGGTTATACCCGTCTGAGGCGGCCGGCGGGCAGGCAACAACACCGGCAAGCTCATCAACCAGCCCGGCCACCGACGTGATGGCAGCCGCCACCGCGGCCCTGCCTCCCGCATCGACAAGCACACCGCTTTCCATAGCCAAAGCATGGCAGGGGGGTCTGACATTTCAGGAAGTTCCTGTTTGTGCTGAGTGGTGCGGCCAGTTGGCCTACCGTGTGCTTACACTCGCCGGAGCGGCCTACATGGTGTGGCTGGGTGGTGCTGGCGGTCAGGCTGGCTCCTCCTACGTTGTTGTGCCGGGTTCGCGTAGAGCCCCGTCCTCCCTCGCCTTCGACAGCGTGAAAATCCCGTAGCGCATCGCCCTGGTACGGTAGGCCAGGATCAGGCGGGGGAAGCTCAAAACGAAAATGCGATTGCGTGCGCCAAGGGCGAGGCGACGGGTATCGCGATCGACGAGCAAGGCCTTCACAAGTCGACGGGCGCAAACCGTCCATGTGCGCGCGACGCGGCTACTGACATCCTCATAGCCATCGATCGCAAAGCCCGCCGCCCTTGCCATCGCTTCATACTCCTCGCGCGTGCCCATCGAAGGCAGGCGCCCTTCTCGGCAGATCGGCTCGAGCAGGTGGCGAACCTTCCATCCGCTGGCACCAGTCTCGGCGAGCCAAGCGCAGACAACCAAGCGGCCGCCGGGCGACAGCACGCGATGCGCCTCCGCGAAGAACTTGGCCTTATCGATCATGTGCTCGCTCGACTCGATCGCCCATGCGGCACTGACCGAGGCATCGGCCAGCCCGTTGACCAGCCAGTCGCGGAGATGGATGTCCACGTCGGGTACGGGATGCGCGGCGGCATAGTCGGCCTGCTCAGCGGAAATCGTGAAGCCGGTAACGCGGACCCTGCGTGTCACCGCGAGCTGCCTTGCGGTGGAGCCGTAGCCGCAGCCGATATCAACGCACGCCTCGCCGGGCATAAGGCGCAGCCTGTCGCCCACGGTGTCGACCAGCGCTTCGACGGCCTCGGTAGGCGTCTCGCGGCCCGTGGCCCATAGCCCGTGATGGACATGCTCACCCCACACCTGGCGATAGATCGGATCGAGCTCGTCGTAGTGATCCGCGACCGCCACGGCGTTCTGGGAAATATTGGGGACGATCACGCCATCACGTTATAACGCTGTTCCACGCCACCGGAAGGGTACCAAGCGGACGACGGCGGGACCTCCCGCCGTCGTCCGCTTGGCTTTAAGGGCGGGCCTGCCGCCTGGGTTTGAAGCTGGTTTGAACCCTGGCGTCACACAAAGCGACGGCATCCGGATCCAGATAGGCAACGCCCTACTCTTAACAGGTGACTTTGACTAAGATGCGCACCGCCGCCGCGAGCTCCCTCGCCGCCGCTGGTCTCCTGTTTACCCTCGCCGCCTGTTCCACGCCGGCCGCCACCCAGCCCGTTGCCTCTGAGCCGGCTTCCACGGCAACGGCCTCCTCCACCGCCACCGCTGCAGCCAGCGCCGCAGACGGGCCCTGCGACGGTGTGAAGGTCATCGTCGATTCGGGCGCCGTGAAGCAGTCCGCCGCTGACAAGAACGTGTGCGTGCCCGTGGATGCGCCCACTCCCGCGTCCGAGGTGCTCGAAGAAGCCGATGTGAAGACCGAGGGCACCACGCAGTACCCCACGGAACTCGTATGCCGGGTGAACGGTGTGCCCGCCGCGGACTTCGACATCACCCACAAGGGCGGCACGTACCGGGAAGAATGCAAGGGCATGCCCGCCGCCTTCGCCTACTGGTCCCTCTGGGTAAAGCCGGCGTCCGGTGCGTGGGAGTACGCGCAGGAAGGCCTCGCCACCCTGCAGGTGAGCCCGGGACAGAGCCTGGAACTGCTCTTCACGGTCGACGGCGAACCGGCCGCCCCCGCGGCATGACCTTCCGACCCGCGCCGTTGCGCGCCGGCGCCGCCCTCGCCGTCGTGTTCATTGCGGCGCGGGTCATCTACCGCGTCCTTTTCAACGGCGCGGGCATGGGCGGGCCGGTTCTGCTCGACCTGCCGGCGATGCGGCTGCCTGCCCCGTACGCGCATGTGGTCCTCCTCGGTCCGGTCACGGGACAAGGTCTGTGGGCTGCAGTCCTGTCCGCCCTGCCGATCGCCGCGATGTTCCTCGGCTTCGGCCTGCTCAACGCCTGGGTGGACGTGGCCCGCGGCTTTGTGCACCTGGCCCGCCGGGGCCCCACACAGGGCGTAGCCCGGATGCTTGTGGTGGCGTGGGCGGCGCTCCCGGCGCTTTCCGACGCCGTGACCTCCGTCAGCCTGGCGTTCCGGTTGCGGGGCGAGCGCTTCGGTGCGCGCGCCCTCGTACCCGTGCTCGAGCGCACCCTCGAGCACGCTGCCCGGGTTGCCGCGGCCCTGGAGTTGCGCGGCTTCGGGAGCCGGGCAGCACGCGAACCAGGCCGCGGTACCGAAGCGCCGGTCCTCGTCCGGGACGCACAATTCAGCATCGGTGACGCGCGGGTGCGCGTCCCCGCCTTCGCACCGCCAAGCAGGTCCATATCGGTGATTACCGGGCCGACGGGTTCCGGCAAGTCCACCATCCTGCGGGGCATCGCCGGCCTCCTCTCACATGTTGACGGTGGCGAAATCTCCGGCAACGTGCGCGTCGCCGGAATGGACCGTGCCACCACGCCGCCGCGCGATACCGCCCCCCTCATCGGCGTCGTGTTGCAAAATCCCCGCGCCGCCTTCGCCACCACCCGGGTCCGCGACGAAATCTCGCTCGCCCTTGAGCTGCGCGGTGTGGCATCCGCTTCCACCAAGGCCCGGGTGCTGGAAGTCGCAGAACGTGTCGGAGTGTCGGCGCTGCTGGACCGGAATATCAGCACCCTGTCGGCGGGTGAGGCAACACTCGTAGCCATCGCCGCAGCGGTGGTGGAACAGCCTGCCATGCTGCTGGTGGATGAGCCCCTGGCCGACCTGGACACCGCGGCCCGCGGACGCGTCATAGCGGTGCTCAGTGCCCTCGCCCGCGACGCCGGTGTCTGTGTCATCGTGGCGGAGCACCGGGCGGAAGCGCTGGTACCCGTTGCCGACTCGTGGTGGACCATCGACGACGGCGCCCTGATTCCAGGTGTAGCGCCGTCCGCGTCCGCGCACCCTGCCGAAGTCCGCCCAGCGCCGGTGGAGCCAGCGGAGCACGCGCCCGTGCTGACCGCGGCAAAGCTGGCTGTGCACCGAAAGGGCACGCCGCTCGTGCGCGAAGCGTCCCTGTCCCTGCACCGCGGTGAAGTGGTCGCCCTCGTGGGGCCGAACGGCGCCGGGAAGTCGTCCCTCCTGGTGGCGCTTGCCCTCGGTGAAGGAACTGTTGGTGAAGGAACGGCCGACGGCGGCACGGTCGACGGCGGCCGCGTCGCCCTCGTGCCGGACGCCTCGGACGACCTCTTCACCAGGGATACCGTCGCGGCAGAGCTCCGCGCAGCAGAGCGGCGGCAGGCCCGCCGAAAGAACGGCGAAAAGCCCGAGCCTGGCTCCGCAGCGGCCCGCCTGGCCCGCCTGCGGGGAGACGTCAGGATTCCCATTGGACACGAGCATCCCCGGGACCTCTCTGCAGGGGAGCGCAGGATCCTTGCCATCGCGCTGCAGACCATGGACGATCCCCAGGTACTCCTGATTGATGAGCCCACGCGGGGACTCGATCCGGCAGCGCGCACCGCGGTCTCGGCGGCGCTGCGGGCGGCAGCGGACGCCGGCACGGCGGTCCTGATCGCCACCCATGACCACGACTTTGCCCACGGCCTCGGCGCCCGAATCCTGCAGATGCGTGACGGCGTCGCGCCCTCAACCGTGACGGCCGATGCACCGGAACCGGCCCCTCTGTTTCCCATGCCGGCGAGTGCCGATCCAAGACCCAGGGTCACCGACGCACCAGCAGACCTTCCAGCTGCGGCAAGAGCCCGCCGCATCCGGATGCCGCGGGGGGTCGAGCTCGCGGTTCTCGCAGCGGCAAACCTCCTCGCCCTCGGTGCCTTCTGCTGGCCGCTGCTCGCGGCGGCCCTCCCGCAGGATGCCGCCGCCGCTCTCCCCTACGCGGCGCTGGCCGTCGCGCCGCTCGCCGTCGCTGCCATCTTCGTGTCCCTTGACGGCTCAGTCCGCTCCGCACACACGGTGGCACTGCTCGGCGTCCTGGCCGCGGTAGGTTCTGCGGTGCGGGTGGCGAGCACCGGCGTCGGGGGCGTTGAAGCAGTCTTCATCCTGCTGATCCTGGCCGGCCGGGCTTTCGGTGCCCGCTTCGGCATGCTCCTCGGCGCCGCCACCATCGCCCTCTCAAGCGCCCTGTGGGGCGGCATCGGGCCGTGGACCCCGTTCCAGATCTTCGCCTGCGCATGGGTAGGCGCGGGCGCCGGCCTGCTCCCCCACCGGGTGCGGGGCAGAGCCGAACTGTGGATGTTGTGCGCCTACGGCATCGTGGCGTCCTACCTGTTCGGCCTGCTGACCAACCTGTGGTTCTGGCCCTTCGCGGTGGGCACCGGCACCGGCATCTCCTACGTGCCCGGCGCGCCGCTGGGCACCAACTTGAGCAGCTTCCTGCTCTACTCGCTGGTGACGTCGACGGCGGGCTGGGACACCCTGCGCGCCGTCACCACGGTGATCGGCATCGCGGTGGTGGGGCGGGCCATTCTTGCCGCACTTCGGCGGGTGAAGCCGGTCTCCAGCGCGGGCGGAAGCGCCGGCGGACACGCCGCGCAGGCGGAATCCAGCCAGGCCAGGGACCGGTTCCAACTCACACCTTGAAGTACTTTGCCTCCGGGTGGTCTTGACGCGGGCTGAGGCTCCGAGGAACATCGGATGTGCCGGTGCAGCTGGCTGTCTCTTACAAGTCGAGATGGGACCGACCTGCCGAAGGGCCATGAAATGCGGACAGCTTCCACCAGTCTGATCTCGATCCGTTCTGCTGTCGTCGCCACTGGAGTAATCTTCCTGTCCTCGATCGGGGTTGCACGGCCGCACCGGATCCGCCTGACCGGCAGTCCCCCGCAGAACAAGCCGCGACAGCGCCCGCCCCCGCCTCCGTTCAGGAGAAGTACACGGAGGATGTGGTTGCTCTTGAAGCCCCGTCGGCCCACATCAATATGAATTCGTTGCTGGGGGAATGGTCCAAGGACAAGCTGTAAACACCGGAGGTATGACGATGCAGACCCAACACTTCTCAATAATGATCAATGCGCCAAAGGAAAAAGTTTGGCATTCGATGCTTGACGATAAGACGTACCGCGAGTGGACATCGGCCTTCAGCGAAGGTTCCTACTTTGAAGGCGCCTGGGAAGAGGGCTCGAAGATGCTTTTCCTTGGACCTGATCCTGAAACTGGTGAAACTGGTGGCATGGTTAGCAGGATCGCCAAATGTCGACCCCTTGAATTTGTCTCCATTGAACACCTGGGAATCATCAACGATGGAGTCGAAGATACAACGAGCGACGAAGCCCGAAAATGGGCGCCAGCGTATGAAAATTACACGTTTACAGAAAAAGATGGCATGACTGAGCTCGTCGTTGACAGCGATACCGATGAAGAACAGGCGGCTGAGTTTGAAAAAATGTGGCAGGTTGGCTTGCAGCGACTAAAAGAGATTGCTGAGCGGACCTAATCGGGGACGAATAGGCTAAAGCTGATTGTTCCGCCACACCTCACACCTTGAAGTACTTCGCCTCCGGGTGGTGGAACACGAACGCGTCCGTGGACTGTTCGGGGTGCAGCATCAGCTCGTCGCTGAGGATCACGCCCATGCGCTCCGGCTTCAAGAGCTCCGTCACCTTGCGGCGGTCCTCCATGTCCGGGCACGCGGGGTAGCCGAGCGAGAACCGGGCACCACGGTAGTCCAGCTTGAAGTAGCCTGCCGTGTCCTTGGGCTCCTCGGCGGCGAAACCGAGTTCCTTGCGGATGCGGGCGTGCCAGAACTCGGCCAGCGCCTCGGTGAGCTGCATGACCAGGCCGTTGAGCTCGTAGTAGTCGCGGTAGTGGTTGCCGGCGAACATTTCGGCGGTGAACTCATCGATCTTCGAGCCGGCGGTGACCAGCTGCACGGGCAGCACGTCGATCTGCCCCGATTCACGGGACTTCACGAAGTCGGCCAGGCACAGGTGCCGGTCGCGGCGCTGGCGCGGGAAGTCGAAGCGCAGCCGGTCGGTGCCGATGGGGCCGCCTGAACCGCCGTCGGGGGCGAGCAGGCCCGCGGTGCCGAGGACGCCGTCGCGGTCTTCGCCGTGGTGCAGCACCACCACCTGTTCCCCCTCGGAAACGACGGGGAAGTAGCCGTAGGCGACGGACGCGTCGAGCATGCCCTCGGCGAGGATGCGGTCCAGCCAGTAGCGCAGCCGCGGCCGGCCCTCGCGTTCCACCAGTTCCTCGTAGGAGGCGCCGTCCTCGCCGCGGCCGGGCTTGAGGCCCCACTGGCCCATGAAGGTGGCGCGCTCGTCGAGGAACGCGGCGAAGTCGTGGAGTGCCACACCGCGCACAATGCGGGTACCCCAGAACGGCGGCGCGGGCACGGGGTTGTCGGCGGCGACGTCGGACCGGCCGGGCATGGCCTCCGGCTCAGTCACCGTGAACTTCGCGCCGCCCTTGTGGATGCGCTTCTTCAGCGGCGGCAGGCCGACGTCGTCCGGCGATTCGCCGCGGGCCACGCGAACCAGCGGTTCCATGAGGGAAAGGCCCTCGAAGGCGTCCTTGGCGTAGCGGACCGTTCCGTCAAACTGCTCCGCCAGGTCCTGCTCCACGTAGGCGCGGGTCAGGGCTGCCCCGCCCAGGATTACCGGCCACTTCTTGGCCAGGCCGCGGGACTGCAGCTCGGCGAGGTTTTCCTTCATCACCACGGTGGATTTCACGAGCAGCCCGGACATGCCGATGACGTCGGCGTCGTGTTCCTCCGCGGCGGCGATGATCTCGGCTATGCCCTGCTTGATGCCGATGTTGACCACTTTGTAGCCGTTGTTTGTGAGGATGATGTCCACCAGGTTCTTGCCGATATCGTGCACGTCGCCGCGCACGGTGGCGATCACCATGGTGCCCTTGCCGGAGGAATCCGACTTCTCCATGTGCGGCTCGAGCAGCGCGACGGCGTTCTTCATCACCTCGGCGGACTGGAGCACGAACGGCAGCTGCATCTCGCCGGCGCCGAAGCGCTCACCCACCACCTTCATGCCCTCGAGCAGGTGGTCGTTGATGATGCCGAGCGGGGTCATGCCCTCGCTGCGGGCCAGGTCCAAGTCCTCTTCGAGGCCCTTGCCTTCGCCGTCGATGATGCGGCGCTCCAGGCGTGCGCCGGTAGGCAGCGCGGCGAGTTCCGCCGCGCGCTGGTCCTTCAGTGCAGCGGTGTCGACGCCGGCGAACATGTCCAGCATGATGGCCAGGGGGTCGTAGGTGGTGTTGCCGTCAGCGTCGTATTCGCGGCGGTCCCAGACGAGATCCAGGGCCACCTTGCGCTGCTCGTCCGGCAGGGAGGCGAGCGGCACGATCTTGGCGGCGTCGATGATGCCGCTGGTCAGGCCAGCCTGCACGGCCTCGTGCAGGAACACGGAATTCAGGACGATGCGCGCTGCCGGGTTCAGACCGAAGGACACGTTGGAGACGCCGAGGGTGGTGTTGATGCCGGGGTACTTCGCGGTGATCTGGCGGATGGCTTCGATGGTTTCGATGCCGTCCCGGCGGGTCTCCTCCTGGCCGGTGGCGACCGGGAAAGTCAGGGCGTCCACGATGATGTCCTCGACGCGCATCCCCCATTCGCCCACCAGGGCGTCGACGAGGCGCGAGGCGATAGCCACCTTGCCCTCGGTGGTGCGGGCCTGGCCCTGTTCGTCGATGGTCAGGGCGATCACGGCGGTGCCGTGTTCCTTCACGAGCGGCATGATGCGCGCGAAGCGGCTGTCCGGGCCGTCGCCGTCCTCGTAGTTGACGGAGTTGACCACCGGGCGGCCGCCGATGAGTTCCAGGCCGGCCTGCAGCACGGGAGGCTCGGTGGAGTCGATGACCAGCGGAAGGGTGGAGGCCGACGCGAAGCGGGAGACGACTTCCTTGATGTCGGCGACGCCGTCGCGGCCCACGTAGTCAATGCAGACGTCCAGCAGGTGGGCGCCGACGCGGATCTGCTCGCGGGCGATGTCCACGCAGTCGTCCCAGCGCTCTTCGAGCATCGCCTGGCGGAACGCCTTCGAGCCGTTCGCGTTGGTGCGCTCACCGATGGCGAGGTAGGAGGCGTCCTGGTCGAAATTCACGTGCTGGTAGAGGGAGGCGACGCCGGCTTCGCGTTCGGTGGGGACGCGGGCGGGCTGTGTCTTGCCGTCCCCGGTGGCGACCGTGTTGGCGCCTTTGGCTGCGTTGCGGAAAGGCGCAAGGCGTTCGACGACGGCGGCCATGTGTTCCGGCGTCGTACCGCAGCAGCCGCCCACCAGGCCCAGGCCGAATTCGCGCACGAACTGCTCGTGCGCGGTGGCGAGTTCGGTGGGGGTGAGCGGGTAGTGCGCGCCGTTGGCGCCGAGGATGGGCAGGCCGGCGTTGGGCATGCAGGCGATGGCCACGGAGGACTGCTTGGAGAGGTGGCGCAGGTGCTCGCTCATCTCGTCCGGGCCGGTGGCGCAGTTCAGGCCGATGGCGTCGACGCCGAGCGGTTCGAGGGCGGTGAGTGCGGCGCCGATTTCGGAGCCCATCAGCATGGTTCCGGTGGTCTCGACGGTCACCTCGACGAAGATGGGGAGCCGAATGCCGCGGGACATGATGGCCTGCTTGCAGCCGTTGACCGCGGCCTTGGTCTGCAGGAGGTCCTGGCTGGTTTCGATGAGGAAGGCGTCCGCTCCCCCGTCGATGAGGCCCTCTGCCTGGAGGGCGAAGGTCTGCTTGAGGTAGTCGTAGCTGGTGTGGCCGAGGCTGGGGAGCTTGGTGCCCGGCCCCATTGAGCCGAGGACCCAGCGCATGCGGCCGTCTGTTTCTTCTGCCGCTTCAGCTCGCTCGCGGGCGATCTTGGCGCCCTTGAGGGCGAGTTCGGCGATCCGGTCGTCGATGCCGTAGTCGGAGAGGTTGGACCAGTTGGCGCCGAAGGTGTTGGTTTCCACGGCGTCGATGCCCGTGGCGAAGTAGGCGTCGTGGATGTCCGCGATGACGTCCGGGCGGGTGTCGTTGAGGATCTCGTTGCAGCCTTCGAGGTTCTGGAAGTCTGTTTCGAGTGACAGGTCCCGGCCCTGCAGCATGGTGCCCATCGCGCCGTCGGCAATGACGACGCGGTGGTTCACGGCGTCCAGAAGCTCCTGCGAACGGGCAGGACGGGGCACGGACTCAATATCAAGCGCAAAACGAGGCATCTAAACAGGTTACGGGCGACACGCCGAAACATTGCTTCGTATGTCAGTGTGCTACGACGCAGGCGGTCACGTGACGCTCCCCCACAACGATGCGCTCGAAGACAGTCTTACGTGGCCGGCCTTGGAGGATCGCCGATAATGAAGATTATGTAAAGCTAGTCAGTTGAAGCTTCAAGTAAACCGCTTTTCAGCTTATCATTCGCCGTCATTGCGGGCAGCCTGACTGAGAACCCGCAGACCCTGACGGAGCCTTCGGTGCAGGCCCTCGAATGCTCCTACCCAGGACCTTCGACAGGCCTGCAGGCGGGGCGGCACAAGGGCGTGAGCCGATTTGATGACATTCCGAGGAAGGCCGTGACCAGGCCGACGTTATGTCAAGCTAAGGCGGGGCCGGGCCGCAAGGGGTCTTCAATACGGAATTGGCGGGCGCAACAAAGGAGTTTCTAGCCTTCGCACTCGACGCAGTAGGAATGGCCGCTGCTCTCACGTGCCAGCTGGGACCGGTGCCGGACGAGGAAACAGGAATAGCAGGTGAACTCGTCGGCAGCCTGGGGAATCACCTGCACGATGAGCTCATCGGAGATGATTTCGCCGCCTGGTGTCAGTCCTTCATCGAGGGCATCAGCCTCGTCCAGCTCAGTGACTACGCTGCGGGCATCAGGGGCGTTCGCGGACTGCAAATCCTCCAAAGAACGGTCCTGAGATTCCTTGACGTCGGAACGGACTTCGTCATAGTCGGGCTGCCACTT
The DNA here is from genome assembly GCF_059090085.1 of Arthrobacter sp. K4-10C. Lineage (NCBI taxonomy): Bacteria > Bacillati > Actinomycetota > Actinomycetes > Micrococcales > Micrococcaceae > Arthrobacter > Arthrobacter sp. K4-10C. Next base: position 92,966 of record NZ_JBNHFI010000012.1, on the reverse strand, counting down.
AGGTCCTTCTTCCTTCTACCGTCTGTCTGATGCTTTTGTCGGACGAGACTCTAACGTACGCGGTTGCGCGGTTGTTCCTCAGAACGCATGCCAGCGATATCGAGGCGTCTAGTAAGCGCGTGGCAACGCTTCGCGCCGCCCGATCAATAAATTCGTCAAGACGAATCAGGTGCTACACGCCTCAGAAGCACGCTGGCGCTCAGCCTGGCGAAGCTCCGGTCAAATAGCGGTTGACCGGAGCTTCGATCCATTATGACTACGCAACCTGAGCAACCGCTGGGAGGCTGGCAACCCCAGGCCCACGACCGCCACTCCGGTGAGGCAACGACGCACTCACACCGGTGGTATCGCAACGGGGCGAGAGGCCCGTCGTGTCGCCTCGCGGAGGGCACACTGCGCGCCGGTTAGGTACTCGAAGTCAGGCTGCCGCAACCTCGCGTGGCAGTCCTCCGGGAGTCCAGCCTTCGGCCAATCTCTTGCCCGCCCCCACTGCTGCCACATAGGCTCATGGTGTGAGTGGCGGGGACGGCAGTCCGAAAAGCGGATCCGGCCCGCAACCCGTGAAGGAAACAAGCATGGCAACAGGTACAGTCAAGTGGTTCAACGCCGAAAAGGGCTTCGGTTTCATCGCCCCCGACGACGGAAGCGCTGACGTGTTCGCACACTTTTCGGCAATCGCATCCAGCGGTTACCGCTCCCTCGACGAGAACCAGAAGGTTCAGTTCGACGTCACCCAGGGTCCTAAGGGTCCGCAGGCGGAGAACATCCAGCCTCTCTAAAGCGGTTATCAAAAAGCTGACCGGCAGAAGCCGGTCAGCTTTTTTGTTGCCACAAATGCCCCTTGCCATAGACATGCCCAGCACGACCGCGATGAAGGCCCGCCGACGGAGCTGATCACGCAGTCGAAGATCTGGCGCTCTGACACTCCCCCAGTCCCCCAGTCCCGACATCGTTCACTGATAGCCGGCGTTATGTAAAGCTACGCCTGAGAGGGGCTCCCCGAAGGCTTCTGGCCACACCCTCGGATGGCCCTTCAGGAGCACGTACAGTGGTGATTCACGCGTGTCCGGGTGCGGCTTCAACCATGCCCCGGCGCTTGAAATTGGCGAAGCTCCAGTCAAATAGCGGTTGACCGGAGCTTCGGTCCATTATGTGCCGGCCAACCTGAGGATTCCCTGTGAGGCCGCACCGGGTCGGGGCTAAGCTGACGTCACGTGAATACCGAGGCTGGGAGCCCAACTACTCCGCTGTTGCAGCCTGGCATTGCTGACACTCGGGCAGGCAATTGCATTGCGCCAAGCCGAATAGCCTCCGGCTCCTGACGCCCGCTTCGGGCAGATACCTTTCCTTGGGTTCACGATTGACCCTTTTTGGCACATTCTTGAGCCAATTCTGCGGTGTCGTTGAGAATGGGTTGCAATACTAAATGTATTGAATCACAGTGATGTAACACAACATATTGTGCCGCGATGCACGATTACCTACACTATGTAGTAGCAGTAGCCACAGTGACGAGGCGGAACGGGGTTCGATGCCCCAACGAGCGTAACCATCGCTCGCGAGCTCTCGTCGCCGGAGGGAGTTCTTTGACCCCCACGGCGAGAAGGGTTCTTCCAGTGCTGACAGCCGAAGCAACGCAAACACTCGAAAACACCCTAAATGCGGCCAGAATCCGGATTCAGGTCTCCGACGAGGAACTGGCGGAGGCGAGGAAGCGTCGGGCCGCGCTAGCATCCGTCCTTCGCGCCGAGTTTCCTGGTTCGAGGACCTACGTCAACGGCAGCATCGCCCACGGAGATGCCTTAACTCCACTGACGGACGTCGATCTAGGCGTAGTTGTGCCAGACCCAGACAACTTGTACGGGCCTGGGCTAAAGGGCCCGAAGGACTTGAAGGCACGAGCAGCTGACGCCATCCGCTCGGGGTTGAAGGAGGCCTACGGCGACTTGGCCGTCGAAGTTGAGGGCCGAAAGCGGTCCATACTGGTCAGATTCCGAGATCCGGTCGCGGCGGGCCTGCCCGACTTCACTGCTGATGTCATCGTCGCGGTGGACAACAAGCGGGCAGGCGGGCTCTATATTCCCCGCCATGATGGCTGGGACAGGTCCCACCCCGAACGTCACACGCAGCTGATTCAGGATGCCAATGAAAGCTCCAAAGCTTCTTACGCGCGAGTCGTCCGACTCATCAAGCATTGGAACCGAACACACGATAAGCCGCTCTGCTCCTGGAACATCAAGGCTTTGGCACTTGCCTCCATACGCGATCCACTCGGGCTGATGGTGGGAATCCACGCGTGCCTGCAGTATGCAGTTGAGCAACTCGCCCAAGAAGAAACTCCAGACCCGGCAGGAGTCTCGTCCCACCCAATCCGGACAAATAAGCCGCGATCCGAGGTGGTCCGTTCTCTGCGGGGAGCGCTCGAAACCCTTGAGCTGGCCCTTGCACTTGAACGAGACGGCTATCTGATACTTGCACGGGACGAACTCGCAAAGCTCTTTAAGGACAAAGAGATGCTCCCACGCCCCAACCCAACGCTAGTACTTGAGGAGGAGGCCCGCCGGGTAGCGGCCATCAAAGCCAAGGACAGCAAAGCCTATGGGGCGCCCGCTTTGATGACTGGAACCGGGTCCGCAGCCAACCGCGACCGCATCAATGCCCGATCATGGCGTCCCTAGACTCCCTTCAGAAGAGCCGCACAGACATCTGCAGCGCGGAGTACCAACGGGATCTGCATCAAGACGGACACGTCCCAGCTTGGTACGGCACGTCAGCGGCCTGGAGAGTACCGTTTCAGCGGGACGCCAAACGTCGGTACGGCAATGCCTTAAGGGCGGAACTTGTGAAAGGTGCGCTGACGTTCCGTCATGAAGGTATAGAAATACGAGGAAGATCTTCGTCCGTGCCGGTGCTCATCAGGTTCGAGGCGCAACCAAGGTACAACACCTATGGACTGGAGCCCGAGGACTACCCGAGGGTCTTTGCAGACCCTGGCAAAGATTCTCCACACCGAATGCCCGACGGAAGCCTGTGCCTTTTCTACCCCGGTGATCCCAAGGAACGACGCTGGACAGCCGATCGAGGACTTCTGGCACTCTTGGATCTGTCTTCGGACCACTTGTACTTTGAAACCTACTGGCGCCACACCGGCGGAGCCGCTGGCGGTCAATGGCTCGGCCCGGAGGCCGCCCACGGGTTCACTAGAAGGTCTGCATGAGGGAGGTATCCAGTTCTCCACCGCCGTCCACCCAAGGAACTGCTGCTGGATGGGCCATGGAGTCCATTACCTGGGATGGAACAGCCACCCTGATCGCCGGCGTACTCGCCGCAGGCATAGCCATTTTGGGGTACAGCATTCAACAGAGGCTGGCGCGGCGCGAACGCATCGCCGGCATTTACAGCGAGGCGCTCCGAGCTGTGGAGGACTACCTCGAGGCCCCCTATCTTCTTCGCCGGCGCGACGGCTCAACTACTACCCGCACTGCGCTGACGATGCACATCAGCAGCATTCAATCGCGGATCGCCTACTATTCAGCCCTCATGCAGATTCATGCACCGAAGAAAGTGAGCTCGGCCTACGACAATCTGGTTAAGGCTGCACGTTCGGAAGCCGGCCCACAAATGACAACCGCCTGGAAAGCACGACCAACAAAGCGTGACCGCGATGTCCCCCTACCGGAGCCGTTCAGCAGAGCCAAGAGTGATGCCGAGCGGCAAAATTTCATCGCCCTGATTAGAGGGCGATGGCGGAGGCGTATTTAGCTTCGGGGTTGGCCGGATCGCTGCTAGATGAGGCCGGAAAGCAGGGGCGAGGATTGTCCTGCCCTCCAAAGTCTTGACTCACTCACGGGAAGGCCCTAGAACTCAATCTGACGTGAGGGTTGGAGGCAGGCGTGGCTGGTCAGCGGATTGGGTATGTGCGCGTGAGCACGCTGGACCAGAACGAGAAGCGCCAGCTCGAAGGCCAGGTTCTGGACCGGGTCTTCACGGAGAAGGCCTCCGGAAGGGACATCACGAGACCGCAGCTCACCGAGCTCCTGCGGTTTGCCCGAGATGGGGACACCGTTGTTGTGCATAGCATGGACAGGCTCGCCCGGAACCTTGATGACCTGCGTGCTCTGGTCCAGGGTCGCACCCGCAAAGGTGTGCGGGTGGAGTTCGTCAAAGAAAGCCTGGTCTTCACCGGCGAGGACTCCCCCTTGGCCAACCTCATGCTCTCCGTCATGGGTGCCTTTGCCGAATTCGAACGCTCCCTCATCCGGGAACGCCAAAGGGAAGGGATCGCCCTGGCCAAGCAGCGCGGCGCCTACAAAGGACGGAAAAAGACGCTCACCCCGGAACGGGCCGCCGAACTCGTTCAGCGCGCCGGCACCGGTGTTCCAAAAGCCCTCCTTGCCCGTGACTACGGGATCAGCCGGGAAACCGTCTACCAGTACCTGCGCCAGGCCAAGCTGGGGTAAGCCGCTCCCCTGCCTACGCCGTCGGCGTGCATTAGCCTGTTGCGGCCATAGCTTGACAGAAGATCCGTTATCGGCGTTTGAAAACGGGTGGGGGGAGTGCCTGCAAAAGGGCTGTTTCCGCCCGTAGTTCTTGGCGTTTTTCCCCCGGAGTACCGGGGGTCAGAACTGCTCAGCCAGCGCCCGGTTTACGGCGGGGGTGTCCAGGAAGGGCGGGTCAAAAGGCGGATCGGAACCGGTTATGCCGGCCATTATCCACGTCCGGGAATCCGGGCCTCGACGCCAGGCCAGATATGGGAGGCTGCTATATCGCGCTTGACTCTCCGCTGGAGCCTGAGGAGGTGTACCAGGCCCACACGCCGTCCTCGTTGATACGTCCTCTCATGGCACCGAACATCCAGGGAGTGATGCCGGTAGGATCACCGCCAGCCCTCAGAAACTCGGCACGCTTCTTACGGGCGGCTTTGAAATGCTGGGGCAGGTACAAACCCAGTCCAATGGCGCATCCGAGCACGAAAAATAGAATCGACAGGATGCCGTATGGGCGCCCGATGATCAGGTTGCTCAGGAAAACGTATCCAACCGTAAACCCAGCCCCACAGAAGAGCGTCCAAAAGACGGTCCAGTATCCAGACCAGAAGCGGAGGCTTTTGTTACTGGGTCGCTGGTTTGGATCGTTGTTGCGCTGCAGGCCAGCAGGCTTTCCCGTGGAACCCGAGTCGTTGGTCCTCTTCACAGGAGCATTCTAAGCGGGCGAGCAAAGACTGAAGAACCAGGAAGGTGCGTGGGCGGCGCGTGTTGAACCGCGACAGTACAGTGGGAGAGATAGCAGCGGGGTCAAGAGCTATCCCTGGCAGAGCCCCGGGTGACACCTCAGTCATTTCTAGGTCTCCTTGGGAAAGCGTGAAATACCCCGCCACGCCAGGCGGTAAACAAGCTCGCAGGCCGCGTCCAGGCTAAGGGCAGCGCTGCCTTGTTCAGCAGTGTCCTCTACCGAATAACGTGCGCTTGCTTGAGCCAAGCCCATCAAAGCCCTGCCCAGCAGTTCCGCTTCGACAAGCGGCAATTGAGCGTCCTCGCTGATGATTCGGGCGATAGCGCCGGCGAATCCCCTTCTGAATGCCTCCCGCCGCACGCGGACGTCAGGATCGTTGCTCAAACCGGATTCGAACGCGAGGCGATATGCACCATCGTCCCGGGCAATGTAGCCAAAATAAGCCCGGATGGTATCATGCACCCGTTCTTTATCGAGCTTCGTGGAACGGACGGACTCCTGCAATACATCGCCGAGTGCCCTGAGGTTAATGTCCAGCAGCTCGAGGTACAGCTCACGCTTGGATGGGAAGTACTCGTACAGAACCGGTTTGCTCACATAGGCCGCTTGGGCAATATCCTCCATGTTGGCACCCTGGTAACCACTGGCTACAAAAACTTCCTGGGCTGCCTGCAGAAGCTGCAGTCGCCGCTCATCGCGTGCCACTGTCTTCGGTGTCTGCTCAGCCGCTTGCGGGACTGTCGCACGCTTCACCCGTCTTCGGTCAACCAACAGGTACCCGCCTCCCTCCTGGACGCTCCACTGTACCCGGAGCGACTCAAGACCTGTCCCGCCTTGCGAGCCTGCGCCTTGTGGGTGCGGCTGTTGTCGCTTTTTGGGAATGGCTCATCCGTGTCACTGGCTGGCCCTCGTCACGCGGCAGATTGGTGCAGCATCAGATTTACTGTGAGGAGGATCATGACAACGCCGGTAGTCAGGTCGATGATTCGCCAGACGGTAGGCCTGGCCAGCAGATTGGACATTGCCCGGGCCCCGTAGCCGAGAGCGGGGAACCACAGCACGCTGCCCGCTAGTGCCCCGGCCGCAAAGGCCCACCGGTAGTCGGAGCCGTGCTGGTTAGCCAGTGCGCCGAGCAGCACCACTGTGTCGAGGTAGACGTGCGGGTTCAGGTAGGTCACGGCCAGAGTGGTGGTTACCACTGATCCCAGGGATCGCGGTGCCTCGGTCATTAGGGACGAAGGCTTCAGAGCGGCCGCGAAAGACCGCGCAGCCCACCAGGCAAGGTAAGCCGCGCCGGTCCACTTCAGCACGATCAATCCTGTGGGGAACCCCGCCACCGCCGCACCGACTCCTAAAGTACCCCCGAAAATCAGTACTGCGTCGCTGGCGACACAGAGCGTCACCACCACGCCCATGTGCTCGCGCCGAATTCCTTGGCGCAGCACGAAAGCGTTCTGTGCACCGATTGCCACAATCAAGGCGAGGCCGGTTATCAGCCCTGCACTCCAAATGCTCCACATGGTTGTTACCACCGCACTTCAGTGTTTTTTGCCTGAGTCGGGTACCGGGCTTGGTCCTGGCCGGGGGCTGGGCTCGGGGAGGCGATCCGTCCAGAGCGAGGAACCCGGTGAGGAGCTGTAATCCAAGACCCAACGGGATGTCTCCGCTTGATTGATCAGGACGAAGGTTGCGGTACCGCCGGCCAGGATGGACGCCATGACCAAGACCAGTGCGTTCTGGGATCGGGTACGTCTGGTCTTTCGGGGAAGTCCACGACGAATGGGTACTGCTGCCGAAAAGTTCAATTGCATTTCTGTTCCCCACGGTTACGTCCCGCGCGCAGGGGTGCGGGGGTCGGGGTAACGGTGGAACAGGTCTGCGCGCAGTTCGCGGTTGGGCCTGGAGGGGAAGCTGACGGCCGAAGTACGGCGCTTTTGTGGGTCGTCGTCGTCCTAGTTGAGGGCGCGGGGGTGCTCCAGTACGGCGAGCAGCCGGTCGGCGGCTACTGATGCTCCGGGCGTTTGCCGGAGCCGGGTACCGAGGGTGCGGGCGGACGTGGTGAAGCCTTCGGTGCCGGTGATGTCCTGGATCGCTCGCCGGATTGTTGCGGGCGATGCCTTCTTGCTGAGTTTGATTCCGGCTCCAGCATCGACAACGGCTTGCGAAACCATGGACTGGTCAATAAACGGATGCATGGGCATCAGCAGCATCGGGAGTCCGTGGATGAGTGCGTTCATGGTTGTCGAGTGGCCTCCGTGACCAACGACTGCGGTGACACGCGGCATGATCTGGGCATGCGGTGTGTACGCGAATACCTCAGCGTTGGGCGGGATGGGCAGCCGTGATGGATCTACTGCCGGACCCGTCGTCACGATTGCATTGAGGGGCAGGTCTTTTAATGCCTGGAGGATCCTCCGGTAGGCGTCCTCCTGTCCAGGGACCCCGAGGGTGCTTAAGCTGACCAGAACCGTCGGTTTTTCGGCGGTCCTACGAATCTCTTGTGCGGCCTGTTCGGTGACCCCGCACCAGACGCGGGTCTGGCTTGCGCGGTTCCCGGCCGGGTCCAGTTCCGGATCGCTCACTACCAATTCCAGTGAAGCCTCCGCCCATAGGGTGCGGGCATTGAGGCCTTTGACCCGGGCGAGCATTCCTATCGGTCCGTTCGCGAAGTTGCCGTCCCAGAACCGATAGAAGCTGTGGAACAGGACGGCGTAGACCTGTGCGTTTCTGTGCGCCGCCTGCAGGACGGACAGCAGCATGCAATCGATAATGACCAGGTCGGCCGGGTCAGCGTTGAGCAGATCAACAAGGTCCTGGCCGGGTCCCGCGTGGGTGCACATGGTCAGGAAGCCGGGGAGGTCCCGGTGCACCGGCCGGACCTCGGCCGGGTCCCAGTGGGGCATCCTCGCGAATGCGCTGAATTCGAAGCCGGCCGCAGTCAGCGCGGCACGCTGCCGTTCGTGACCGAGGAACCGGACCCTATGGCCGCGGGCGAGCAGATCCCGGCCAACTTCTATTGCTGGAGGAACGTTTCCGCCGGCGTCGATGGTCACGAACAGAAAGGTGGACATTTCAAGCTCCTTGCAGAATTGAGGTGACTAGCCGGAGCACGCGCGACTCCGCGTCCGTCCGGTCCAATTTCCGGTCCCGGCGCAACAGCTTCCAGGTATAGACATCGCAGGCGACTACGAGCAGGTCGAGAATTTCTCCTCTGCCGGGCTCAGCTGTGTCGGCAAGCAAGGGTGCGAAGGCGCGTTCCACCCAGTTCCGGTGGATGTTGCGGCCTTCGGAGGTGATTTTGGCCGCGCGGGGTTCCCAGCTTTCCTGACCCAGCAGCAGGAGGACCCCGTCACCGCGCAACTCGTAGTGGTCGAACAAATTCGTGATGGCTGCTGGGACGTCACCGGGGACAACCTCCCGCTCTGCGCGAACCCGGGCCGAGGCAAGTTCCTGGGTTGCGTCGAGCAAACCTTCCCGGGTCCCAAACTGACGCAGCACGGTCTGCACCGAAACACCCGAGCGGGCAGCTACCTCCGGCAATACAAGCGCTGACAGGGGCGCTTCATTTGCCAATGCGAGGACTGCTTCCATAATGCGTTCCCTAGTCTCGTGCACGCCCTGAGCCCTGGCCTTCAGTACGTATGGTCTGGTGCTTTTCATGGTAACTACAATTAACGCCAAAATAGGACTTCGTGTCAATGGAAACTAACACCAAATTGCTGTTTTCCGCGCACTTTGTCGGCAGCCTTCCCTAAGCACCGAGGCGTTGGGCAGGACGGAAGACGTCCTGGCCGAGTGCGGACCGGAAGGCGCTATGGTGGCCGGCTGGTTAGTCGGTGACCACACGGGGTCCGAAGGGATCGAGGGAAGGACTGCTGAAGACAGATGCCAGCGACGGCAAGGATCTATCTACTGTCCACCCGCGAGCATCCCAAATGCCGGCCGAATTTTTAGTGGCCTACGAGATCCGGCTCGGCTTTCTCGACGACGAGGTGGGTGCCCTGACGCCAAAACGTTTGCGTGGCAGGAGGATCAACCAGTTCTGGCTTTGCCCATAGTCTGAGGCGCTTAGGCGCCGACCAGTCGCGCTGCCATCGCGTATATCCCCCACAATCCTGCCGCTAGCAGGATGCCAAGGTAAGCGAGGATCAGCCTGGTGTCACGGAGGTAGCAGTTCGCCCTTGTCAGTCCGCTGCGTCGTGCTTTCCAATAGCCTGCGAATCCGACGGCAGCGAACACGGCCAGCGCCACCGGGCCCGCCAGCCAACCCAATAAAGCAACAGTTGCGAAGATGCAGAGCCGCAGGGGGTCGAAGGGCGGCAGGGACTGCGGATTTGTTTCAGGGTCAGGGCTGTGCCCGTGCCGGCCTGCGTGCTTGGCGCGCACCAGCTGCGAGGGCGGTGGTCCGGCTGCAATACGCCGGGCATCAAAATCGGAACTCATCATTCCTCCCTATATGGCTGTCTTAGACCTGGCGGACCGGGAGGAGCTCCCGGCCCGTTGCTGTGCTTATTCGTTGCCTGGCCAGGGCTGGCCATGCCTGGACGGCACAGAAGGGGGCGCACTGGTGATCTCCGGCGTCGCTCTTTGTGCCCACGTGGATGCAGCATTGCGTGAGCCGTTCTTCGATCATGGTGGAGATGTCCATGAAGGGCTTGACCATGATGCGCGTAATCCGTTCGCCCAGGAGCTGGCGCAACCGCTGTTGCTGCCCGGGAAGCTTGCCGGCAGCCAGAGTAGTGAGGGTGCCGATGCCGAGGTCGCACTGGGTGCAGATGTTCTTCCAAAGATCCATTGTCCGCGGATGGGACAGCGAGGACTGCTCGCTGAGCAGGTCCAGCAGGGAGGACTTCATGAGGTTCCGCAGCTCAAGCGGGATCGCGCTGTCGGCGATGCGGCTGGCGACGCTGTCGGGATTGAGTTCCAGCCAGGCGAGCAGCTGATCGTGCCCGATGAGGGCTGTCAGCGAGCGCCAGACTCCGGAGTCGTCCTTCAGCATGTAGCCCACGGATGCGCAGTGCGGATGTGAGCACGGCAGGGCTGTCAGGTCGTGCCATGAGACCACTCCTCCGGTTTGCTCCGCGAGCCGTTCCAGCACGCCTGTGTGGGTGAGCCTGTCCGTGGGGTCGACGCCGTGGCCGCGCCCTGAACCGAACACCGGCTGAAGCGCAACCCCACCGACGAACGGGGTTTCCAAAGCCCTCATGACGACGGCGCCGACCTCACCGTCGTTGACGCCGAGTGTCGCTGTCATCGTCAGGGTGGTGAAAACACCTGCCTCGGACAGGCGCGCGATGGCGATGTCCTTGAACCGGGTCAGGTCTCCCCCGCGGTGGTGAATGGATGCCTCCTTGGACGGGCCGTCGTATTGGAGGTACACCTCCACGCGGTCCCGGTGCCTGGCCAGCAGACCGAGGAGTTCATCGTCGCTGGCTATGAGCATGCCGTTGCTGTTCACCATGATCCGGACGATCGGCCGGGCGACGAGCTCATCCAGAAGTTCCCCCAGATGGGGATAAAGCGTCGGCTCGCCGCCGGAGAGCATCAGCACGTCCAGCCGCCCGTTTTCGCGGGCAAGCCGCGTGTCGATGTTCGCGAGTACCTCGCTGAGCGGTGCCACTCCCTGCAGTTGAGGGCCGGAGGCCGTGAAGCAAGTGGGGCAGCGCAGGTTACAGTGCTCGATGATGTCCTGCAGGAGAATGCACGTGTGCTGCGTCTGCATGGCCGGCAGCCCGAACGCGTAGGCCTCCGGGACCTGGCGGTAGTTGCCGGCCTGGTCCGGGATGTGTTGCTTGGTGGGTGCCTGCCACTTCTCCAGGTAGCGCAGGATTTCCGGTGACTCGTCGTACAAGGTGCTGACGAGGCCGTGGTCCGGGCAGCCGCGCTCGAGCCAGACCCTGTCATCGCGGATCAGCAGCGCGCCGGAGAGGCGCCGGACCTGCGCGAGCGGGGGGTTCGTCTCATGGCAGTGGGGACAGAAGGCTGTGACGTACCGGTGGATGCGGTCTCCGCGCAGCGGCTGGCCGGGCCCGGGCAGCGCCTGCCCGGAAGAGAACGGTGTCGGATTCATATCCGGCTACTCATCTGGGAGAGGGCCATGACGCAGACCCCGCCGCCCACCAGGATGAAGACCCCCAGGCCAATCAACAGCCCCGCACCCAACCGGGACGTGCGTGTCCAGATTGCCAGGGCACCGGCTACCGCCAGGTACACGCCAATCGGTATAAAGGCTGCAGGCCCGGCGAGGTCGGTCTTGTAGCCTTCATCTGGAGCGATACCAGCTGTGGTCCCGAAATAAAGGGCATAAAGGGCAGCAGCTCCGAGCAGGATTCCGAGCACCATGGAGCCGAACCCTGGTCCAGGTCGCTCCTCCTCTTCCTGAGACGACAGGTTGTCCTCGCTCATGCTGCTCCTTCCTCCAGCTTCGGCGGAGTGGTTTCCCCGAATACCCGCAGCATCCGCCAGAACAGCAGGGGGAGAATCACCAGGAGGAACCATTGGGGACGGCTCAGCCCCAGCCAGAGCACCTCGTTGCCGCGGACGAATTCGACGCCGAACCGGAACAACGCGTAAGCGGTCACGTAGCAGACGAAGAGGTCGCCAGGATGGGGCAGGCGGTCGCGATAGCGCCACATGAGCGCTAATGCTGCAACATGGAACACGATTTCATAGGCAAAGGACGGGTGCAGTCCTACCCCGGTCGGTCCGCCCAGCATCGCAGCCTGCCCGGGCGTGAGCGATATTCCCCACCCTCCGCCGGTCGGGGTGCCGGGCAGTTCTGTGAGGAGGCAGCCCACCCGACCGATGACCAGCGCCAGGGCCACCGCGGGCGCAAGCAAATCGCCCGTGGACTCCCGGTATCCTGTCAACCGTTTACCCAGATGGACACCGAGCCACGCGCCCACAAGGCCCGCCAGGATGCTGCGGTCCCCGTTGCCCCACCAGTCCGCCAAGGAGACCTGCCGGGAAACATCCCATGTAAAGACCCTGGAGCCGATGGCCCCGAAGGCGATAGCGAAACCCGCAATGGGCCATAGCCGTGGGTCGGACAGGCCGCGCCGGCGCGTCTCATAAGCGTAAAACAGTAAGGCTGCGACGATTCCCAGCCCTGACAGGCCGGCGTGCACTAGCCCGTCTCCCGCGAACGGAAGCCCGACCATGAGCAGAGTGTAACAGTGACCGTCCCCGCACCCTCCAGCCCTACATCTGGACGGTAGCGGGAACTACATCTGCACGTGGAACCGCCGCGCGGCTTCCCGAGATGGCTAAAAGACGGGTACACGGTGAACGTGCTGTCGACGCCATGGGCTAAGAAAGCCTGGCGGCGGAACTGCTGCTGGACCTGTCGCTGCCGGTGCCAAAACAACGGTCACCGGCCTGCTGGTGAATCCGGGCGCCCGTTGATGCCGTGATCGACCGCGCGTGCCGGGAGTGACGACTGAGCGGAACGTGTGCAGATTCTGCATGAGGACGGGGTCCTCGGAACCGGAATGGAACTCATCGAATTCATTAGCGGCTGCGTCAGTCGTCCAACGAGCCTCGGCCCGACGTCTTAACAAACCGGAACGACTTCGATCCTTGCTCTAGCTAACGTAACCAGGGACGCGAAGGCAGCTTGGGTTACACCCCAACCTGACGTTGTGGCGTAGATTTCTCTGCAAGCTCTCGTGAGCGCACCGGAAGCTCAGGCTCCGCGTCGGCTGGAGCTGCATTCGAAAATCCGGTAGAGTTGAGGCACTACGACCGGTTCCGCCTACTTCGGTAGGTCCAGGGCCGGTCTTCACTTTCTCTGGGCAGGAGGCTCAGTTGCCTGCATCCGTCAAGGCCTATAAGACCTACGACGAGCAGGTCGACCTCCTAGCCTCCCGAGGGATGGACATCGGGGACCGGGATGCTGCCATCAAACAGCTGCAGCACATCAACTACTACCGTCTAAGCGGCTACTGGTATTCATTTAGGCGCCAGGGACCCTCAGACCGTGAAGATAGCTTTTACGCCGGAACTACCTTCAACGATGTCATCAGGCTTTACAGCTTTGATGCGAGTCTCCGAACAGCAACTTTCGCCTCTCTGACGCCGATCGAGCTAGCATTGCGAGCCCTTCTCGGGCATGCCCTCGGCACGATCGACGAATGTGCCCACCTGAAGCCAGCGCTTCTGGGTCCGCGGGCGGTCCAAGGTGCCTCCTATGCCACATGGCTGCAGCGCTACCAAAAGGGCCTCGCCGATTCGAAGGAAGACTTCGTCAAGCACCACCATGCAAAGTACGGCGGAACTCTTCCCGTTTGGGCAGCGGTAGAAATCCTCGACTGGGGTGCGCTCACGTACCTATACGGGTTCTCGCCGCGGCAGACTCAAAACGGCATCGCTGACAAGTTCGGCCTGACCGCCCCACAGCTGGAGTCCTGGATGAAATCGCTCAACGTCGTGAGAAACATCTGCGCCCACCACGGAAGGCTCTTTAACAAGGTCCACGCGATAAAGCCCAAACTTCCAGATGTTGGCCAACTTCCTGAGCTCGACCAAGCCCGCCAGGAGATGAACCGAACTTTCGGGCAACTGACTCTCATCCAGCACATGCTCAGGACCCTCGATGTCGGGCGGCACCAACTTCTTCCGGCGGTTCTTCGCTCATACCCGGATGTACAGCTACTGCCCATCTCGCATATTGGGGCCCCGTCCCAATGGTCCGCGTTGACACTCTGGAACTAGCTGCTCGAAGCCTATTCACGGAGTTACGCGTCACGGGAAACCTGGCCAACTTGACGGAATATCCATTATCGGCGTTGGCCAATGGGAGGGGGAGTGGCCCGAAGAGGGGCTGCGTCGGACACCGCTTCTCCGCCTTTTTGCCCGAAGGACATGCCGCTTAGGAGCAGTCAGTTAAGGCGGCGCGCCTGCTTCGCAGGGCATGTCAGTGGGAAAGCCGTGGCACGGTACAGGAAACTTCTTCCCCGTGGTTCCTCCCTGCGCATTGCAAACGAAATATGTCGTTCCTGCGCCCTGAATACTGAAATGCCGGCGGCACAAGCCCGCAAAGAGCAGGCGGGTGCCGCCGGCGTTCCCGTTCATACTGGTCACCGGGTTTAGCCGGCGAGACAGTTTGTCGCTGCGCGAAGCGCCCCAACCTGCCCTCAAGGCCCTGACGCTAATATGGGTGGCGCGCCGCCCGGGGGTTGGCTTGTGAGGCACGTTTGAGCGCATCAGCGGCAGCCGTTGGAAGAGCGCCTATCGGGTCTTGTTGTGCATGACGTGTTTGGTGCGGGAGTAGTCGTCCAATGCGTAGGCTGACAGGTCCCGTCCGTATCCGGAACTTTTGAATCCGCTCCACGGCATCTCGTTGGCGAGAACCAGGTGTGAGTTGACCCACACGGTGCCGGCCTCGAGCTTGGAGGCCATGTCGTGGCCCAGCTGGGGGTTGAGTGTCCATACCGAGGCTGCGAGCCCGTAGGGCACCTGGTTGGCACGGCTGACTGCCTCGTCCTCGGTGGAGAACGTCTCGATGGTAACGACGGGTCCGAAAATTTCTTCTAGGGTGCAAGCAGCACCTTCGGGTACGTCGACTAGGACAGTGGGTGCTACGAAGTAGCCTTTTCCTTCCAGGGCGCCTCCGCCGAGGACTGCCTTCGCCCCGGCTGCCTTCGCCCGTTCGAGGTGGCCGAGGACGCGGTCAAAGTGGGCTTTCGAGATCATCGGGCCGATTTCGACGTCCGCACCGGCCGTGGGCTCACCGACGACGAGGGTTCGCACCTGTTCAACCAAAAGCTGGGCGAACTGTTCTGCGACCGATTCGTGGACGAGTACGCGGCATCCGGCGCCGCACTCCTGCCCGGAGTTCCAGTAGCCTGCCGCACGAAGGGATTCGGCGGCCGCGGCCAGGTCTGCGTCTGCGAAAACGACCACCGGCGCCTTGCCGCCGAGCTCCAGGTGGACGCGTTTCACGGTTTCCGCGGCGGTCCGGGCGACGGCACGTCCGCTGTTGACAGAGCCCGTCAGTGCGATCATGTCGACATTGGGGTGTCCGGCCAAGCGTTCACCAATGACCGGACCCAGTCCGGTGACGATGTTGAGCACGCCTGCCGGCAGCAGATCTGCAGTCAACTCGGCGAACTTCAAAGTGGTGAGCGGGGTCTGCTCGGAGGGTTTGAGGACAATCGTGTTGCCCGCGGCCAGAATGGGGGCGATTTTCCAGACAGCCATCAGCAAGGGGTAGTTCCACGGCGTGACGACTCCAACGACTCCAAGCGGTTCCCGGAGAATCACGGAAAGGTGGTCCTCGGCGTATTCGCCGGCGGCAAGTGAGGTTGTGGCCCGGGCTGCGCCGGCCATGAAGCGGAATGAGTCAATGGAGGAGGCAACATCATCCTCCGAAACCATCAAGGGCTTTCCGGTGTTCAGCGACTCCAGCCGCGCCAGCAGATCTGCGTTCTCCTCCAGGCGGTTGGCAATCGCAAGCAGGATCTCTGCCCGCTTCTTGGGCAAGGTCCGGCCCCAGGCGTCCTTCGCCTGCAGGGCTGCGAGGACGGCGGCGTCGGCGTCGGCGGCGGTGCCCTGGGCAACCTCACAGATAGTGGTTTCGGTGCAGGGGTCGATCACGGCCTGTTTTTCGTCGGTGATTCCAGGCCGGAATTCACCGCCAATGAAATGCTGGCCCGGAGGCAGCCCATCGGTGGCGAAAATGGGGGCGGGGTCCGTGCTGCGTCGAACGGTGCCGGAGGCGGTTATTGCCGTAGTTGTCATTGTCACTCCTGATTGTTGTTGGGACGGGAAAGGGCGTTTGATGAGTCGATGAGTATGGGTTGCATGGCGCATCCGCCGTTTAGGCGTAGGCCGTCTCGAGCTGCAGTTCGGCTGTGAGTTTCTCAATTCGGGCCAGAAGCGCAGGGTGGAGATCTGCGGTGGGCCGTCGCGGAGAACCGATAGGAAGACCGAGTACTCCCAGAGCGGCCTTAACCGCGGGCACGTAGGGTGCGGAGGAGATGGCGTTGATCAACGGGTAGATGCGGTTCCACTCGGCTCGGGCTGCAGCGAAATCGCCGGCTGCGACGGCCCGGTGGACTGCAACGATCTCGCGCGGCACAAGGTTGGCGGTGCCGGCCATCACAGCAGTTGCCCCTTCGCTCAGCGCGGCCAAAACCAGGGTGTCCGCTCCGATGATGGCGGTGATGTCTTCTCCAAGCTCGTGGATCAGCTGCACAGCTTGATCCATGTTGCCGCTGGAGTCCTTGATGTATCGGATGTTCTCAACGTCGCGGGCCAGCGTGCCCACCGTTTCCGGGTCGAGATTAACTCCTGTGGCCGCCGGGTAGTTGTAGAGCATCACCGGCAGTTCCACCGATTCAGCCACGGTCCTGAAATACCCGGCGGTCTCCCCCAGGGTGAGCTGCTCATAGTACGGAGCGACCAGCATGAGGACGTCGGCCCCGCAGTCCTGCGCGTGGTTGGAGAGGCGGATGGCCTCCGCCGTGCTGGTCGCCCCGGTCTGCGCCACCACCGGAACCCGTCCGGCAGTGTGCTCTACCACCGTCTCCACAACCAGCCGCCGTTCCTCGATGCTCAGTGCGGCGAACTCACCGGTGGATCCACAAGCCACCACCCCATCCACTCCCCCATCAATGGATCGATCGACAAGGAGCCGAAGCCGTGCTGCGTCTATTTCGCCGTCGGCTGTGAAAGGGGTGGCAAGGGCGGTAAGTACACCGTGAAGCTGTGAAGACATGACGCTTCCTGTCTGCTGATGATGGGACGGACTGGGTCGATAAAGAGTGCTGCGGGTGATTCTTGGTGTGGGCGGACGCTGAGCGCGCCTACCGAAGAGATTCACGAAGCGTTCATTTACTGAACGTGTTGATCAAGTATTGCTCAGCAAGAGGGGGCAGGCAAGGGTTTTTTCGAATAAGTAGACGTCCGCTGCAAACTGGTACGTCCCGGAAATATCGCCGAAACAAAGCTGAAAAGTGCAGGGCGCCGATCCTCGGAGCGTTCCGCGGTCAGGTCTGCTTCGACTGAACTCGAATCAGCGAAATGGCACAAAGACGGGTCGGCAAAGGGCAGGAGGGTAATGGCCCCTGCTGGGCGAAAAGCGGTCCAGCAGGGGCCACGCGTGGCTAATAATTCGGTGCCCTAGTGGGTGTAGCCTGCTGCTGCCTCGGTCAGGGTCTTGCCCTTGGTTTCGGGAGCAAGCCACTGGGATAGTCCGGCGCCGGCGAGGGCGACGGCGGCGGCAATCAGCATGGTGGGGCCGGATCCCAGGCTCTCCATCGACAGTGGCAGCAGGAAGATGCCGATGCCGGCTCCGACACGGCTGACAGCTGCGGCGAAACCTGTTCCGAGTCCCCGGATTTCGGTGGGGAGGACTTCACTCGGGTAGACGCCCGTCAAGGACGTGTACATGGCGTTGAAGAACGAGAAGATCAGGAACAGGATCAGGATAATGACGGCGGGCGCGCCGGCCCATAGACCGATAATTCCGAGGACGACGGCGCACAGCCACTGCGGCGGGACCGTAAGTACGCGTCGACCGGACTTGTCGATCAGCAGGAAGGCGACGACGACTCCTGCCAAAGCGACGGCGGAGAGTCCGACTCCACCGGCGAGACCGCCGGCGAGTCCGTACTGGTTGAGCACGCTGTCCGCGAAGGTGGCGATTGCAAAGTACGGTGTCACTGCGCAGAACCAGAACCCGGAGATGAACAGGGTGGAGCGCCAGTACTGCTTGGAGAAGAGCATTCCGAAGCTGCCCTTGCGGACGTCCTCGTGCTGGACGTCGTCGAGCGCGTCGTCCGGCAGGTATTTGCTCGCCAGGGCCCGGGCCTCATCCTTGCGGCCTACACTCCACAGCCAGCGTGGGGACTCCGGCATGCCGAGGCGGCCGAGGAACAGGGCAACCGCGATGAACGTGCTCGTACCCAGGATGAAGTGCCAGCTCAGGTCGGTGTACTCGTTGAGCAGGTGGCCGATCAGGAAGGCGAGCATGAAGCCGGCGTACCAGGCGATCTGCATTGAGGCCATCAGGCGGCCCCGCAAATGGGTGGGAGAGAACTCGCTCATCAGAGGCCATCCCACCGCGTACTCAGCGCCGATCGCAATCCCCATCAGCAGCCGCACTACGACCAGCCACACTGGTGAGTCAATGAAGAACTGCATGCCCGACGCAACCGCGAAAAGACCAATATCGAACATGAATATTGACTTTCGGCCCCACTTGTCGGCGGCCCAGCCACCCAGGGGTGAGCCGACCAGAATGCCGATCAGTGCGGCCGCCGCTATCAGTCCCTGCCACAGCACCGTGAGCTGCAAGTCCTCGGCCATAACCCCGGTTACCGGTCCGAGTATGCCTAGGACATAGCCGTCGAGGAACATGCCGCCAATCAGGACGGTGACCATTCTGATCATGAAGCGTCGTTTGCCTGCAGCCGAGGCATCGCCACGATGGGTAGTTGAATTATTAATCGCTGACATTGGTCATTCCCTCAATTGCCGTGCATGACATGGGTTCCGCCTTTTTCGCGGTACCGAGAGGTTGTCGCTGGAGCATGCTCTGAATCCCTGGTCAATGAAGGCACTGGGCGGGCCATGAACACAGCGGCGCGTGTGCACATCCACGGACATACCGCGTCCCCGGCTCATATAACCGCTCAATGCGACTCGTAAGTTGTCTATTCGGTTACCTCGGTGCCTCAATCACAACGGGCACACATCGGTCTCTTTGTCGCGCTCCGCCTGCCGGACTATTCTCTTGCGGCTTCGCTTGAGTACATCCGCCAGCTAAAGCAACGGACCTCGTACGTTCATAGTACGAACGTCATGATCAAAAATATGACAGCAATCACACCCGAGGTCAAGCCCTGCTGAGAGTGTGAAGACCTTGCCGAGCCATGCCGTTCTATGGCTTCGCTACAAGGGGGCGAACTTTTTAGTAGGCCTGCCCTCCGTCGATTCGGGTGTGGGAAGAGGTTGCTCGCCGCAAGCGCGGCGCACTCCATGGGCCCGCCCCTGCCCTGGGGCAACGGTGCGTGCCCCAGCGATTCCGCAGAGCGGGTCTTGCATGCACCTGTGACGGATGGCATAATCGTCATACGTTCACTACCTGAACGCAACGTTCAAATTTTTCCGACTTGCTTCGTTGAGCGGCCAGTCCTTGACTAGTGGATTGCTTCAGAGAGGAAGCCACCATGGCTACTATCGCCCAAAGCGTTTTGTCGCTGTCATTCGGCCGCCACAGCCAGCGGCGTTTGGCGGAGACATGGATCCGCCCTGCCTATAAACCGCTGCAGCGCGCGGTTTCTTCCGGCATGACCTGTGAGCCTTGGGAGGGTCTGTACGTCCACGAGCCGGAAGTTGAGTTGTTGAAGGATGCTCCGGTTCCCCATAAGTGAACGGAGCATCTCCTGGTCAACCTCAGGCGCGGTGGATAGCGTCCGCAAGGAGGGCCCAGTGTGAGCGACCGCAGCTGTCAGGTCGGCGATGAGACCAGCGATTGCTTCTTTTGCCAGGTCCTGAAACCGACTGACGCCCAATGAGACCCCGGGCCCTCCGTTTCGCAACGCGGAGGGCTCCGGTACCAACAGCAGTGGCTGGTCACGCGCCAGTCCGCCCTGAAACCTCCAGGCGTTTTGTGGGGACCAACTTGGCAGCACAGTCCGACGCCAGGCGCCCAGCACCGTCAGGAAGGCAGGGGCAGCTTAGCTGTGCGGCCTCCATCCACCACAATTACTTCACCTGTCAGAAAGCTGGACCTGTCACCTGCCAAATAAACTGCCAGGTCCCCGACATCTTCCGGGCGCCCCGTCCGCCCCACTGGGTGTAACCGATCCAGGGCGTCGCGTGCGGCAGCAGGATCCGGAAGGGTCTTCAGATAGGTTTCACTGAGTTCGGAGTCGATCCATCCCGGAGCAATCGCATTGCAGCGGATGTTGTCTTCTCCAAGGTCCACCGCCATGGCACGGGTCATCCCGTGAATCCCGGCTTTTGTCGCGCAGTAGGCGGTGTGGCCCGGGTTAGCCGCCAGCCCCTCGATGGAGCCGATATTAATGATGCTTCCTCCTCCGCGTCGACGCATGTGTGGCACTGCTGCCTGAGCCAGAAAAAGCGGTGCCCTGAGGTTGAGCGCCATCATCAGATCCCACTCCTCGGGGCGGATTGCGGGGACACTGCGTTCAAACATGATGCCCGCATTGTTGACGAGGATGTCGATGCCTCCGAAGTGGGCGACGCTGCTCTCCACTGCTCCCGCCAATGCAGAAGCTGCGCTCAGGTCAGCCTGAACGCCGAAAACCCGTGGGTGGCCCTGCAGCGCGGGCTCCAAGGGGCGCCGCTGAACGATCGCAACCTTCGCACCTTCTTCAAGGTAGCGGTCTACGATGCCGCGGCCGATCCCCTGTCCTCCGCCGGTGACAATGGCGATTTTGCCTTCGAGTTGCATCATGCTTCCTTTCAACTTGGTTACCTTCCGGGGACAGGCGGAGGGATAAGGACCAGCTTGCCGACATGCTGTTTGGCGAGAAACTCTGTCTGCGCCCGGGCAATGTCGACCAGCGGATAGATGCCTGAGACTACGGGGCGGATCTCATTGCGTTCGATGTAGCGCACGAGGTGTTCGAATACCTCGTCATCCTGAAAGGGTGCATCCCAGAAGGCGAAGGTCTTTCAAATACACGGTTCTTAGATCGATTTCGGCGCGAGGGCCACCGATGGCGCCGGCAATTGCGTAACGACCCCCGGGGCGGAGCAGTTCCAAAAGGTCCGCCGTCTGCGACCCTCCCACCACGTCGAGCACGACATCAACAGAGCCCTTGCCAAGCGCGCCGACCAGGTCGCCTCCACGGTTGAGGGTACGGTTGGCCCCCTGGGCAAGGATAAGGTCAGCTTTTGCCGGGGAGCAGACGGCGATGACGGTGGCTCCCCGGCGCTTGGCCAGCTGGACGGCGGCAAGGCCAACTCCTCCGGAGGCGCCGGTGATGAGCACGCGCTCTGCACCGACGCCGGCGCGGTGCAGCATGTTTTCGGCGGTGGAATAGGCGCAGGGAATGGCGGCCAACTCCGCGTCGGTCCAGTCACAGTTCACGGCATGGGTTTCCCTCGCCGGTGCCACTGTGAACTGGGCGAAGCCTCCGTCGCATTCACTGCCAAGAGTCCAGCATTCGAAGGGGCGGTAGCCCACGTAGCTGCGCAACATGTTCCGAACGATGACGCGTTCACCGATCCGTTTCTCCGGCACAGTCTCACCAACAGCAACGACAATCCCGCAGACGTCAGCGCCCTGGATCCGTGGAAATGTCAGCGGTTCGCCCGACCATGCTGCGTCGGAAGCGCTGATGCCAGGAAAGCCGGCCCTGCCTCCGGCGCTGGTAGCCGATGCCACGGTCTTGGAATACCAACCAATCCGTGTGTTGATATCTGTGTTGTTGAGGGCGGCGGCGGCCACTCTAATGAGCACCTCGCCGGGGCGGGGCCTGGGTACCGCTACGTCGGTCCGATACTCAATCTTTCCAACCCGCCGTGGCCGGTGAGCACGGCCGCGGCCATGGTCTTCGCCAGGGTCACATCGTTTCCTTCCATTGATGGAGGCGTTCGGGGGACACCGCTGACTCGACAGGGCCCGGTGCCCCTTCGCTGCGCCGGCCGTGTGCGCTTCTTCCGGACGTTCTCTGAAGGCGAATAAACGCTACGGCAGCAATGCCTCCCCACGCGAGGTTCAAGGCCACTGAAGGCCACGCACCGTGATAGCTGCCGTTCACCAAAAGGGCCGCCGAGCCGCCAAGGTTGCACAACTGAAAGATCCGTCCATTGCCTATCCATCCGAGGGAAAAGGCGGCATAGC
The DNA here is from genome assembly GCF_059090085.1 of Arthrobacter sp. K4-10C. NCBI lineage: Bacteria > Bacillati > Actinomycetota > Actinomycetes > Micrococcales > Micrococcaceae > Arthrobacter > Arthrobacter sp. K4-10C. The sequence continues at coordinate 70,912 of NZ_JBNHFI010000012.1, read as the reverse complement.
CCGCGAGGACAACCACGGCCCCGCACCATCCGGCCAGTTCAGCCCACAGCCCCATATGCCAGCTCTCCCGTGCACCGTTGCTGTGCCATCTCTTTGTCTCCTGATTTTGACCTTGTTTCACAGCCGGTAAGCGCCTATTGACGATGTGACCTCGACCACTCTATTCTTTTGTTCAGTCCTTAATCAATCTGTTCAGTTTGTGAACATATAGAAAGTCACCTTATGACCCAAATGAGACTCTTCGCTTTCGACTTCGCCGGACCGGCGCACCTTTCAGCCGGGCTGTGGAGGCACCCCCAGGATCGTGGCAGCCAGTACAAGTCGGTGCAGTACTGGATTGACTATGCGCGCATGTTGGAACAGGCCTGCTTCGACGGCATATTCTTTGCCGACAACGTTGGTTACCACGATGTCTACCGCGGCAACGTGGACGCTGCGCTGAAAGATGCGGCCCAGATCCCGGCCAACGATCCCGCCTTCGCTATTCCCGCCATGGCCGCAGCCACCAAACACCTGGGGTTCGGCGTCACGTCCACCACTGCCTACGACCACCCCTACTCGCTGGCCCGGAAGTTCGCGACCCTGGACCACCTCACCGAGGGGCGTATTGGATGGAACGTCGTAACCTCCTACGCGGACAGTGCCGCGAGGAACCTCGGCACGGGCGCCCAGCGCGCCCATGACGACCGGTACGAGGTGGCCGAGGAATTCATCGACGTCGCCCTGAAACTTTGGGAAGCATCATGGGAAGAGCGCTCAGCAGTGGTGGACCCGGATTCCTCCACCTATATCGACCCTGAGAAGGTCCACCCCATCGAGCACTCCGGCAAGCACTTCACGGTACCCGGCATATTTCTCTGCGAACCGTCACCCCAGCGCACCCCGGTGATCTTCCAGGCGGGCGGCTCCAGCCGCGGTGTCGCCCTGGCCGCTGCCACTGCGGAAGCGGTTTTCATGAACGCCACCTCAAAGCCGGGGCTCAAGAAACAGGTCGACGCCTTGCGCCGGCAGGCCGTTGAAGCAGGACGAAACCCAGCCCACATTGCAGTACTGCAGATGATCACTGTCATCAGCGCCCCCACAGATGCCGAAGCGCAGCAGAAGTACGAGGAGTACCGCAAACTGGTCTCCTACGAAGGCGCCATGGCCCGTTACAGCGGCTGGAGCGGCTTGGACATGTCCACCGTTGACCCGGACGTCCCCCTGCGCCACGTCAAAACCAACGCCGGCCAGACGATGGTGGACATCTTCTCAAAGATGGATCCGGAGAAGGAATGGACGCCCCGGGACATCGCAGAGTACATCGGCATCGGAGGAACAGCGCCGGTGATTGTCGGCGGACCAGAAACGGTGGCCGAGGAGCTGATGTCCTGGATGGAAGGAACTGGAATCGATGGTTTCAACGTAGCCCACGCGGTCAAGTACCAGGACATCAAGGACTTCACCGAGTACGTCGTCCCCGAACTTCAGCGACGGGGTGTCATGCGCACCGCTTACGAGGGGTCCACGTTGCGCGAAAACCTTTTCGGTTCGGGCCAGGCGCGTCTTGCTGCCGACCACCCGGGAGCTGTCTACCGCGATTCCTTCACCGCCAAATCCCTCCCCGGAGACCAATCATGACTTCAACAACCCTGCCGGCGACCATCACCCCGGGCGACTACCGCCAGGTCTTCGGCCTCCTCCCCACAGGGGTCGTCGCGATCACCGGCCTAACCGGCGACGGCAAACCCCTGGGCTTCGTCGTCGGAACCTTCCAGTCGCTGTCCCTGGAGCCCCCACTTGTCACCTTCTGCGTGGATAAGTCCTCCAGCACCTGGCCTGCCCTTCGGTCCCTGGGACGATTCACGGCCAACATCCTCTCCACGGAACAGCTCGGTGTCTGCAAGGCACTGTCCCGCAAGGGCGAGGACAAGTTCCAGGGCATTGACTACGAGGGGAGCGTCCTTGGTACCCCCCGGATCCAGGGCTCGACGGCCTGGATCGATTGCGAAGTGCTCTCCGAGGTGGTCGCCGGTGACCACTTCATGATCGTCGGAGCCGTAAAGGTCATGGAGGCCGGCCGCAGGCGACGCCCTTCTGTTCCGGGGTGGAAAGTTCGGAGACTACAACCAGTGGCCCACACCCCCGGCCGCACATACCTAAGCCATGAACATCTCCAGCCCAGACAACGAAGTCAGGAGCAATCCGTGAACGCCATGCACCTCGAGGCACCGACACACGATCATCGCAAGGAAGCTATGAATTCCGAAGTCCCCTTCATCAAGGTGGAGCACCTCACCAAGATCTTTTATCCAGCCAAGAGCACGTCCTGGCTGCGCAGGAAGCCCCCGCAGCACGCCGGCTTCAAGGCCGTCAACGACGTCTCCTTTGAGGTCAAGCGAGGCGAGATCTTCGTCATCATGGGGCTGTCGGGTTCCGGAAAATCCACAATCATCCGGATGCTGAACCGGCTCATCGACACCACCGAAGGTTCCATCGTCATCGATGGAAAAGACGTCGGAGCGCTGGATCCCGCGAAACTCCGGTCCTTCAGGAACGAGACCATCAATATGGTCTTCCAGCACTTCGGATTGTTCCCCCACCAATCGTTGCTGGACAATGTGGCGTTCGGGCTGAAAGTGCGCGGCGTCAACAAACAGTCGCGTGAAGCAAAAGCCACCGAAGCCCTGAAGCTCGTGGGTCTCGGTGACCGGACACACGCCATGCCCGACCAGCTCAGCGGCGGCATGCGGCAGCGCGTCGGGCTGGCCCGCGCGCTGGCCACCGACGCGGAAATCCTGCTCATGGACGAGCCCTTCAGTGCCCTCGACCCCCTGATCCGCCAAGACATGCAGCAGCTCCTGATCGAACTGCAGCGCAACTTCAAAAAGACCATCGTGTTCGTCACCCACGATCTGGACGAGGCAATGTACCTCGGGGACCAGATCATGGTGATGAAGGAAGGCCGGCAGATCCAGCGCGGAACCGCCCTGGATCTTCTGGAAACCCCCGCTGATCCCTACATCGAAAAATTCGTCGCGGAGGTGAACCGCAGCAAAGTCCTGCACGCCGGTATGCTCACCGAGCCGTTCGCCGGAACCGACCACGAAGACAACTGCAGCACCGGCGCCCGGCCCGTCACCACCAACAATTCATCACGGGTGGAACACGTCACCGAAAACACCGTCGTCGCCGATCTGCTCCCAATCTTCGCTGCCGGATGCGATCGCCTCCACGTCACCGATCAACAAGGCCTGGTCATCGGCCAACTCACCGCGAACAAAGTCTTCGCCGCACTCTCCCCGAAGGAGTCCGTCAAATGAATCTTGATGTCGGAGGGTGGTTTGAATCCCTCATCGATTGGTTCCTCGCGAACCTTGGTTGGTTCTTCGACGGCGTCGCGTGGCTGACCAGCCAAATCGTCGGCGGAGTCGAGTTCGGACTGGTAGCCCTGCATCCGCTGGTCATTATCGCCCTGCTGACCGCCCTGGCCGCTTTCATGACCCGCAGCCTCGGTATCACGATCTTTTCCGCAGTCGCCTTCCTGCTCATCCTCTCCATGGGGTTGTGGCTGGAAACCATGGCCAGCCTTTCCATCGTCCTTGTTTCGGTGGCCGTTGCCCTGCTCATCGGAATCCCGCTTGGGATCTGGGCGGCGCTGAGCAATTCCGTCAGCGCCGTCATGCGACCGGTGCTGGACCTCATGCAGGCCATGCCCGTTTTCGTCTACCTCATACCGGCTGTGTTCTTCTTCGGCGTGGGAACGGTACCCGGCATCGCGGCCACCATCGTTTTCTCCATCCCACCCGCCGTGCGCCTCACCGAGCTTGGTATCCGCCAGCTCGACTCCGAACTGCTGGAAGCGGCACAGGCCTTCGGCGCAAAGAAGAGCCTGATCCTCCGTGACGTCCAGCTCCCCTTGGCTTTCCCGTCCATCATGGTCGGCGTCAACCAGGTCATCATGCTGGCCCTGTCCATGGTTGTCGTCGCCGGACTAGTCGGAGCAGGCGGACTGGGCGGCGTCGTCGTACAGGGCGTCGCCCAGCTCGACACAGCCCGCGGCTTCGAAGGCGGCCTCGCCGTCGTCATCCTCGCCGTGTACCTGGACCGCGTCACAGGCGGCGCCAGCTCGCTGGCCGGCGTGCTGCGCAAGAGCAGCCGGCTTCGGAAGGAACGCGCCGCCGCCAAAGCTGCCACCCCACGCATCAGCGCTGATGCAACCCCAGCGGTTCAGTAAACAACCATCACAACCCAAGAGGAGCCAACTTTGAAAAACCTGCTCAAAACCACCCTTGCTGTTGCAGCCATCGCCGTCAGCGTCAGTGCCTGCTCCGGAGTAGCCCCCGCAGGGCAAGGCGGCGACGGCGACAAGACCGTCAACTTCGCCACCGTTCCCGGATTTGACGACACCGTGTCCGTGACTGGCCTGTGGTCCGTACTCCTGGAAGAAAAGGGGTATTCCGTCAAGACCACGAGCGTGGATCTCGCCGCCGGATTCTCAGGCATCGCGCGGGGAGACCTGGACGGTTACCTCAACGCCTGGCTGCCATCAACGCACCAGGCTTACATCGACAAGTACAAGGACGACCTTGTCATCCTCGACAAGCCCTACTTCGACAATGACGAACTCGTACTGGCTGTGCCGGAATTCGTCGAGGAAAACACCATTAGCGAGGTCGCTCAAAACGCGGCAAAGTATGAATCCAAAATCATCGGGATCGAAGCAGGATCCGGCGAAATGAAGATTCTCCCGGACGTCCTGGCGAAATACGAAGCCACCGATAAGCTCGCCATCGTCGAAGGCAGCACCCCGGCCGCCCTCGCCGCGCTCAAGAGCGGAGTAGATGAGAACAAGCCGGTAGTCGTAGCTCTTTGGAAGCCGCACTGGGCCTTCGCAGCCATGAAGGTCAAAGCTCTCGAGGACGACCGCCAGGGCTGGCCGGCCGCCGATGGCTCGCACGTAGTCCTCTCCAAGGAATTCGCTGAAAAGCACGGAGAAGTTCGCGGCTGGATGGAGAAATCCAAGCTCACTGACGAGCAGTACGCCTCACTGATGCTGGCCGTCAGCGAAGCCAAGGACCCTGTCGAGGGGGCAAAAAAGTGGCTCGAAACCCCGGAAAACCGGGAAGCAGCCGACGAATGGCTGAAGTAACCCGTCTCAAGCCATCCCCTACTGGCTGACGGCTCAATGAAAGGCCCGTAATACGCATCGGCCGCGTGTTACGGGCCTTTTGCCACTGCACAACCAACCGCATCTCCCAACGCCGTGCGATGGAAACGGGGTCTGCGGAAACGGGGCCCAAGCGGTAACGGACACCGTCATCCGGCCAGATGATAGGTCGACTCAACCTTTGACAGTGACAGGGGTAACACGTAAAATTGAATACGATGTTCAATAAATGAATACTGCCTCTCCCGTTCGGCCAGTTGCACGGACTGCTGACAAAGCTGTCACCGCATTCTTCCGGCCGCCCGCCGAACCTAGAAAACTACGCCTGCCTCAGCCCCGCCCCCTGCCACTGCGCAGGCGGAAGAGGCCCTCAGATGCCGACAGCGGCAGCGACGATACCCACCAGTAAAGGACAGGAATGCGACGGCCAGTCAGCCACAAGGTAAGCCACCAGCCCACGCCCGCCCTTGAGTTGGTCGGCAACTGGACGGTCCTTGAACCAGGAGACAAAGTGCTCCTCTACCGCGCAGGCACAGTGACGGCCTCCGGAAACGTCGATATTCGGAGCCACAACGGAAGTGTCTTCTGGATCCACAGAGACGGCGGCGGCCGAGCGATGATCCACAAAACAGACAATATTGCCGTCTACCGCCGCACATCCCAAGCCAAAGAGCTCCAACACCGGCGCGGATCAACAGTCTGACGACTGGTTGCCACCGGCTCGCAGAAAATCAACCGCTATCGTAAGAAAGAACCACAATGCCACTTAATGGACATTCACTGATTGCTGGAGAGCAGGTCGTCGGCGACAACGGGACCGCATCCGGTTTCAACCCCGCCACGAATCAGGCTCTCGATCCCGCGTATTCGCTGATCACCGGGGACCAGCTCAAGCTGGCTACCGCCGCGGCTGCTGAGGCTTATCCGTCTTTCAGCACGCTGGATCCGGAAATCCACGCCGGATTCCTCGAAGCCATTGCGGACAACATCGAGGCCATCGGCGAGGAACTCATCGCCCGGGCCGGCCAGGAAACCGGGCTTCCCTCCGCCCGCCTGCAGGGCGAACGTGCCCGGACCACCGGCCAGTTGCGCCTCTTCGCAAGGGTGGTGCGCCAGGGCGACTTCCGCGGCGTCCGCATCGACCCTGCCATCCCGGACCGCACCCCGCTTCCCCGGGCGGACATCCGGCAGCGCCAGATCCCGCTGGGCCCCGTCGCCGTGTTCGGCGCCAGCAACTTTCCGTTCGCCTTCTCGACGGCGGGCGGTGACACAGCTTCAGCCCTCGCCGCAGGCTGCCCCGTGGTTTTCAAAGCCCACAATGCCCACCCCGGTACCGGTGAACTCGTCGGTCAGGCAGTGGTCAAGGCTGTCAAGGACTTCGGCCTGCACCCCGGCGTGTTCTCCCTGGTCTACGGGCCCGGCGCCAGCATCGGCCAGGCTCTCGTCGCCGACCCCGCCATCAAGGCGGTCGGCTTCACCGGTTCCCAGGCCGCCGGCATCGCCCTGATGAAGACCGCGGCCGCCCGCCGCGAGCCCATCCCGGTCTACGCCGAAATGTCCTCCCTGAACCCGGTCTTCGTGTTCGAAGGCGCCCTCAAAGGCGAAATCGATGCCCTGGCGCAGCAGTACGTCACCGCCGTCACCGGAAGCTCCGGCCAGCTCTGCACCTCCCCCGGCCTGCTCTTTGCCCCTGAAGGTGAGGCAGGGGACAAACTCGCTGCCGCCGTCGGCCGCGCTGTTTCCGCCTGCTCCGGCCAGACCATGCTCACCGAAGGCATCGCCGGCTCCTGGAACGCCGGTACCGAAGCCCTCGGCAGCGCTGAAGGCGTAGACCTTATTGGGAAGGGACTGGAAGGTGCGACCAAGAACGCCCCGGCACCTACGATCTTCGGGACCCAGGTCAGGGACTTCGTCACCAACCACGTCCTGCACGAGGAGATCTTCGGCGCTGCGTCCCTGGTCATCCGCTACACCAGCTCTGAGGACCTGATCGAGGCCATCAACAGGCTCGAAGGCCAGCTCACCGCATCACTGCAGCTCACCGAAGAGGACTACCCCACCGCGGCGCCCCTGATCCCGGCCCTCGAACAGAAAGTAGGCCGCATCATCATCAACGGCTGGCCCACCGGCGTCGAAGTAGGCCACGCCATGGTCCACGGCGGCCCCTTCCCCGCCACCTCCGACTCCCGCACCACCTCCGTCGGCACCCTCGCCATCAACCGCTTCCTGCGCCCCGTCGCCTACCAGAACATCCCCCAGGAACTCCTCCCCGCACCCCTGCAGGACGAAAACCCCTGGCACCTGAACCGGCTGATCGACGGGCTGATTGAGAAGGCAGAAGCCAGCGTCTAACGCCTAACGGGTAACGGATTGACGACGTCTTTCCGGGAAGCAAAGGGAGCAGCGGATACATCCGCTGCTCCCTTTGCCAGTTCGGGCACAGGTGCCGGGTGCCTAGCCCCGGGCCGCCAGTAGGTGGCGCATTTCACCGACCCCCTGCACGTAGGTGACCAGTTCGTCGCCCGCCTGCAGGAACCGCTGGGGGACGCGTCCTACACCCACTCCCGGTGGGGTGCCGGTGAAAATGATGTCCCCCGGAAAGAGCCGGGTGACTTTGGACAGCCGCTCGATGATTTCGGGAACGGAAAAGACCATGTCGGAGGTGTTGCCGGCCTGGACCTGTTCGCCGTTGATCGTGCACCCCAAATCGATAGCGTCAGGGTTATCGAATTCGTCAGGGGTGACAAGCATGGGGCCCAGCGGGCCGAATCCAGGAAAAGATTTGGCAAGACTGTACTGGGGTGCTGGCCCGGAAGCCTGCAGTGTGCGTTCGGACAGGTCCTGTCCGCCAGTCAGCCCGGCGACGTGGTCCCATGCGCTGCCAGTAGGAATCTCCTGGCCGCCGCGGCCGATGACCACGACGAGTTCGACTTCCCAGTCCACGGTTCCTGGTGGCAGTGTGATGGTCCCGTAGGGGCCAGCCAGGGAACCGGGGAATTTGGTGAATACCGTGATGTCTTCCGGCACAGCCAAAGATGCTTCTGCGGCGTGGGCGGCGTAGTTCAGGCCGATGGCAAAGACCTGGCGCGGCTGGGGTGCCGGACTGAAGAAATCTTTTGGTGTGAACTCGGCCAGAGGCCTTCCGGTGACGCCCTCCAGGTTGCTGGCGGCTTCCCTGAGTTCGTCCCAGCGTTCGTATGATTCCTGGATGGCCGGGCTGAATGTTCCCTCCGTGGCGGCTGAGACGTCTATGACCCGGTCATCCGGGGTGATGAGCATCAACCGGTTGGTGATGTTGGCAAGGCGCATGGCTGTCCCTTGATTGGTGGTAGGTGTCGGCTGCAGCGGCACCGAAATGAAATGGCCGTGGCCAGTCCTTTCGGACCGGCCACGGCTATTGGTGTCAAAAGTCAGGGGGTTACATCGAATTCGATGGTGCCCCAGCCTTCGAAGGTGCCGGACCAGTGGCCGGCTTCCCGCATCGGCACTGCCTTGAGGCAGCTGCCGGGCAGGATGATCTGTCCGGGTTGGAACTCAACGTCGTACTCGGCCAGGCGGTTTACGAGCCAGGCTGTAGCGGCAAACGGATTACCCAGGATGTTGCGGGTGTTTCCGGAGATGATCTCCCGGTCGTTGAAGTTCAGGACACCGCGGGTGTTGCTGAGGTTCACTTCGTTCACGCGCCTTGGTGTGCCTCCCAGGAGGATGGCACCGGTTGAGCCGTTGTCGGCCAGGGTGTCCGGAAGGCTGATTGCCCAGTCCTTGACGCGGGAGTCAATGATTTCGATGGCCGGCAAGACGTATTCGATGGCATCGATGACATCTGCAACGGTGGTGTTCGGCCCGCGGAGGGGCTTACGCAGCAGGAACGCCGGCTCGAGTTCGACAAAGGGCTCGATGAATTTGTTCAGTTCGAGCGCGGTACCTTCGTAGGCGAAGGTGCTGGCAAGCAGGTGCCCGTAGTCCGGCTGGTCGAGGCCAAACGCGTCCTGCATGACTTTGGCGATGTTACCGAGCTTGTAGCCGACCAGGCGGTCGCCGTTCGCAATGGCGTGCTCAACGTTGATCTTCTGGACCTCGAATGCAGCATTCACGTCCAGTGCTGGCCAGGATTCGGTGGGGGCAGCGATGGATTCGCCTTGGAGTCTGGCTGCGCGGAGAGTGCCCGCGATGTCCTCAAGTGAAATAGTGGACATGGAGTTCCTTTCGGGTCAGTTCCCGTTGCTGGCCGGTACGGCAATGTTCCCGGCCAGCGCGTGTTGAAGTGTCAAAAGTTGTGAGGGCTTCTTGCTCAGTTGCCCAAGTGCCATATGCCGAGGGCTGACAGAAGTTCGCGGGGATCCCAGACGACCCACTCTTCGGCGAGCTTGTCGTTTTCAAAGCGGAGGAATGACGCGCCCGATACGGTAACGTCCCTGCCGGTGGCGGGAACGTCCATGAACGGGCCCTTGTGCGTGCCTTTTGTCTGCCAGTGGATCGCTACCCGATCGCCGTCTTCGACCATCTGCAGGATCTCGACGGTGGAGTCCGGAAATGCGGTGTGCATGTCCTTGATGGTGTTCTGGAGGCTGGCGAAATCCTCGGTTCCTGACTTGGACCGGCGGATGTAGTTGGGGGCAAGGATCCGCTCGAAGGAGGACAGATCACCGGTCCCCCATGCGCCGTTCCAGGCCTTGAGGATGGTTTCCTGCCTGGTGCTCATGATGCGCTCCTTGTTGCTTCTGTGGGGATCTGAATGGGCTGGTATTGGCCGAACTTGCCGCCCCTGAACAGCAGGGCATCGCCGCTGCCTTCGGACATGTGGGTGACGGCGCCGACCACCATGTAGTGGTCGCCGACGACGATTTCAGCTGTGACGACGCAGTCGATGTAAGCAATGGCGCCGTCAAGATGAGGAGTTCCAAGCGGGCCGTCCGTGCAGGGCAGGCCTTCAAACTTTTCGGGCCCCTTGCGCGAAAGAGAACGGCAGATGGGGATTTGATCGTCGGCAAGGATGTTGGCCGTGAAGTTTTTGAGCTTGCGAAGCTTCGGCCAGCTCGAGGAGGACTTGTCCACGCAGAACATGACCAGAGGGGGCTCCAGTGACAGCGACTGGAAGGTTCCGACCACGAGGCCGAGTTTCTCTTTGTCGTCGTTGACTCCGGTGATGGCTGTGACGCCGGTGGGCAGCTTGCCGAGAACCTGCCGGTAGTAGGCGGGTGTAATGTCCGTGTCCGGGGTTTTTTCTGTTGCTGGCGTGATATCCATATCAGGGTTCTTTCATTGGCTCTGGTGTGGGCGGCTTTGCCCGTCTATGAGTGGGGGGTGGGGCGGCTTTCGGAGAAGGTCCCGAAGGTGCCGCCGTGGAAGATGAGGGGTGCGCCCTCACCTGAGGTCATTTCCAGAACGCTGGCAATGACGACGATATGGTCCCCGGCGGTGAACTGCTGTTCGATGCGGCAGTCAAACCAGGCAAGCGAGCCGCGGATATGCGGCGTTCCCCACAGGGACTCGGACCACGAGATGCTGCTGAACTTGTTGTCCCCCTTGGCGGACAGCGCACGGCAGACCTGCTGCTGGTCCTCGGCAAGCAGACTCACACCGAATATGTCCGCCTCGGAGATCTTCGGCCAGCTCGTAGAAGTATGCGTAACGCTGAAGGTCACCAGGGGCGGGTCCATCGACAACGAGGCGAAGGTGCCAACAATCATCCCGTTCTCTGCGCCCGTGACGGGGTTCGTGGCACAGATCGCTGCGACCCCGGTAGGCAGGTGACGCATGACAGAACGGTACGTGTCGGAATCGATCCGGCGGGCTTCCAGTAAGGGCGCGGTCATGGCTGTTCCTTGAGTTCTGCATGGACGTTCCGGCCGGCACGCAGGCCGGACTCGATGGCGCCGTCGAAGAAGCCGGCCCAGATGTTGGCGGTGTCGCTGCTGGCAAAGTGCAGGACGCCTTCGCTGGCCTGCTGGGCCGCGTGATACTTGGTGAGCTGGCCGGGGCGCTGGATCTGCCAGGTTTCCTCGGCGTACGGGTCTTCACCCCACTTGTGCCCGGTGACCTCGAGGACTTCCAGGTCGTCGCGCCATACCTTGATGGCCTCCTGGACCTGCACGGGATCGGCGACGTCGATGCGGTTCGCGTCGGCGCCGAAGCCCACCAGGACAGCGTCGGTCTCCCCGACGAACTCGGTGCGGATCACCGAGAGCGGCTTGTCCTGGGCCGAGTAGGCAAAGAACGGCTTGATCGGGCCCTTGACCCGGATCCAGGCCTTGACACCCTGGGACGCCGTCTTTTCCCGGCTGGGGGCGAGCTTGCCCTCGGACAAGGCGGGCTGGACGTCCAGCTTGTGCAGCACGTTCTGCGGCAGCGTAATGACCACCTTCCTGGCACGGACTTCCTGGCCGTTGCCATAAGTGATGGTGGCGCCGTCGCTGTCGTGGCGGATGGCGGTGACAGGGGCGTCGAGGCGGATGTCCGCATTCGCGTCCCCGGCGATCGCATTCACCAAGGAGTCGTTGCCGTTTTTCAGGCGGTAAATCGCCGAGGCCTCGTGCATCAGGTGCCAGTGCCCGGATGACCCGGCGGTCCAGCGCAGGGCATTGACGTAGGCGCACTGATCCAGCGGAGCGTTGAAGTGGCCCACCCAGGCAGCCTCGTTCGCGTTCCGCTCGTCTTCGGAGAGGTCAAGCTTGTCCAGCATCTCCTGCAGGTTGTACTGGTCCACCTCGGCCAGGTTCTCCACCGTCAGCGGTGCGTCGGGGCGGGGCAACCACTTCATGGTGTCTTCGAGCAGCCGGGTCATGCCCGGGTCGATCAGCTTCATGAAGTCATCCAGGTTGCCGCGGCGCACCTCGTTTCCGGCCAGCCAGTACGTTTCCTCCGAGCGCGGACCGCGGGAGACCTCCAGACCGTAGCGGGTAACCTCGGCCCAGACGTGGGGCTGGGTCCAGTGCAGCCAGTTCCCGCCGAGCTCCAGTGTCCTGCCGAGGCGCTGCTCGGTGTACACGCGGCCACCAAGACGGTCCCTGGCTTCCAGGACAACCACGCCGTGTCCGCGGTTGCTCAGCTCCCGGGCAGTGATAAGGCCGGCCAGACCGGCCCCAATGACGACCACGTCAGCGTGTTCAGCCATGTGCAACTCTCCTCTTTTCGTGCAGTGGTGCAGCGGGGAACAATCAGTGCTTGGCGCCGGTCAGCCGCTCCGTGCGGAGCTTGGTAGCGGGGTGACCATCCAAGGTGTACCGATGGCCCGGGAAGAGCTTTTCGCGGAGGGTGGTGGGTTCCTGGTCCTGTGCGCGTGCCGGGGAAACAATGCCCTGGTTACGGAGTTCAGGCAGGGCCAGTTCGATAAAGTCTTCCCAGCTCCCGGGCTTGGTGGTGTAGCTGAGGTTGATTCCGTCGACGTCAGCCTCGTCGCGCCACCGGCGCAGTTCAGCGGCCACCGTCTGCGGTGAGCCGATAATGGTGCAGCCGCTGCCGCCGACAGCGAGGAACTCAGCGATCTGGCGCGGGGTCCAGTCACGGTCAGGGTCGGCCTTGGAGAACATGTCCACCATTGACTGGGCAGCCTTTGTCCCCACGGATTTCAGCGGAGCGTCCAGGTCGTAGGTGGACATGTCGATGCCGGTCCAACCACTGAACCGCGCCAGGCATCCTTCAATGGGTGCGTTGGCTACGGCCTGGTCGTATTTGGCCTGGGCTTCTTCGTCGGTGGGGGCCACAACGACGGTCAGCAGGACAACGACCTTGATGTCGCGGGGATCCCGGCCTGCGTCTGCTACGGATTGGCGGACCTTCGCGACCGTGCGCTTGGCACCTTCCACCGAGGTGCTCTGGATGAAGATTGCTTCGGCGTGCTTCCCGCCGAAAGCCATACCCCGGGAAGATGAGCCGGCCTGGAACAGCACGGGCGTGCGCTGCGGGGAGGGCTCGCACAGGTGGAACCCCGGAACGTTGAAGTGCGTACCAACATGGTTGATCGGGTGGACCTTGGCGGGGTCGACGTAGGCCCCTGCCTTGGCGTCGTGGATGACAGCGTCTTCTTCGAAGGAGCTCTCCCAGAGCTTGTAGACCACATCCATGTACTCATCGGCCATGTCGTAGCGCTCTTCGGGGCTGAGCTGCTGCTGCTTGCCAAGGTTCCGGGCGGCAGCTTCCGAGTAGGAGGTAACGATATTCCAGCCGACGCGGCCGGACGTGAGGTGATCCAGGGTGCTGAAGCGGCGGGCCAGCAGGTAAGGCGGCTCATACGTTGCCGAGCAGGTAACGCCGAAGCTCAGGTGCTTCGTCACGGCGGCCATGCCGCTGATCAGCACGGTGGGGTCGTTGATGGGGAACTGGGCCGCATCGCGAAGGGCCTCATCACCGGAGCCCGCGTAGACGTCGTGGTAACCGACGTTGTCGGCAAAAAAGATCCCGTCGAAGCCCGCGTCCTCAAGCATCTTCGCCACGCCCGTCCAGTACTGGAGGTCAGTGTAGCGGTGGCCTTGGTCCGCCTCGTTCCGCCAGGATCCCGACGTCAGGTGGGCAGGAGCGAAAACGTCGAAGGCAAAGAGGCTCAGGGGTTCATTTTTCATGGCAACGGTACTTCCTTGGACTGTGCCTCACGGCGCGTAACTTACTTCAGCGTTCAAAATTGAACAATGTGTTCAATTTACGATGTTGCGTGGCTCACTGTCAAGAGGGAACTGTTCCGGATTCGCCACCCCCCCCGACAGGTCGGCTCTTCTGGTTTGAACGAACGGTTCGAGAAGTGATTAGGCCCTAGGATGGATGAAGCAATCGGAGTCAGGCCCTAGGGGCCAAGCGGAGGCGGAATGGGAGCCGAAATGGCAACGGAACAGAAAGCACTGCCGGAGGACTCAGGGGCGGAGACCACGCCCGAGCCTTTCGACCTCATCAATAAGTCCGTGGTGAAGGCGACAGTGCTTCTCCGCGAGCTCGGACGCCACCGCGGCGGCATTAACGTCACCGAACTGGCACAGAGCGTGAAGATGTCGCGCCCAACCGCATTCCGACTCCTCCTGAGCCTTGAACAGACGGGCTTTGTGGAACGCGAGGACAACCGCTACAAGCTCGGATGGCAACTGGCGCATTTGGGCAGGCTGGCTGATCCGTATGCCGGAGCAGTAGCCAGGGTTCAACCCGTTCTGGACGAATATGCCGGCCGGCTCAACGAGACGTTCAGCTTCGTCATCATGCGCGGAGATTGGGACCACGAGGTAATCGCCGAGGCCTCCGGCTCACGTTACCTGGCCACCCAGACATACCTGGGTGGAACGTACCCACTTCACGCCAGCGCCACGGGAAAACTCATCCTTGCCGAACACGATGATGATGAAATCAAGACCACACTCCCTGAAAAGCTGGAGTCGTTTACCGCCAACACGATTACCGGCCGGGGAGCACTCCTTAAGGAACTTCGCAGCGTCCGCGAACAGGGTTACGCAGTCACTGATGAGGAACTGGAAGTAGGCCTATTCGCTATGGGCCGCGCCGTGCGCGACACGGCAGGGACCCTCATTGGCGTTTTCGTCATCAATGGACCAGTCCAGCGACTGAAAACCGAACGACTGCCTGACTTTGAGCGTGAGCTGAGGCAAGGGGCAGAAGAGGTTGCCAAAGTTCTGGCCTAACCTGGGACGCCCACCTTTGCGGTTCGCTCCGAGAGATATCAGCGATCAGAGGCCATCTTCTGCTTCTCCAGCTGCCTAAGGCATCGGCGAGCAAGGCTCTTGCTTAAACCGGTCCGCCTCGCCAAGTCCACGGCGTCAATTCGGAGTGTCCGGTTTCGGTGCTCCAATTCGAGAACTGTCGCCACGCGCTGCATTGCCCACACCGGAAGCGATGTCTGTGAATTCAACGCCGCGCTGCCATCGGATGAGAGCCCCTCAAGCTGCTCGCGCCTACCATGCCGGACTCGTTTTCCTTTCTAAAAGAGCCACCCTGCTGGTGGCTCCGAACACAGTGTTCATTTTATTCCGGGGGTGTGTCCAAGAAGCTGCCCCGTCAATCCCAGGCTTAGAAACAAGTCGGCCGGTCCAACAAAACTGCCGTCCGCTTGTGTGGGCATGTTCCCCTTATTGCAGGGGCTCGCGAATTCTCCCGGAACACGGGCTTCCACGCCTGCTGTTCCGGGAGAATCGACCGTTAATACCTCTTTGTGAATTGGGCTTTCCATTCCAACTGGTGATGCCTAGTTGGAATGGGACGGTTCCTTGACTGCGGGAACGGAAACCAAAAGCATGGTGGAGGTGTCGATGTGATCGCTGGTGTCCTGGTCCTTGACCAGCGCGGCTGCTTCCTCCCTGGTTGAAACGACCGGCACCGACCCCAGGAGGGGGCGCGAGGCCGATTCACGCATCTTCGTTAGGGCAAAGAGGGCCACTGCGGAGAAGAACATCACGTAGAAGGCCGGCGCGTAGGAATTACCGGTGACTTGTACGAGAAGCTGGCTCACCAAGGGAGTGGTGCCACCGAATAGGGAAATTGCCACATTGTGGGTGAGACCTACACTTCCGTAGCGGGAGGCAGTGGGGAACAGCTCCGACATAACGGCACCCGTGAGGGCCAGGAAGAACGCACTGGGCAGTGAAACCATGAACAGGGCGAGATACAGCGACCACATTTCGCCGAGATGCATCAGCGCAAACGCCGGCACGAGCAGGACGAGGTTTCCAAGCGTCGCTATCAGGTATATGGGCTTGCGTCCGATGCGGTCCGACCACCTGGCCACGAACGGCACTATGAGCGCCTGAAGGAGGAGGATCACCACTGTCGCTATTGCGGTCGTGACGGAGGCCATCCCAATCTGTGACTCCAGGTAGGTCGGCATGTAACTGGTTACGGTGTAAGAGGACGTTCCATCCGCGGCGATCAGGGCAATGCCGATCAGGATCTGAGGCCAGTACAGTTTGATGATCTTCGGCAGGTTCTGCCGGACAAAGATCGAGTTGACGTCTTTCGTTTCCGTCTTCTCCTGCGCCACCTCAAAGCTGGGCGACTCGGGGATACGTTTCCGCAGGGATATGGCAACGAGGCCCAAGGGCAGTGCGAGCAGGAACGGGATGCGCCAACCGCCCTCGAGCATCGCGGACTCGCCCCATAGCGAGGTAGTGATGATCGTGGTGGCCGCAACCACGGCGGCCCCGGCTGCGAAGCCCAGCTGCGCGCCAGTGTTCAACAGGGCCGTCCAGAAGCCTCGATGGCGGTCCGGGGAAAATTCAGCGACGTACGTCGCGGCGCCGGAGTACTCCCCGCCCGTGGAGAAGCCCTGGAGCATTTTGAGGAGGTACAGCGGAACAATCACCCACAAACCTACTTGCCCAGCGGTTGGCAGCAGGCCGATGAGAGTTGTTGCCGACGCCATGAGTGCCATGGTGAAGAACAGAACCTTGCGCCGACCAATCCTGTCACCCAGAGGTCCCAGAATCATGCCGCCCAATGGACGAACGATGAACGACACCGCGAACCCCAGGAGCGTTACCAGCAGACCAGTGCTTTGGTCCATGCCCTCCGTAAAGACACTGGTCATGGTAAGCGTCAGGTATCCGTAGATCCCGATGTCGTACCACTCGATGAAGTTGCCGACGCCGGCGCCGATCTGCGCTTTACGCAGCTCGCGTTTGTCGACGATGATGCAGTCTTCCGTCCGCAGGCGGCGGGTGCTTCCGGACATCTCTGGGAGTTGTGTACTTGGGTAATCGGACATCTTCGTCTTTCTTATTGGGCGGGTAGCGTACATCGACATCGCGAGTGGTTCTGCACCTGCAACCGAACACGATGTCAACTCCCGCCAGATACTCAGGGACCAAAACGATCGCGAGATTCCTGCCGCGTCTTCAAAGCGAACGATCTGACCTTGCTGGCTTGAGGAACAAGGAGACGCGACGGGACTTGGCGGCATGGGGACGCCTCGAGGGGGACGTCGAACACACATTCTCTTTAGTCATTCCAGTTTGCCGGTCGTTCACATGATGAACAATGCATTTATAACTTGAACACCAAGGTAGAGTGGTCCGGCCCACATCGTCAAATTTTGGCTCGTCACTTTCATGAACTTCGGCCTCGAGAAGCCAAGTTCCGGCCTCACGTCCCGCTCCCCGCCAAGAGTAATCGGCTGCCTGCGTTTCGGCCCGTTTTCAATCAGGATGACCCTGTCGTTGAGGTCTCCATGCCGAGCGCATCCCCCTTGATTCCGTACGTGAGGCATGTCATACTAGTGTTGTTCACTCAATGAACAACTCATTCAGATACTGAACAAATTGGAAGCCGCGACGATGCTGTCCGAGCCAAATCCCGAAAGGAAGACACGATGTCTCTGACCTACCGCTCCCTGACAAGCGCCATTACTCGGACCCATCGAAAGCAGGCTGGGGAAAGCTCGCTGCATCAGTCCCCGCCAGCGCACGACCTTGGCTTTTCCGGGCAAATTACGTGCTCCCCCTGGGAAGGCATCTACCTCGATCAGGGACAATCATGGTCTTCTGACAATGAAGCCGCGTCCCCCCTGGATGAAGAACTGGATCGAGTTCTTGCCCAGATACTGTCCGGAAAATAGCTTCGACGGTCACCAGCGCAAAGAAGTAGCGATGAGCACAACACACAGCACCATGGCCGGCGCATCTGACACTGACAGCCCACTACACGCCTCTATCCCTATGTCTTGGAATATCGGGGCAATGTCCGCAACAGCCACGCCTGTTCAACGGGAGGGTTGGCTGCATTCATCCACAAATGTCAGCGCTAAGTACCCTAACCCGGCGAAAGCCGAGGGAGAAGACGTGCCATCTCCCTCTGGCCCAGGGCTTGGGAGTTTCCTCACCGCATTAATGTACGGAGAGTAAATTCCCGACTTGGTTGCATAGCGCCTGACGGGCAACGCGCCAAAGGTCCCGCAGTTGAAAGCGAAGATCAAGGTTTGAATAATCTCGGCGTTACCTTAGTTGGCATCCAGGCAGGGAAGCGGCGCGGAACTCTGGAGCAAATTTGAACTCGCGCCCAGGAAACAACCGGCAGCACCGGGATAGCCTTTGAAGGCGCCGTGGCGGTGACGCAAGCACCCGCGTCCTTGAAGCAGCACGCTCCTTTGGCTACATCACTGACGCCACCGCCGCGCACTGCCCGAATGCTGGACCAGGAGCGTCGCTCATCGTCCCCGGTATGACGTACTCCGCGCCGCAGGTCACCACCTCTTCGTCGCTACTACCGGCAGCCATCCGGGCCTGAGCAGGAAGCACTGCAGGAGATGGCAGCCCGCCGGGTCGACGGCGTCGTCGGCGACCGCGACTGGTTCAACATCTTGCGCGGGCATCACCACCTTCGCCCAACCACTGGCTGACATGGGAGCCCGAGCAGCCGAACTGAAGCGCCTACCGTCCAAGGGTCTACAGGCGTAGCGTCTTTCCACGGGGTAAGGCTGCGATCGACGTTGGATTCAGAGGCATGTAGCGTCGCCCCGCATTGAACCTTTCACGGGAGGAGACGGCGATGGCTGGATGGAATGCCGACACGGCTGCCGGGCCGGTGGGGATTGGCACGGTCACTTTGGTGGAGGGGCCGTCCTTTTGCATTTCCTCGGCGAATGGAGACATTCATCCGGAACACCCGCACGGTGTTTTCCACGAGGACACCCGCATCCTGTCCCGCTGGAACCTGGCAGTCAACGGGCAGGTCCTAGAGCCGTTGACTGCATCGACGCAGGAACCCTACCGGGCCTTGTTCATTGGCCGTGTTTCCCGTTCCGACGGCTACGCGGACAGCCCCATGATCGTTGAACGCCTGCGGGAGGTGAGTGCCGGGATCCGTGAGGAGATCACCATCCGGAACTACTCCTCGGTCCCGGCTGCATGCAGGGTCTCACTCAGCGTTGAATCGGACTTCGCTGATCTTTTTGAAGTGAAAGAGGCGCGGGTCGAGCGGCACTGGGCACAATCCCGCCACCCGGAGGGCGACTCCCTGTCCATCAGGGGTGTCTGGCAGGACTTCCGGAAGGGCGTCGTCGTCAACGCCGGCGGTGCCGACATAACTACCGAGGGCCTGACGTACCGGGTGGTCATCCCACCGCATGGAGAGTGGACCACCCTTCTGACCGTGGTGCCGACCACCGACGGCGCGGGACCGGCGTCGTTCGTCCGTCCGGCGCGGGGTGAGCTATCACCCAGCGACCGCCGACGCCAGGAATGGGTAGCAAAAATTCCCAAACTGCACATCGGGAACCCTTCCATCGAACGGACCCTGCGGCGCAGCTACGATGACTTGGGCGCGCTTCGTATCGAGGATCCTGCCCATCCGGAACGGATCGTGGTGGCTGCCGGGGCGCCCTGGTTCATGACCCTTTTCGGCCGGGACGCGCTGTGGGCATCGGAAATGGCACTGCCCGTTGACCCTTCCTTGGCACTTGGCACGTTGCAGACCCTGGCCGACCGCCAAGGGAGCGTGGTGGATCCGATGAGCGAAGAGGAGCCGGGAAAAATCCTGCACGAGGTCAGGCTAGGCGTCTCCGGCGGCCTAGCCCTGGGCGGAAAATCCGCTTACTACGGCAGCGTAGACGCCACGCCACAATTTGTGATGGCCGTGGCCTCAGTCAGCCGCTGGGGCTTTGCCAAGGACATCATCGCCGCGCTGCTGCCCCACGCCGACCGTGCACTGGACTGGATCCGGAAATACGGGGACAAGGACGGCGACGGGTTCGTAGAATACAAGCGCCTCAACGATTCTGGTCTCATCAACCAAGGTTGGAAGGACTCCTGGGACGGCATCAACTTCGCAGACGGCCGGCTTGCCCAGCCCCCTATCGCACTCTGCGAAGCTCAGGCGCTGGCCTACACCGCTTTTGTGTCCCGGGCATGGATGGCGTACGACGCCGGTGACGAGGCTTTGGCGGCCCAGCTCACCGGAGAAGCAGCACAGTTGAAGGAGAGGTTCAACCAAGAGTTCTGGATGCCTGACCGCGGCTACTTCGCCATCGCGCTCGACGGGGACAAACGGCAGGTCGACGCGTGCGCGTCCAACATGGGGCAGTGCCTGTGGCATGGCATTGTGGACGAGGACAAGGTACCGCAGGTAGCAGAACGGCTGATGTCCCCCGAGATGTTCAGCGGCTGGGGCGTACGGACCCTCGCCAGCGACATGGGGGCCTACAACCCGGCCAGCTACCATAACGGCTCAGTCTGGCCGCACGACAACGCCATCATCGCGGCCGGCCTGATGCGCTACGGCTTCGTGGATGAGGCACAGCGGATCGCCACCGCCCTGTTTGAGGCGGCCGACTACACTGACGGCCGCCTCCCGGAACTATTCTGTGGCTTCAGCCGTGACCAGGTCCCCGAGCCCGTACCGTATCCCACCGCCTGCTCCCCACAGGCCTGGGCAGCGACCACACCGATCATGCTCATAACGAGCCTGATGCAGTACGACGCCCATATTTCCCGCGGCGGCTTCTGGATGGATCCGGCACTCCCGGAATCTTACGGTGACCTCCACATCACCAACGCGCCAATGGCCGGAGGCCGGATCACCATCGATATCAAGGCATCCGAACCCTCCGTGCAGGGGCTGCCCGAGGCCTTAACTTTCCATCGTGAACACCGTCCCTGGCTCACAGAAATGATCAAGCAGGCCGGACTGTAAGCAATGACAAAGTATTTTTAGATGCTGCGGAAGCCCGCCGGTTTCACCAACGCCTACGCCATAATCGCTGAAGCACGCATGGCCCGCATTCCGTTGGTCCTGGTGGTGGGCGACGCTCCGTCCACGGGCCTTCGGCCCTTCGACATGGACCGGGCCAAAGCCGCGGAAGCGGTCGGAGTCCTTACTTGCTAGCCGGACCCGGCAACGCCACGGTGGTCGCCCACCGCGCCTTCGACCTCGCCCTGCAAAACCGTCCAACCCGTGGTGGTTTCCATTCTTTACAACCTTGCCACCACCCCACCATCGGCACCGGAACCAGCGTGACGCTTCCATTCTCGACGCACTGGTTGGCCTTGCAACTCGAAGACTAAGCTTCCTGCGCCGAACGATTTCGAACTATTCGTGCCTACTGACTAAACGCCGCCGTTGGACCAGGCCTGGTCAAAATATGCGAGGTCGAACACGGCCTGTTTAGCCGGACGCGAGTCAGAAAGTCGAGAGAATCTCGCACCCGGGCGGGGAATTCCAGTTGTAGCACACCTAAAACTGACACACGACTTCTTGCCTGGCGCTCGGAACAACGAGAAGGTCCGCCCGACCACCGCCGGGGACAATTCGCATAGGTTATCCACCGCTACTGCTACCAGGGAGCTACCCCAACGGCTCCCGATCCCAGCCGTGGACAACCCGAATTGACCCCCGCCATGGACGGATCAAAGTTACCGCGAGTTCCGAGCCGCGTGAGCAGCAAGTACGGGTTTGCCCGGCAGAGGCAGAGTGTCCGTCAGGAGAACTCCTGTGCATGGCGGAACTCGGCATTTCGGCAGGTCAGACAGGAACGGTCTTGTGCTTGGCTGCTATGCGATCGTGTTTTCGCACGTGAGGCGGGCTAGAGACCCATCGCTTATTGTTCGTGGTACGTGTCAGGCTCTTCGTTGTTCCACTAGCTGCCGCTGGGCGGCAACAATTTGTTGCTCGCCGCCCACTACAAGCTTGTGGACTTCGGCTGCGATGGCATCTGGATCCCCCGAAAGGACGATGTTGAGCATTTGCTGATGCCATTCCACGGACCGCGTCAGGGGATCGTCCAATGCTGTGGTGAGGCGGAATAATTCTGCGAAAGTAGGGACATGCTGTTCCCAGACCGCCAAGAGGCGACGGTTGCCGCATGAGGCGAAGAAGGCTGAGTGAAAAGCGACATCAGCACGTGCGAAGGCATCAGTGTCGCCAGTTTCTGCGGCGTTCCGCATATCTGCCAACGCCCCTTCCGCTGCCTGCCGGAAACTACCGGGGTCGGTTACAGCGCATTGCTGTGCGGCTGCTACCTCAAGCAATTCACGTAGCTCAAAGAGGTCGTGGAGGTCTTTCTCGTCCAGCCCAACAACCCGGTAGCTCCGGCCGGAGGACTCGATAAGGCCTTCACTGGATAACGTGCGCAGAGCATCCCGGACGGGGCCGCGGCTTACTTCGAAGGACTCCGCAAGCGTGGCTTCTACCAGCAGAGCTCCGGGAGGAAGGTCACCTGTCAGGATGTCCGCCCTCAGTGCGGCCACAACCTGTTTGCTCAGCGCTTCCGCCCTGGCGATGCGTCGCGCCACAACCATTATTTCCACCTCTCCTGAAATCACCTCAGTTTAGCCGGGTACCGCTGACTGCCTTCGGTGCAGCAAGCTTGGATCGCAACAGGCGCATCAGTACAGTGATGGCGATAGCGGGCCACACCGTGTTGAGGACGACGAAGGGCCAGGCTTCGTTGTGGTACCCGTTAATGATGAGGCCGGCTGATCCAATCAGGTTCGATATATGGAATAGCGGTCCATTGGTGATCCAGCCCAGTGAGAAGGCTGCGTAACCGGCCAATACGGTCAGTGCTCCAATCCATCCGCTCATGTCAGCCAGTACAGCCATCTGGTCTCCCCCCTGTTGTGTCGCATTTTTGACGGTGTTGAATGTCAGGGCCGTTTCCCTCTTCCGGGCGGAAGCGGGAAACGGCCCTGGACAGGTTGGTTCGCTCAGTTCCCCCACACCGCGACAGGGTCGCCGAGCACGGCTTCGTCGACTTCGATGCCGAGTCCCGGGGCCTCCGGGGGGAGGATTCCCCCGTCGCGGTGGATGGCATCAAATTTCGCGGTCTTGAGGGTGACCATGTCGTCGCAGTTGAGGACGCAGCGGAGCAGCTTTTCGGGAACGGTGGCACCCAGCTGGGTGATGGCCGCGAACGCGATGGCCGATCCGACGGTGTCCTGGACACTGACGGTCAGCCCGGCCGCTCGCGCGATGTCGCGCTGGCGCCTTCCCGGAGTGAGTCCGCCAGCCTTGGAGATTTTCAGCCCGAACCCGTCTGCGACATCGTGGGCGATGGCCCATGCGAGGTCGCTGTCCTGCTGCGCGAGTTCGTCGAGGATAATCGGGTAAGGGCAACGCTGCCGCAGAGACATGGTTTCGCGCCAGGTGGCGCAAGGCGCTTCGATAACGAAGTCGAGTCCGGAGGGCAGCAGTGCCACCATCCGCATGGCGGATTCGGGCGTCATGCCCCCGTTGGCGTCAACGAGGAAGAACTCCCCCGGCTGCCGGTCAGCGAGGCAGGCGGTGATGCGCTCGGCGTCGAGGGCCGGTCCGCCTTCGCTGTCAGGCGTGCCGATCTTGATGGAGTGGCCGCGGTAGCCACGGGCGCGGTGAGCAGCCACTCTCTGGCGCATCTCTTCGGAATCCCCGGCATGGATGGAGGAGATCACGGCCATGGGCGTTCCCGTTCCGCCGCCCAGCAGTTCGTAAACGGGCAGGCTGACCGACTTGCCGAAGATGTCCCAGCAGGCGATGTCCAGCGGTGTTTTTGCGTGGTTGTGGCCAACCAGCGTGGCGTCCATCAGGTCAAAGTTCCGGTCCACCCGGCGGGGATCGCGTCCCAAGAGGGCGGGTGCGAGCTCTGTGATGCCCGCCCGTGTGCCCAGCGCGTGGGCAGCGATGTAGGTGGCACCGAACGGTGTGCTTTCGCCCCAGCCTGTTGTTCCGTCGTCGGTCGTGATCTTGACGATGGAGGCGTCGAAGGATTCGTAGGTACGGCCTCCGGACAGGTGATAGGTGCCTCCCGAGTAGGGCAGGTCTACCTGGAAAAGTTCAATGCGCTCGATTTTCATGGTCAGATTTCCGTCTTCTTGTGGTTTGCCGGGTTCGCGAAGGTAGCGGCCGGTGAGATGAGGACGAGCTTGCCCGTGTGTTTCTTGGACAGGAAGTCTTCCTGGGCCTGGGCGATGTCGGCCAAGGGATAGGTCTTGGAGACCACTGGGCGGATCTCGTTGGCCTCGATGTAGCTGATGAGATTCTCGAAGACCTCGTCGTCCTGGAAGGTGCAGCCAAGCAGGCTCAGGTCTTTGAGGTAGATGGTGCGCAGGTCGATCTGGGCCAAGGGGCCGGAGATCGCGCCGGCGATTGCATACCGGCCGCCCGGTCGCAGCAGCTCGAGTAATTGACCGGCCTGGGGGCCGCCGACAATGTCGACGACGACGTCGAAGGAGTTTCTTCCCAGCTCAGCCACGAGGTCTGTTCCGCGGTCAATGGTGCGGTCGGCGCCTTCGGCCCGGACCTGGTCGGCTTTGGATGGGGAGCAGACAGCGGTCACGGTGGCGCCGCGGCGCTTGGCCAGTTGGACAGCGGCGAGTCCTACTCCGCCGGATGCTCCTGTGACCAGAACGCGTTCGGCACCAACACCTGCGCGGTGGAGCATGTTTTCCGCGGTGGAGTAGGCGCAGGGGATGGCAGCAAGATCCGTATCGTTCCAGTCCGAATTCACCCCGTAGGTTTCGCGGGATGGGGCGACAGCGAACTGGGCGAATCCGCCGTCGCACTCACTGCCAAACGTCCAGCACTCGTAAGGGCGGTAACCGACGTAAGACCGCAGCATGTTCCGCACCAGCACCCGCTCGCCGATCCGCTCCTGGGAGACACCGTCGCCGACGGCGACAATGCGCCCGGCCACGTCGGCGCCCTGGATCCGGGGGAAGGTCAGGGCCTCACCCGACCAAGCGGCGTCGGAATCGGTGATGTCAGCGAAACCAGCAGTCCCACCGTCGGCGGTTCCTGACTCGACAGCTTTCGAATACCAGCCAATCCGGGTGTTGATGTCGGTGTTGTTGATCCCGGCCGCAGCGATCTGGATGAGAACCTCGCCCTCACCAGGGGCGGGGACGGGGACGTCTGTGCGGTAATCGAGCTTCTCCAGGCCGCCGTGCCCGGTAAGCAGCACAGCCGCCATCGTCTCGGGCAGTGAATCCTTGTCGGCCGCCATAGGGCCCACGCCTGCTTCCGTCTTAGTGCTCACGGAACTCCTTTGCTCCTACTTGCGGTGTTGGCGGAGGAACCGCCGCGAATGCTCAATAATGAACGCGAGGTTCAAACTATGACCTCGCGGCGTTTCTGTCAACGGTAAACCGTTTGCTTGACTTCATGTGATCTATGACATAGCTTCGAACGCATCGTTCAAAAAAGGAACAGCTGGTTAGGCGCCAAAGGTGCACGCCGCAGCCAGTTGCGCCACCGCCTTCCCAGCCCCAAGCCCTAGACAATTGGACACTGCCCTTGATTAAGAAGAAGATTGGCGCCTTCTTGGCCTGCGCCGTTCTCGTTGCCGGCGTCAGCGCCTGCTCCGGAGCCACCACCCCGGCGACCAATTCCGAGTCCAGTGACAAGACCGTCACTTTGTTCACGGTGCCCGGTTACGACGACGTCGTGGCACTCAACGGACTCTGGCAGGAACTGCTCGCGGAGCACGGCTACACGCTCCAGACCAAGCAGGCAGACCTGGCCGTCGGATACGCCGGCGTTGCCCGCGGAGACATCGACGGTTTTGTTGACGCGTGGCTGCCCTCAGCCCACGGCACGTATGTGGACAAGTACAAAGACAAGCTCGTCATCCCGGAAAAGCCCTTCTATGACAACGACCGCCTCGTCCTTGTCGCCCCGAAATCGATGCCGGAGAACACGATCAGCGAAGTCGTGAACAACGCTGCGAAGTACGGCTCGAAGGTGGTTGGCATCGAAGCTGGTTCAGGCGAGATGAGAATTCTCCCCGACGTGCTCAAGAAGTATGAAGCGACGGACAAGCTCAAGATTGTCGCGGGAAGCACTCCCGCAACCCTGGCAGTCCTCAAGGATGCAGCAGCGACAGGCAAGCCGGTCGTAGCCACCTTATGGCAACCGCATTGGGCCTTCGCCTCAATGCCAATCAAGGTTCTTGAGGATGATCTTGGCGCTTGGCCAAAGCCGGACAGTTCATACGTCACGTTCTCAAAGAAGTTCGCTTCAAAAAACCCGCAAGTCGTGAAGTGGATGTCCAACATGAAATTAACTGACGAACAGTTCTCGACTCTAATGGCGGACGTCAGCCAGACCCCAAACAACCCGGTGGACGGGGCCAAGAAGTGGCTCGAGAACCCCGACAACCGCAAGGCCGCCGACAGCTGGTTCGCAGACGCCAACTGACGGTTCGTCGACCTCTGACCGGCAGGAGGCAAACCCCAGGGAGCGGCAGGCAGCCGCGCCCCGTGTCACCTCCACGGCCGCCATCTGCGGTGCGCTCTCGGAAATCGACCTGCGACCATCTACCTCCACGATCTCTCGCTGTTCGGCTGCACCTTCCAAGAGGACGAAGTCTTCGAGAACCTCGTGCGCTACATCAACAACGGTCAGATCCAGCCCCTCGTTTCGCAAACCTACCCGCTGGCCGAAATACACCGCGCCACTTCATCGTCAAGAAATTCCCCGGCAAGCTCGTGCTCGTGCCACCGCCCGTCGAGTTTTAGAAGCCCGCCACAAGAAAGAAATGAAGACCAAGAAGTCAGGACCCACATGAAAATCACAGAGATCGCGATCTACGCCCATGACCTTCCGGTGCGCAACGGCCCATACCGCATGTCGCACGGCGAGATCTTCTCGCTCGACACCACCCTGGTCCGTATGACCACCGACACCGGCTTGGCCGGGTGGGGCGAGGCTTGCCCCGTGGGCTCGGTATACGAGCAGCACCACGCTGCGGGGAACCGCGCCGCACTTTCCGAGATGGCGCAAGGACTCATCGGCCAGGATCCGACGAACATCGTCCGCCTCCACCGCCGCATGGACGAACTGCTCAACGGGCACCGCTACGCCAAGGCCGCGATCGACATCGCAGCGCACGACGTGACCGGCAAGCACTACGGCGTGCGTGTCGCCGACCTGCTCGGCGGCGCGGAAACCGAACGAATCCCGTCCTACTACGCGCTGGCCGTCGACGAACCAAACGTCGTCGCACACCGCGCCGCCGAAAGAGTAGCCGAGGGCTACCCTCGACTGCAGCTCAAAGTAGGGGGCCGCCCCGTCGACCTCGACATCGAGACGATCCGCAAGGTCTGGGAACGTGTGGGGAATCGCGGAGTCAGCCTTGCCGCGGACGCGAATCGCGCCCTCACGGTGCGCGACACGTTGCGGCTCAGCCGGGAGTGCCCTGACATCCCCTTCATCATCGAACAGCCCTGCAACACACTGGAAGAGGTACTCGCGGTGCGTGAGCGCGTGAACCACGCAATCTACTTCGACGAGATCACCACGGACCTCGTCAAAACGGTCGGAGCGGTCGCGAAGCGCGATTGCGACGGACTTGGACTGAAAATTACACGTCTCGGCGGCCTGCACCCCATGTCAGTCGTTCGCGATGTATGCGACGCCTACTCCACACCGCACACCACCGACGACTCGTGGGGCGGAGACATCATCGCCGCAGCCTGCGCGCACCTCGGATCCACCGTGCGCCCAGCACTCAACGAGGGCACCTGGATTGCACAGCCCTACATCGAAGGCCACTACGACCCACGCGGCGGCATCACCGTCGAAGACGGCCACATCCGTCTCCCGCAAGGTCCCGGACTTGGCATCGAGCCAGACGAAACCCTCTTCGGCGCACCCGTTGCAGTGTTCTGCTGACATGTAACGCTGTCTACAAACGGGAAGAAACGCCGCCGGGCTGCCTGCTCGGCGGCGCGTCCTGCCTGACCGCGTGAACGCGAACAACTCCCAATAGCCATAGGGACAGCCCTAACCATTCGAACCGGGCCTTGGTAGACCCCGAGGAACCTGTGAATTGAGGTACACCCCAACCTGACGTCAGTCGTCCCCCGCAGCGCCGTCAGAATAGGATCAAAACGGCGATTTCTGGGCGCATCTTCGCGAAGGTCTTAGATTTCAACTTAACGTTCTTTTGACAGGATGTAACACACGGCCTGGTTAACAGGTCAGACTTCCGCCACCGGCGCAGCGAACTGGGCTTCATACAGCCGCGCGTAAGCCCCGCCCGCGGCCAACAGCGACGCGTGCGTCCCCTGCTCCACGATCTGGCCGGCCTCCATCACCAGGATGAGGTCGGCGTCGCGGATCGTGGACAGCCGGTGCGCGATCACGAAAGAAGTCCGGTCGGACCGCAGCGCGCTCATCGCCTTCTGCACCAGCACCTCGGTCCGGGTATCCACTGAAGACGTCGCCTCATCCAGGATCAGTACCGAAGGCCGGGCCAGGAAAGCCCGCGCAATCGTCAGCAACTGCTTCTCCCCCATGGACACGTTGGCGCCCTCGTCGTCCAGCACCGTGTCGTACCCGTCAGGCAGCGACCGCACGAACCGGTCCACATACGTCGCCCGCGCCGCCTCCAGGATCTCGTCTTCCGAAGCAGAAGGCCGCCCGTACGCAATGTTGTCCCTGATCGTCCCGCCGAACAGCCACGTATCCTGCAGCACCATCCCCAGCCGCGAGCGCAGCTCGCGCCGCGGCACCGAGGTGACGTCAACGCCGTCGAGCGTGATCCGCCCCGCGTCCAGCTCGTAGAACCGCATCATCAGGTTCACCAGCGTCGTCTTGCCAGCCCCGGTGGGCCCCACAATCGCGACCGTCTGCCCCGGCTCCGCCACCAGTGAAAGCCCGGAGATCAGCGGCTTGTCCGGTGAGTAGGAGAAGGAAACGTCCTCGAACACCAGCCGCCCCCGCCCAAACACCGGACCAGTTGAAGGCGCCGGTTCAACAGACTCCTCCTCCTCATCCAGCAACGAGAACACCCGCTCGGCGGACGCCACCCCGGACTGCAGCACGTTGGCCATGGACCCCAGCTGCGCCAGCGGCATGGTGAACTGCCGCGAGTACTGGATGAACGCCTGCACGTCGCCCAGCTGCATGGTTCCGGACGCCACCTGCACCCCGCCCACCACGGCGATCCCCACGTACACCAGGTTCCCGATGAACGTCATGGCCGGCATGATGAGCCCGGAAATGAACTGCGCCCCGAAGCTCGCCTCATACAGCTCCGCGTTCTTCTGCCGGAACCGCTCCTCCACCTCGCGCTGCCGGCCGAACACCTTCACCAGCGCATGCCCGGTGTAGGTCTCCTCGATCTGCCCGTTCAGCTCTCCCGTGTTCTTCCACTGCGCCACAAACAGCTTCTGCGAGCGCTTGGCAATCAGCGCCGTGATCCCCAGCGTCAGCGGAATGGTCACCAGCGCGATCAGCGCCAGCGTGGGCGAGAGGATGAACATCATCACCAGCACGCCCAGCACCGTCAGCACCGACGTGACCGCCTGGCTGATGGTCTGCTGCAGGCTTTGGGAGATGTTGTCCACGTCGTTGGTTACCCGGCTCAGCAGTTCACCGCGCTGGATGGAGTCGAAATACCGCAGCGGCAGCCGGTGGATCTTCGCCTCGATCTCCGCGCGCAGCCCGAACACGGTCCGCTGCACCACGCCGTTCAGCACATACGCCTGCACCCACATAAACGCCGACGACAGCACATACAGCACCAGCGCCCACGTCAGCACGTTCCCCAGCGCGGCGAAGTCGATCCCCTGCCCCGGCGTCAGCGCCATGGGCGTCAGCATGTCCGCCTGCTGGTTCTCCCCCGCCGCCCGCAGCTGCGCAATCACCTGCTCCTTGGTGGTCCCGGCCGGCAGGTCCCGGGACACCACCCCGGCGAAAATCAGGTTGGTGCCCTCCCCCAGCAGCCGCGGCCCGATCACCGAGAGCGCCACCCCGGCCACCGCCGTCACGAACACCAGCAGCAGCCACGCCCGCTCCGGCCGCAGCTTCCCCAGCAGCCGTTTGGCGGACGGCCAGAAGTTCATCGCCTTCTCCGCCGGGACGTTCATCCCCGCGAAGGGTCCGCCCCTCCCCGGTCCGCCTGCCGGACGGGGAATGCGTACGACGTCGGCGCTTCCGGTTTTGGCGGCCGGTGCGGTTCCGGCGCTGGTTCCAGATGAGGGGCGCGGGCTCATACCGTCTCCTCCGCCGCCAGCTGGGAGGAGACGATTTCGCGGTACGTCTCGGACGTCTCCAGCAGCTCACTGTGCGTTCCGCGCCCCACGATCCTGCCGTCGTCGAGCACTAAAATCTGGTCCGCGTCTACGATGCTGGAGACGCGCTGGGCGATGATCACCAGCGTGGCGCCGGCGGTGCTGCGCTTGAGCGCCTGGCGGAGCCGGGCGTCGGTGCCGGTGTCCAGCGAGGAGAACGAGTCGTCGAAGATGTACAGCTCGGGCCGTTTCACCAGGGCCCGGGCGATGGCCAGCCGTTGCCGCTGCCCGCCGGAGACGTTGGTGCCGCCCTGGCTGATGGGCGCGTCCAGGCCTTCCTCCATCCGCTCCACGAAGTCCCGGGCCTGGGCGATGCGGAGCGCTTCCCAGAGCTCGTCCTCCGTGGCGTCCGGCTTGCCGTAGAGCAGGTTGCTGCGCACGGTGCCGCTGAACAGGTAGGGGCGCTGCGGGACCAGGCCGATGTGCCCCCAGAGCAGGTCCGGGTGCAGCTCGCGGACGTCCACGCCGTCCATCCGCACCGAGCCGGTGGTCGCGTCGAACAGCCGGGGCATGAGGTTCACCAGGGTGGTTTTGCCGGCGCCGGTGCTGCCGATGATCGCCGTCGTCTGCCCTGCCCTGGCGGTGAAGCTGATCTCGGAGAGGACGGGCTGGTCTGCACCCGGGTAGGCGAATCCGACGTCGCGCATTTCCAGCTCGCCGCGGCGCCGCCCGTTGGGAGACATAGCACTGCTCACGGGCCTCCTTGGCGGCCGGACGCTTGACTCCGTCCGCAGCACCTCCCCGATCCGGTCCCCGGACACGGCGGCGCGCGGGATCATCACCGCCATGAACGTGGCCATCATGACGGACATCAGGATCTGCAGCAGGTAGCTCAGGAACGCGATGAGCGTGCCTACCTGCATGGAGCCGTCCTGGATCCGGAACGAGCCGAACCAGATGACGGCCACGCTGGAGACGTTCAGCACGAGCATCACCATCGGGAAGGCGAGCGCCATCAGCCGGCCGGCGCGGAGGGCTGTGTCCGTGACGTCCTCGTTGGCACGGGCGAAGCGTTCCGTTTCGATGTCCTCGCGGACGAAGGCGCGGACCACGCGGATGCCGGTGAGCTGTTCGCGGAGGACGCGGTTCACGGTGTCGATCCGCTTCTGCATCTTCCGGAACAGCGGCACCATCCGGACGGTGATCAGGCCGACGGCGATCAGCAGCACCGGGACGGCGACGGCGATCAGCCAGGACAGCTGCACGTCCTGCCGCACGGCCATGACCACCCCGCCGATGCTGAGCATGGGCGCGGTGACCAGCATGGTGGCGGACATGAGGACCAGCTGTTGGACCTGCTGGACGTCGTTGGTGGACCTGGTGATGAGGCTGGGCGCACCGAACCTGGTGACCTCCTGCTCTGAGAACTCCCCCACCCTTTTGAACACGGCTGCCCTGAGGTCCCGGCCCACGCCCATGGCCGCCTTCGCCGCGAAGTAGACCGCGATCACCGCGCACACGATCTGCAGCAGGGTGATCGCCAGCATCACCCCGCCCAGGCTCAGGATGTAGCCGATGTTCGCCTTGGCCACGCCCTCGTCGATGATGTCCGCGTTCAGGGTGGGCAGGTACAGGGACGCGATGGACTGCGCCAGCTGGAAAACCACGACGGCGGCCAGCAGCTTCCGGTGCGGCCGAAGGTATTCAACTAGCAGTTTCCAGAGCATGCGCGGCTCCTGGTCCAGGACACTGGCCCGAAGGCTCATAGGACGTGATGCGAAGGTCAGTTTACGTCCGGTGACTGGGAGTTTGGATCTGGGCGTCTAACTAATGACACAAGGAAGCTCGTGCGCATATTCTTTAAGTGAATGGCATTCGCTTTCTAGATAGTCCCCTGGTTCGCACCGCGCCGACGTCGTTGCGGCCTGAACTACATCGCCCGAACTATTGAAGGACAAGCATGGGAAAGAGAATCTCCAAGCAGAGTGGTGTCACTGCCCGGAACTGGCAGGAGCCGGACAGTCTGCGGTGGTCGTTCCAGCACATGGACGATCTGTTTCCGATTGCCCCCATCGAGGCCACGGGCTCCCCCGCTTCTGAGCTGCTGGAAAACCCTAGAGATTTCCGTGGTTTGAAGGTGGACCTCCCGGATGGCTCGGTCAGCACCGTTGCAGAGGTCCTGGCCACCACCAGTACCGATGCGTGGATGGTCCTGCGTGGCAACGAGGTTCTCGCCCAGGAGTATTTCGGTGGGATGAGCCCCGGCACGAGACACCTGCTGATGTCGGTGAGCAAGTCGGTGATATCCACGGTGGTCGGTGTCCTGGCGGGACAGGGAAAGGTGGATACTTCCGAGCGGCTGGATCATTACATCCCCGAACTGGCGGCCAGCGGTTACCGGGGTGCGACTATCCGGGACGTACTGGATATGCGCAGCGGCATCAGGTTCTCCGAGGAGTATCTGGACCAGGCGTCCGAAGTGCGGCAGCTGGATAGGGCTGTGGGCTGGGCACCCCGCGCACCCGGCGATGCGGCCACGCTGAAGCAGTTCCTTGTGGGCTTGCAGCAGGAACGTGAACACGGCGGTGCTTTTGCCTACCGTAGTTGCGAAACCGATGTCCTGGGTTGGCTGTGCGAGGCAGCCAGCGGCCGGACTTTTGCCGATCTTGCCTCGGATCTCCTCTGGTCACGGCTCGGCGCCCGCTATGGGGCCTACATCACTGTCGACGCCACGGGCACCGGAATGTTCGACGGCGGTATCTGCGCCACGCTGGAAGACATGGCTCGTTTCGGAGCGATGATTCGTGATGGCGGAGTCTCGCTGGGTGGCCAACGAATCCTGGAAGCCGCGTGGGTTGACGACATATTCGCCGGCGGGCCGGACTCCGCAGAGGCATTCGCGGCTGCCAAGGAATCAGGAGCTATGCCGGGCGGGAAGTACCGCAGCCAGTTCTGGTTCCTCTCCAATGACTGGGACACGGCCTACTGTCTGGGGATCCATGGGCAAATGGTCTATATCAGCCGGAGATCGGGAGTGGTGGGGGTTAAGTTCTCCTCGACGCCGCTGCCTGTTGATCCGTTCGCGGGTCCCGCGGCAGCAGCGATGTTCGAGGCTATCAGCACAGCTCTCACCTGACACCCGGGAGGCAGCACGAGGCCGCCCGCCGGGTGCAGAGCCCAGTCAGGCTGCGGAACCTGCTCCGGCCGCAGCCACCTGCATGTCCACCACCACTTCACCGTCCACCATGGTGAGGACGACGGGGGCGTGTGCAAACTCGTCCGGCGCGGTTGTCAGCGGGTTGCTGCCAAAAACAGTCAGATCGGCCCGGGCGCCCACGGCCAGCTCGCCTCCATCCTCGCCCACCGACTGCCAGTACTGGCTTGTGTAGCCTTCCAGGGCAGCCCGGGCGGAGAGTGCCTGCTGCGGCTGGACGGGTTCGACGTCGGGCCGGCCTGCCGGCCGCCGGGTCTGCGCGGCGGCAATGATCCCGCGGGGATCAAACGGCGCGATGGGCCAGTCCGAACCGAGGGCAACCACGGCTCCGGCGTCGCGGAGGTCGCGGGTCCGCCAGGCAAGGTTGGCGCGTTCCGTACCCAGCCTGCGCGACCAGTTGTCGCTGTGGTCCGCGCGGCTGTACAACGTGCAGTGGGTGGGTTGCAGGCTTGTGGTGGCTCCGGCGTCGACAATCTCTTTAAGGACGGAGTCGGGAATGGATTCGACGTGCTCGATCCGGTGCACCGTGCCGTTCGGAACCAGTGCTCCGATGGCCTGGGCAACGAAGGCAACAGCCTTGTCCCCGATGGCATGTGTCGCCGTGGGGATGCCGTTTTCATGGAAGAACCGCATGACTGCAGCAAGGTCACCGGGCCGCCGCCACAGCGGATCCAGGGACTCGCCGTGGGTGTCGGCGTCGAACAGCCACGCCGTGCCATTGTCGATGGTGCCGTCCATCATGAGCTTGATGCCGTGAACATGCCACCGCCGCCCCCTCCGGCCCTGCAGTGCCAGCATGGCGTCAAGGTCCTGTTGGGTGGCTCCGGGCATGATCCACGGCGAGACCCGCAGCCGGATGGCGAGCTCACCCCGTTCTTCCAGCGCCTCGAGCAGGTCTAGGGAATCGGCATGGGCGAAATCAAGCATCTGCCCTGCCACCAGGCCGGATTCGGCCATGGAGCGCAGGAGCCGGTCCAACTCCTCCACGCGCTGTTCGAAGGACAGCTCCGGGAGGATGGCACGAACCAGGTCCATGGCAGCCATTTCGTACAGCATGCCGTTAGGTTTGCCGTCTGAGTCCACCCCGACGTACCCGGAACTGTCCAGCCGCTCCTGCCCCGTCACACCGGCGAGCTGGATCCCCGCGTCGGAAACCAACGCGGCGTGCGCGTCGAACAGGGTGATGAACACCAGCTCCTGATCCAGGATGCCCCGGAAAAGGCTGTTGCTGGAGTCGCCGTCGCGGAAGACAACAGGATCGAGCCCCCAGGCAAACAGCCAGTCCTTTCCGGCGATGTGCGGTGTTGCTGCGGCGTAGTCCGCCAGCGCACCACGGACGGCTTCCAGATCCGTGACGCCGCTTAGGTCAAGGCCCCGGGCCACGCTGGCACCCAGGACAGGGTGAATGTGCGCGTCGACCAGCCCCGGGGTGACGGTGGCCTCCCCGACATCGATCACGCGCCCGGCGCGCGCGATCCAGTCCGGGGCGTCCCAGGTAGGTCCGACGGCGGCGATCCGCCCTTCCGCGATGGCCACGAATCCGCTCACTTCCTGGAGCTTTTTGCCATACAGGATGCTGGACGAAAGGATGACGGCGTCGATGGGATGAGGGGGGTTCAAGACTGGCTCCTGTGGGGTTGGCTGGATTCTGCGACCCCTGGAAAACTCAGGAGTCGCGGTCGATGGCCGCCCGCAGTCCGGCCGACAGGACGTCGGCGAGGAACGCGAAGCGGTCCACTTGGTTTGTTGCCACGGCTTGCTGCGCCGCGGAAAGATGGGGGTACGTCGAGCGGTCTTCCTCCGCGATGCTCCAGGCGGACTCCATGGCGAGGGCGTCGAGGCTCGCGCCGATGGCTGCGCTGTCCAGGGTCTCGATGGTGGGGACAACAAGGTGGTCCGGCACGCCTGCACGGATGAATGTCTCTGCAAACCGGTTGTAGAGGGCGAGTGCCGCCGGATGCGAGACCGGCTGGGCGAGCAGTTGTGGGAGAAGCGCAGGTACCTGGCTGTAGGCAATCCTGAGCGCCTCGAAAATCTGGCGGACAGCGGCGTCCAGGTCGCCGGCCGGCGGATCGGGAATCCGGACTTTCTCCACCAAAGATCCCCGGGCAAGTTCGATGATTTCCTGGCGGCCGGTGACGTGTTTGTAGAACGAGGACTGCCGGACGCCGAGCCGCTCTGCGAGGCGCGGAATTGAGAGTCCTTCCTCCTTCTCGAACATCTCCAGCGCTGCACGTCCAATTGCCTTGCGCGAAAGCCTGGGGCTGAGCGGCCGCCCCATTCGGCTGGTTTTCTCCGGAGTCTGCATCCCTCAAGACTATGCTCAACAATCTGCGTGGCCGATCCGGTGATAGGCGGCCGGATTGACGCGCCGCAACACCAACGCCAGGGTCATTCCGGCAACGCAGACCAGCGGGGTGGTGACAAGAAGGATGGTGTTGATGGGGTCACCGTCAGGCAGGCCGGTGATCAACTCCGCGTTGTCCAGCATCAGGTAAGCCACCACACACATGATCAGGCTGGCAACCACAGCGGAGGGGATCACGTACCAGCGCAACCCGTGGTCCCTGCGCCGTGCAAAGAAGACCACCACGCCGACGCCGGTGAGCGCCTGCAGGAGCAGGATCCCCACAACGCCCGGGGTATTCGCCCAAATGAGGAACTGCGTGAACGGGTCAAGTTGGAGCAGGGCTGCGCCCGCCACGAGGGCCAGGGAAAGCAGCGTCTGTTCAAAGCCGGCAACGGACGGCGTGCCGTGCCGGGGGCTGATCCTGCCGGACCGCCTGGGGAAGATGCCTTCGCGGCTCAATGAAAGTGTGTACCGGTTGATGGTGTTGTGGAAGGACAATTGGGACGCGAAGATGCTGGTCACGATCAGCACGCTCATGAGGTTGACGCACCATTCCCCGGCAAACGTGCCGGCCATGATGTAGGCGGTGTCGCCAGAGTCAAGGTGTCCGGCCGCGAACTCCTGGATGGCTTTTGGCCCGAAGGCCTGGACGATGACCCAGACGGCAAACGCGTAGAAGGCACCGATGAAGGCTATGGAAATGTAGGTTGCCCGTGGGACACTCCGGTCCGGGTCGCGGGCTTCTTCGCGGTAGAGCGCGCCGGATTCGAAACCCATGAAAGCTGAGAAGCCAAGGGCTATGACAGCGGCGAACTGTGGAGAGAAGATGGCCTCAGGGCTGAAGGATTCGAAGCTGATGCCTTGCGCGCCTCCCTGGACCAGGACATAGGCGGCGACGATGGCGACGATGGCGGTTTCCAAAGTGAGCAGGACGGCGAGGACCTTGGCGCCGACGTCGATCCCCCGCCAGCCCAGGTACCAGACGGCGCCAATCGCCACAACGGCGTAGGCCCACCACGGCAGTTCAACCCCCGTGAGGGATTTCACCGCCAGATCGGCCTGGATTCCCAGTAGTCCGTAGAGACCAATTTGGATGCCGTTGTAGCTCATCCAGGCTGTGAGTCCCGAGCCGAGTCCGACCACCCGCCCCAGGGATTTGGCGATATAGCCGTAAAAGCCGCTGTAGGACTGGACGTGGCGCGTAAGCGCCATGAAGCCGATGGCGAAGAGTGCCAGGCCCAAACCGGCAACGATATAGATGACCGGGGCGCCGACGCCGCCCACCGCAAGGGCGAGCGGGGCGATTCCAACCACGATGGTCAACGGTGCTGCCGCCGACACCAACATGAACACGATGTCGCGGGTTCCGATTGCGTTCTTTTTCAGTCCGGCCACGGGGACGGAGTCTGCGGAAGGCTTCTTTGCCGCCGCTTGTTTAGTGAATGCCATTCGCTTATTGTTGACCTGAGTCACACTCCGCGTCAAGAGCGCGGTCGCCTCCCCAACAACAAGCAAGGTGGAAGTTCATGGATTCAAGCTCGGTGGCCTGAGTGCGTGCGTGGTGGTGTTCGGGTGACACCCCGTCAGCCTTTACGCGAAGGACACCTCGATAACCGCGCGGACGATTGAGCTGTTTCTGGGACAGCGTAGCCGCCCGGGCCACTCGGTCTGCCGGCTACGCTGTCCGCGGTGAGGCTCTGACAGCTACCAATCCTGTTAGGTCCAATAGGTTGGGTATGTGGCTCTGCGGAGCCGGGACCCTAGAATTCCAAACCCGACGAGGATGCATGCCGCAATACCGGAGCACACCACAAAAGCGACCTGCCCAGTGGTCGCCATGGTACCGATGACTGCGGTGGCAGCCGCCGGTGAATGAAGGCATCCTCAGCCACAAGGTAGCTCCGATAGCCAGACTGCCCGGAACCCCGGCGGCCCAGAACAACGGGACCCGTTGCGGGGGAACTTTAAAGGCTGCCCAAAGGGCAGTATCAGTTTGACGGGGATTGTACGACTATCTGACGGACGCGTCCGGCAGTAGCCACCAGTTCAGAGCCCAATCACCAGGCGGGGTTTCCACCCCCCGGTGCATGCCCCATGGATCAGATACATGGACAGCAGGCTGGCTTGCGCCTGAAGGCTTGGAACCTGCTGGAGCGGTCTCCGTCACCAGCATGCCAAGCGCCAGGCCCGCTGTTGAACTGTGTGGCCGAGGGGCACCTCTCTACTCACGGCAACCGTGAAGGACCAGTAGTCATGCTGCGTTACCAGCACGCCACCGCCGCAACTCAGCGATGCTGACTCAGCAATGGCTACCGCTGTTCCTAGGTCCGCCTGAATTGTCTCGGCGTCATCACCGTCCACCTCAAGCAGGATCTCGGACTTTTGAATCAGGGCCATGGATTTAACCTCCAAGAAGACCGGAAGAGTCTGCGCAGCTCCTTTGGTGCGCACGCCTAAAAATATAGGGTCGTTGTATACATCTTGTCTACACAAACTTTTCGCTTGTTTATGAGTGGTAGACAAGTTGTATACATGTGGCCTACAGTGGTTTCAGTGATTCACTTCACGCCCTGTTCATCACCTCCGAGTAACCCGGCCCGCCGCAGTGTTGCGGCTGAGCCAGCCGAGGCCGTATCCAAGGCCCCCTCCCCAAAGGATGATCGAATGACACAAATGACGAAGGCAGAGCTCCGGCGGCAGAAGCATACAAACCTGCCGACCGTTGCTGCCTCAAGCCTGGCCGGCACTGCCGTGGAGTGGTACGACTTCTTCCTCTACGGCACCGCGGCCGCCTTGGTGTTCAACAAGCTGTTTTTCCCGACGGATGATCCGCTCGTCGGTACCATGCTGGCACTGGGAACATTTGCGGCCGGCTTTATAGCACGACCTCTTGGCGCCGTTGTCCTGGGCCACATTGGAGACAAACACGGGCGCCGCACCACCCTGGTCGCCAGTCTCCTCCTGATGGGCGTAGCAACTGCCTTGATCGCCTTCATTCCCCCGTACGCAGCAATTGGTGTAGCAGCGCCGCTGATCCTCCTCTTCCTGCGTCTCGTCCAGGGATTCGCCTTGGGTGGCGAGTGGGGTGGCGCCGTCCTGCTGGTTTCTGAACACAGCAATGAAAGCACCCGGCGGGCCTTCTGGGCCTCCTGGCCCAACGTGGGCCCGCCACTGGGAAACCTCATGGCCGCCGGCGTCCTGGCACTTCTCGCCGCTGTAATGCCGGCGAGCGAATTTCTCGCCTGGGGCTGGCGCATCGCCTTCGGGCTGTCGGCTCTGCTCGTGGTCATCGGGCTCGTTTTGCGCCTCTACGTGCAGGAAACTCCGCTGTTCAAGGAGGCACAGCGGAAGCGTGAAGCAGAAGAGACAAAGAAGGTTCGCATGCCTTTGGGCGTCCTGTTCCGTCGGAACTGGCGTCAAATCCTCATTGCCGCCGGAAGCCGCATGGGCGAAAATGCGGGTTTCTATATCTACTCGCTGTTCATCATTACCTATGTCACCGAAATCCTGGGCCAGGACCGTCAGGACGGCCTCACGGCTGTGATGATCGGCCAGGGCGCCGCATGCGTGGCCATCCCACTGCTGGCTGTCTACGCGGACAAGACTGGCCGCAAGCCCA
Source organism: Arthrobacter sp. K4-10C (assembly GCF_059090085.1). Classification (NCBI taxonomy): domain Bacteria; kingdom Bacillati; phylum Actinomycetota; class Actinomycetes; order Micrococcales; family Micrococcaceae; genus Arthrobacter; species Arthrobacter sp. K4-10C. The sequence continues at coordinate 31,669 of NZ_JBNHFI010000012.1, read as the reverse complement.
TGATGATCGGCGCCTCAATTGCCACGATGATTTGGGCCTTCGCGTTCTTCTTCTTCCTGAACACAGGGCAACTGTGGGGAACCATCGTCGCAGCTGTCGGCGGCCTGCTGATCTTTGCCGCTTACAGCTCGGTCATCGGCGCCTTCTTCTCTGAACTCTTCCCCACGGACGTGCGGTACAGCGGAACATCCGTTGCCTACAACCTTGCATCGTTGGTCGCTGGTTCACTATCACCGATCATTGCCCTGCTCCTGTACCGCCAGTTCGGTACCGGCTACGCCATCGGGGTGTACCTGGCATTCATGGGTCTCGTCTCCTTGGTCTCGGTCCTGTTCGCCAAGGAAACCAAAAACATCCGCCTTAGTGACCTCGATGTACAGGTGCAAACGGGCGCCCCTGCAGCGAAGTAACACCTAGCCGACAGCAAAGCCTCCTGCGCGATACTGTGAGTACATCCCGTATACAACCGCTCGAGGAGCTTTCGATGAACCGCCTTCACAAGCCCAGCCACATCTCCGCCCCCGAGATCGCCTACAGGTGGCTTCGGGACGCGATCAGCGAGTTGCCGTGGGACGAAGAGGCCTTTCTCAGCGAAAACGCGGTAGCGGAAGCCACGGGAACCTCACGCACACCCGTTCGGGAGGCTTTGCTCCGGCTGGAAACCGACGGCCTGATCCGACGGGTACCCAACAAGGGGGCTTATGTGCCGGCCATGACGTCGAAGGACATTGAAGGAATGATGGAGGCCCGGCAGATCATCGAAGAATGGGCTGTGCGCAAGACTGTGGCCTCCCTGAAGTCCACAGGAGACCTCGATCAGCTCCTGGAAGAACAGTCACAAAAACTCGCAGATCCCGTCGCCTTTATCGCCTGCGACATTCGGTTCCACAAGTACATCGTGGCCGCAGCGGATAACCCTGTCCTGGAGGACGTGTACGACTCCCTGCGTTTCAAGCAACTTCGTATCGGAGTCAAAGCCGTGCAGGACAGCGAGGGCAGGAGCGACCATGTCCTCGACGAACACCGCGCCATCGTAAAGGCAATCCAAAGCGGGAACGCCGATACGGCAGTTGAGGCAGTCCGTGAGCATCTGGCATCAACCCTGATGGCCCTCAAAGCACCGCGAGCACGGCGTTTTGTGAACAACACCTCCAGTTCGACATAAAGCAAGGAATTCTCATGAAAGTAGCACTCGTCCAGGTGGCCAGCCCGGACCACGAAAGCCGTGACGAGCGGATCGTACGGGTGGAAGGACTCCTCCGAAACATCGAAGGCGCGGACCTGGTCGTCCTGCCCGAGCTTTGGAGCGCCGGCTACTTTCACTTCGATCAGTACGACGCCCTGGCCGAGACGGTTGAAGGGCCCACGCTGTCGATGTGCTCCCGCGTCGCTGCCGATTTGGGCGCCTACGTTCACGCCGGAAGCATCGTCGAGAGGGACGAAGAAGGACACCTTAAGAACACTTCCATCCTGCTGGACCCCGCCGGGCGCATCGTTCACAAGTACAGCAAGATCCATGTATTCGGCTACAAGTCACTGGAGTCCAGCCTGCTGACTCCGGGTAACTCATTGCCCGTTGCAGATGCAGCATTCGGGCACACCGCAGGCGTCACCTGCTACGACCTGCGCTTTCCCGGCCTGTGGTCCGAGCTCAGCCAAAGGGGAGCGGAGATTGTAATTGTCCCTGCTGCCTGGCCGGCAGCCCGACGGGAACACTGGCGCCTGCTCACCTCCGCCCGTGCGGTTGAGCATCAGATGTTCATCATCGCAACCAACGCGACAGGCGAACAGGAAGGAGTCGAGGTCGGTGGGCATAGCAGGGTGGTGGACCCATCCGGCGTCGTCCTGGCTGAATGCGGTTCCGCCGAAGAAGTCCTGCTGGTGGAAATTGACCCTGAGCAGGTCTCGAGGGTGAGGAAGGAATTCCCGGTCATCGGTGACCGGCTCGCCCAATACAGCAACCTGGCGAAATAAGGAGATGACAATGCAAAACGCTGAAAACGCACCCCTGACCTTCGAGGTTGTTGGAGGCGGAACCATCACCCTGGACGGTTTTCGCGGCATCGTCGCCGGCTATACCGGCAGGGACATGACCGCTGTCCAGCACCACATCGACGAACTGGCAGCAATCGGTGTTGCCCCGCCCCCCGAAGTGCCAATGTTCTACCAGGTTCCCGAAGAACTCTTCGCCACTTCGGCTGAGCATGAGGGCTCGGACAGCCTGACATCAGGAGAAGTGGAGCCTCTCTACATCCGCCACAAAGGCACTTTTTACCTGGGAATCGGCTCCGACCACACGGACAGGGACTTGGAAATCCAGGACATCGGCGACTCCAAGCGGGCATGCCCTAAGCCGGTTTCGTCACAGGTCATCCGAATCGATGACCTGGAGTCACTGTCCCTGGATGAGTGCACCGCCCGTTCCTGGGTGGACGGTGCGCTCTACCAGGAAGGAACGCTTGACGGAATCCGCAAGCCTGCCGAGGTCGTCCGGCTGCTCCTGGACCGTACTGATGTCGGGGACGACGATTTCCTCTGCCTCGGCGGCACCCTTCCCCTGCTCGGCGGAAAATTCACCAAAGGCACCGTCTGGAGGCTGGAATTGCTGTTTCCAGACGGCACGAAACTCGAACACACCTACAAAATGACGAAAGGTTTGAACTGATGCGAACCGGAGAAGAATACCTGAAGAGCCTCAATGACGGGCGTACCGTCATTGTCGACGGCCAGGTTGTGGAAAACGTCCTGGAGCACCCGGCATTCAGCCACATTGCCCAAACCATGGCTGAGCTGTACGACATCGCCGCAGATCCTGAAAACGGCATGCAGTTCCACTCTGATGAGATCAACGGTCCGGCCAACAGGGTCTTTGCCGCACCCCGGTCGCAGGAGGAACTGGTCCTCCGCCGCCACGCCATCGAGAAGTGGGCAAAGCACACCCATGGCTGGGTAGGCCGCAGCCCGGACCACGTGGGAACCTTCTTTGCCGCATTCGGCTCGCACCCGGACGTCTTCAAGGACGAACAGCACGACTTTTCAGCGAATATCAGCAACTACTACAAGCGCATCCTTGCCGAGAACCTCTACGTGTCCTACGCCATCATCCCGCCCCAGATATCCCGGGCCACCAACGCGTCAGGCTGGGAAGGCGACTTCCTCCAGGTTGGCGTCGTCAGGGAAACCGAAGAAGGCATGATTGTCCGCGGTTCCCAGATGCTGGCTACGGGCGGCGCCATCGCAGACGAAGTCTTTGTGACCTGCATCAAGCCACTCGGCCCGGACGATGTCGACTTTGCCATCAGCTTCGCCCTGCCCGCAGCAACCAAGGGCCTCAAGCTGTACTGCCGGCGCCCGTTCGCTCCCGCAGCTACAAGTGAATTCGACTACCCTCTGACCACCAGGTACGACGAACCTGACGCCCTTGTCGTGTTCGATGATGTCCTCGTCCCGTGGGACCGGGTGTTCATCGACCGCAACGTCGACATGCTGCGCAAGCAGTTCTTCGACACCGGCGCCCACGCCCTGGGCAACTGGCAGGCACAGATCCGGTTCGCCACCAAGCTGAAATTCATCGCCTCCGTTGCCCGGAAGGTCACCCAGGTCAACGGCACCGACAAGATCCCCGGCGTCCAGGAGAAGCTCGGGGAACTCGCTGCCATCGTATCCTCGGTTGAATCAGCAGTTCTTGCCGCCGAATACACGGCGACCGCCGACGCGAACGGAATGATGGTTCCAGGAAAGCGTGCGCTGTACGGGGCCATGGGCCTTCAGTCCGAAACCTACCCTCGGGTCATCGGGATTCTTCGGGACCTCGTGGGTGGCGGCGTTCTTCAGTTGCCATCAAGCATCGCTGACATGACCAGCGAAGTGAGCCGCCCCGACATGGACCGTTACGTCCAGTCCCCGGGAGTCCCCAGTGAAGAGCGTGTGAAGTTGTTCAAGCTTGCCTGGGACATCATCGGCTCGGAATTCGCAGGCCGGCACCAGCAATACGAGATGTTCTACGCCGGTGCACCCTTCGTCGTCAAAGGCGCTTATACGTACCGTAACTACGGATACGACGCCCTCGTTACTGAACTCGACGAATTCCTGGGCGGATACGGAATCAACGAAAGTGCCGAGGCGAAGTAATCATGGCCAAACCTGAATTCGAGTTCACTCCAACGGCTTCCGTTGACTTCACTCCCTGCACCCCCCACATCGACGGGCTCTCTGAAGCGATCCTGGCCCGCGATGACAAGAACGACAGCGTCACACGCATCCTCAAATTCGAGCCGGGAACCGACACGTCGCCGAACGGCGTTCTCACCCACGACTTCTGGGAAGAAGTGTTCATCTTCGAAGGATCCTTCGTCGACCAGCGCCTGAACCGCACGTTCAAGGCCGGCGACTGGGCGACCCGTCCCCCGGGCATGGAACACGGGCCGTGGGTCTCCGAAACCGGAGCCAAAATGTTTGAAGTCCGCTATTACCAGGACAGTGACAATTGAAATGAACCGCACACTCAGCTTCGCCGAACCCGATGCGCTCCATATGCGCCGCACCATGGGAAGGTTTCTTACCGGTGTTGCAGTGATTACCACCAAAGCAGGTGATGAGCTGCACGGCATGACCATTAATTCCCTGACGTCCATCAGCCTGACTCCGCCCATTCTGATGATCTCGCTGAACTTCAACACCCGCACAGGGGATACGTTGCTGCAGAGCGGAAAGTTTGCCATTTCGATTCTTGGGGCAAAACAGGAATCGATAGCGCGCCGGTTCGCCGCGCGCGGTGCTGAACACTTCGACGGTGGCGAGTTTGATTTCACCGAGTCCGGGCTCCCAGTGGTGAAGGATGCACTGGCGCAGGCGGACTGCACCGTGGTCCACCAGTACGACGTAGGTGATCACCAGGTCTTTTTCGGCCAGGTAACCGGTTGCCGTGAACGCGAGGGACAGGGGCTTGCGTTCAGCGCTGGAAAGTTTGGTTCCTTTAAGGACTTCGGACACGAAGAACTCCCCTGGTTCTACTAAACAAAAGGCTGGGGGCCCTCATCGGCCCCCAGCCTTTCCGGTAGGTATCAAGTGCCCGTTTGGGTGAGAAAAACGAGAGCGAATCGGCAATGGCGTTAGCTTCCTGACACCAGCTAGGACGCCATGGCAACGTGGAACCATTCCCTCTCTCGCAATTAAGGCCGACGTGGTTCCCGCCGCTCACGTGTTTGCCCGAACGGAACGTCAGGGCTGACCGACACCGCGTACTGACGGTAGCTGTGCTGTGTCACAAGGATCCCTTGACCTCTTTCTATTGCATGTTTCATTGCGAGCCGCACAGCGTCGTCAAGCTTCTGGTCCCTCTCAGCTGGTTCTGTGACTGCTACCTCAAGGAGGAAGGGGTTACTCATAGGTGTTCTTTCGTTATTGGCTGCGGAGTTGGCATGGGCAGCTCGCCTGCATCCGTGCGGGGAGGATCCCTGCTCCGGCTCGTCAGCCTTCAGGCAGGAGGACTGCGGCGTCCTTGGACGTCTCAATGGGTGAGGCAGCTTCACGTACTTTCCTGCCCCGCACATATCCGACAATTCCCAGGGCAAGGATGCAGCCCAGGGTGCCAAGCGCGAAGGCTTCGAAGGTGAATTGCGAGACTCCCCAAATCTCCTCGAAGTCGTATTCCAGGCCGAAGAGCATGTCCAGGGTTCCCGGGAAGATGGCCACCCAGGAGCCGATCAGGATCCAGGCGAAGCAGATGTACCCGAGGACGCGGAAACCTGCGTCGGAGACGGGAACCTTGAAGGGCCGGTCAGTGAGCGGGTACTTGCTCCGGAGCCGCACCGCTGCCGGGATTGCCAGGAGGTAGCTGAGCAGGAACGTCGAGATGGCGATGGACAGGACCACACCGAACAGTGCGCTGCTGGTGCCGCTGAGCTGCATTGCCGCGAGCATGAACAGTGTAGCTACCACTCCCGAGAGCGTGTTCACGCGGATCGGTGTCCCCAGTTTGGGGTGGAAGCGGCCGAAGAACCCGCCGAAGAACGATCCGTCGGCGGCAGCCATGGCCTGCATGCGGTCGCTGATGATCATCCATGCGGCCCCTTGGGAAACCAGGATGAAGCAGAAGACCACCGCTGAAACGGCAAGCATGGCCTCCGCGGCCGGGCCGAAGACTGAGTAGACCGTTGCCACTGCGCCGAAAAGCCCACCAATGCCCGTGATCTGGTCCAGAGGTACCACCAGCAGGATGGCCAGGATCGGAAGCAGGTAACTTGCGGCCGCGATCATTGAGGAGCGGGCAATAGAGATAGGGACGTCCTTGGCCGGATTCTTCATCTCCCCTGCCGCGCTGTTGCCGGACTCGAAGCCGAGGAAGGAAAAGAGCAGCAGAGGCGTGACGCCAAGGAAGCCGGCCAGGGTGGGTGAGAAGAAGCCGAGGTCCAGTCCGTTGAAGCCGTGCTGCAGCCCATAGATCAAGGTGACGACGATGAAGAAGGTCAGGAACAGGACCTTGAGGATGGCGCCGAGCGAAGGCAGCCATTTGCCGTGTTTCAGGCTGACAATGGCCGAGGTCACGGTGATCCAGATGAAGACCAGTTTGAAGATGTAGTCGCCAGCGCTCCCGGCTTCCACGTGGCCCACGTACTCGGACCAGGTTTCCACGGCGACGAACGCCATAGCGCCGCCTACCCAGACTGGCTGCGTCACCCATGTGAAGAGGGACGTGATGGCGGCGACCACCCGGCCGAAGGCCATCTTCGTCCAGACGTAGACGCCGCCCTCTTCGGTGAAGGCCCCACCAGTCTCGGCGAAGATGAGGCCGTAGGGCACCATGAACGTGACCGCCAGGATGAGGGTCCAGGTAAAGGTCTCCCCGCCGAATCCGGAGACCTGACCCAGGACTTCCACCGAGATGACGGCCGCGACCACCAGCAACAGGATGTCGAAGCGGCCGAGTGATTTCTGCAGATGCTTGCTTTGCTCCTGGGCAAGGTGTGTTGAGGCTATTGGCTGATCCATGATCGGTCCTTTGCTACTGCTTAAGTTTGCTACTGCGCAAGAAGGGTGGGTAGGGAGGGTGTGCCATACGGCGGCGAAAAGAGGGACGGGGCCGGCTTCGTGCAGTGCTAAATGTCCGGGTCCGGTCCGCTGTGGAGATCAGAGTAGGCTTGTGAAGTGCATCACGTAAAACAAGGGATGGAGATGAAGAACATCAAGATTTCCGATGAAGCCGGTCAGCCGAACTGGATCCAGGTGGTCTTTGGCGCCGTGTAGTTATCGAAGGCATGCAGTGACAGGTCGCGGCCAAACCCGGACTGCTTGAAGCCGCCAAACGGAGTGGTGTTGCCCAGCGCGTCCACCGTGTTCACGGATACGGTTCCGGCGAGCAACTCCCCCGCCACACGATGCGCCCGGGCCAGGTCCGAGGTCCACACAGACGCCGCCAGTCCATAGTCCGTAGCGTTTGCCAGCCGCACCGCTTCGTCCTCCGTGGCGAAGGCATGCAGCACGGCCACAGGCCCAAAGATCTCCTCCCGGTGAACATCATGTTCCGCCCCCAGCCCGCCCAGCAGCGTCGGTTCCAGATACGCGTCCGAGCCGCGGATTTCACGCCGCTCACCGCCGAAAAGTACTTCGCCTTCCGCCCGCCCGCGCTTCACCCAGCCTTCGACGTCGTCCGTGTGGGCGCTGCTTATCAGGGCGCCGTTGCCCCCCAACCCCGCGAGCGGGTCCGCAGGCCGATACCCGGCCGCAGCATCGACAAGCAGGGCGCCAAACTCGTCGTGGATCTCCCGTTGGACCAGGATGCGGGAGTTGGCTGAACAAACTTGCCCCTGGTTGTAGAAGGCCCCGAAAGCTGCCTTGGCAGCCGCCGCGGCGAGATCACCCGTATCTGCGAAGACAATGTTGGAGCTCTTTCCGCCGGCCTCCAGGCTCAGCCGCTTGAGATTGCTCCGGCCGGAGGCCTCGAGCAAGGTGCGGGACACCGCGGTGGACCCTGTAAACGCCAAGGCATCGACGTCCATATGGTGCGCCAACGCGGCACCCACTTCGCGGCCAGTCCCCGTGACAATGTTCAGTACGCCGTCGGGAAGCCCGGCCTCGGAAGCCAGCTCGGCGAGCCGCAAGACGCTCAGCGACGTCTGCTCGGCCGGCTTGAGGCATACCGTATTTCCGGCGGCGAGCGCCGGGGCCAGCTTCCACACTGCGATCTCGAGCGGAAAGTTCCACGGCACGATAGCGGCCACCACTCCCAAGGGCTCACGGGTCACCAACGCTGTCGCCCCCGCTGGAACGGCGGGAAGCTCACCGCCCTGCTTGTCCGCCGCTTCGGCATACCAGCGCAGGGTAGAGATGGCTCCGGGTACGTCCACGGTGGTGGTCTGCAGGATTGGTTTGCCGCTGTCCAGGGTTTCGAGCAGCGCCAGCTCGTCGGCATTCTGCTCCATCAGCGCTGCAAGTGCCAGCAGCAAGCCCTTGCGCTTTTCCGCTCCCAGGCGGGACCACGCCGGGAAGGCCCGCCGCGCGACGGCCACGGCGGCGTCAACATCCCCGGCATCGCATGCGGCCAGGTCGGCCAGGACGCGTCCATCAACGGGGCTGCTGGTTGGCCGGACCTTCCGCCCGCCCGCGCTGGTGCGGCGGCCGCCTATGAATGCCCGGCCGTCGATCGCCAGGGCGTCCGCCCGGCCGTTCCAGTCGACGGAAGTCAAGGTGGAGGTGGTGTTCATCGTGGCTCCTGGTTTCGGTTTTCGGTGGTTCAGTGCGTAGTGGTTACTGCTCGACGGCGGCGCGGACCGCGGCGCCGATGGATGCGGGCTTTTGGGCCGGGGCCAGCTGGCCCCGGCCCTGCCCGTAACGCGTCAGGCGGAGGGCGGTCGCGGAGCCCAAAAGGCACAGCAGTTCGACTCCGATGAGTGCGAGCATCGCGCCGTCATGGCTGGTGGATTCGTTGGCGAACCGCCCGTGTCCGGCAGCCCCTGCGGCCGCGATCGCCTCGTGATGGCTCCCGGCTCCAGGCGTTACCAGCAAGACCAGATGGATGAGGACCATCGCGGCGCTCATTGCCAGGAGGTGTCCGGCGGCCCGTCCGGCGCAGATTCGCCCGGCCAGCATCGGCGAGGCGCAGGCCAGGCAAACAACTGCCATCGCCGCCATCCACCAGGCCATCGAACCCGACGGCCCGCTGGCCGCCGCGATCAGATGTGCCGCCGCGCTGCCTGCTGCCGCCAATCCCACGAGGGCGGCGGGGATGCGGGCGTGCGGGAGGCGCTCCGGCCGGAGGGCTGTTCGCTGGTCCATGGTTCTCCTGGCTACCCCGGCGTGTTGGGAGTCGAGGACTTTACGCCGGGCTTGTGAGGTGGGTAACATCAAAGCGTTGGTTGAACAGTTGTACCATCAAAATCTGACATCAGGAAGTGCCATGACCCTTCAGACCGCCCATTTGGCCCCAGAGAAACAGGCGCAGGCCGCAAAGACGCAGGCCCCGCACGTGCAGCATCCCCTCGCACAGCTCACCGCCGACGAAATCCATGAAGCCCGCCGGATCCTCGCCGAGGCGGGACTCGTGTCTGACACCACCCGCTTCGCCTACCTCGGACTGATCGAACCGCCAAAATCCGCGTTACAGGGGAATCCCACCAGAGCCGACCGCCAGGTCCGGGCCATGCTGTGGGACGCCGCCCTGTCCCGGTCCCTTGACGTCCGCCTCTCCCTGGCCGCGGGGCTGGTGACGGAGCAGCGTGAACTGGATCCCGCCATCGACGGCCAGCTGCCCGTCCTCCTGGAGGAGTTCGGGATCATTGAGGAAATCCTCGGCGGAGACCCGCAGTGGAAGGAATCCCTGGCACGCCGCGGCCTGGCCCCGCAGCAGGTGCGGGTTGCTCCGCTGTCGGCAGGCGTCTTCGAGTACGAAAACGAGGAGGGCAAAAGGCTGCTGCGTGGCCTCGGTTTCCGCCAGGACCACCCCGCCGACCACCCGTGGGCACACCCGATAGACGGGTTGGTTGCCTTCGTTGACGTGGAAAACCGGCGGGTGGACCACCTGATCGACGACGGCCCTGTCCCCGTTCCGGAGGTCAACGGCAACTACACCGACCCGGCGATCCATGGCGAGCTACGCACGGACCTGAAGCCGATCGAGATCACCCAGCCAGAAGGGCCCAGCTTCACCCTCGAGGGCAACCACCTTTCCTGGGCGGGCTGGGACTTGCGCGTCGGCTTCGATGCCCGGGAAGGACTCGTCCTCCACCAACTCCACTACACGCACAAGGATCGCCGGCGCCCGGTTGTCCACCGCGCGTCGATCTCCGAAATGGTGGTCCCCTACGGCGACCCCTCCCCGTACCGGAGCTGGCAGAACTACTTCGATTCCGGCGAGTACCTTGTGGGCCGGGACGCGAATTCCCTCAAGCTCGGCTGCGACTGCCTGGGCGACATCACGTACATGTCCCCCGTGGTTGCCGATGACTTCGGAAACCCGCGCACCATCGAGAACGGCATCTGCATCCACGAGGAAGACGCAGGAATCCTGTGGAAGCACACGGATGAGTGGGCCGGCTCCAACGAGGTCCGCCGCAACCGCCGCCTGGTGGTCTCCTTCTTCACCACCGTGGGCAACTACGACTACGGCTTCTACTGGTACCTTTACCTGGACGGCACCATCGAATTCGAAGCGAAGGCCACGGGCATCGTGTTCACGGCCGCACTCCCGGACAAGGCATACTCCTATGCCTCGGAAATCGCGCCCGGCCTCGGCGCTCCGTTCCACCAGCACCTCTTCAGCGCCAGGCTGGACATGATGGTCGACGGCGACACGAACCGTGTGGAGGAACTGGACCTCGTGCGTCTCCCAAAGGGTCCCGGAAACCCGCACGGCAACGCCTTCACGCAGCAGCGCACCGTATTGGCCCGGGAGTCCGAGGCAGTCCGGGACGCCGATGGCTCCAAGGGCCGCGTCTGGCATATCAGCAACCCGGATTCCCTGAACCAGCTCGGCCACCCGGTCGGTTACACGCTCTATCCGGAGGGCAACCCCACCCTGGCCATGGCGGATGACTCCTCGATCGCCTCCCGGGCTGCCTTCGCACGGCACCACCTCTGGGTCACGCGGCACCATGACGAAGAGCTTTATGCGGCCGGAGATTTCGTGAACCAGCATCCGGGCGGTGCAGGGCTTCCCGCTTATGTCGCACAGGACCGCGACATCAACGGCCAGGACCTGGTGGTCTGGCACTCGTTCGGCCTGACGCACTTCCCCCGGCCGGAAGATTGGCCCATCATGCCTGTAGACACAACCGGATTCACCCTCAAACCGCACGGTTTCTTTGATGAGAACCCCACGTTGAACGTGCCGCCCTCCGCCGCCGGCCACTGCCCGACGGAAGGCCCAAACGCCGGAGGCTCCGCCGTCGGGCATTCTGCAACGGGTCACTGCGGACACTGACAACTCCACACCGCGGGGGCGCGCAGCCGCGTTCCCGCGGTGATAGGGTGCGGTCCGAGCCATCAACCGTCCGCATCCGAAGGAGCCGCATGCCCCGTTTGGTAGACCACCAGGAACGGCGCCGTTCGATTATCGAGACCACGTGGCGGCTGATCGCCGGGGAGGGCATCGAGAACGCGAGCATGCGCGACATTGCAAGGGAATGCGGTTACGCGGCCCCCGGCGTGCTGGCCCACTACTTCCCCAACAAGGACGCCTTGCTGCTGGCCGCCTACGAGCTGATCTGCGAACGCACCAACGAACGCATCGCGGCGGGCACGGCTGGCCGCAGGGGCCTTGCTGCGCTGCGCAGCCTCTGCCTGGAAATCATCCCTGCCGATCCCCTCACCGTGGTTGAAGCGCGGGTGGCTGTCTCCTTCTGGCAGCGCGCCCAGACGGAGGATGCGCTGCGCGCCGTTGGCCGCGACGCCCTGCTGCACTGGCGCGGACTGATGATGGGCTTCCTCGCCCAGGCGGAGCACGACGGCGAGTGCGAACCGTTAGCGGACCCTGATGCGGCGGCCGATGAGCTGCTGAACATCATGATGGGGCTGCACGTCACGTCGATGCTGGATCCGGACGCTGTCACGGGTTCCCGGCAGCGACACCTGGTGGAGCGGGCACTGGCGAGGCTGGCGGCAGAAAAACGCCCGTAGCCCGGGCTCAGTTGCTGAGCCCAGGCTACGGTCTAGAGGACAGTCAGTTGCGGACGCTCGGCGCCTCAGAGCTTGCCGGGGACGTCTGCGGGGAATCCTTGACGTCTTCCACAGTCATGAGGTCCGTGCCCTTGCTTTCTTTCATACTCAGGACAGCGGCCAGGCCTATCAGTCCCACCAGGATCAGGTAGAACGCCGGCATCATCTGGTTCCCTGTTTGGGCAATGAGCCACGTGAGGACGTACGGGACCGTGCCGGCGAAGATGGCCGCGGTGACGCTGTAGGCGACCGAGAGCCCCGTCTGCCGTGTACGGGTGGGGAAGAGTTCCGCAGCGGCGGCAGCATGGACGCCAAGGATGAGGGCCAGGATGACGCCCAGCCCGACGGTGCTGACGGCACCGGCCCAGGCCGTTCCGGACTGCATGATCAGGAACAGTGGATAGGCAAGGACTACCAGCGCCAGGGCGGCAGTGATCAGGACGGGGCGCCGACCTATCCGGTCCGAGGCGGCGCCCGCCAGCGGGACCAGAATGAGGCCTGCGACCGACGCCGCGGTGGACAGCAGTGCCGCGGTTCCGGCGTCGAAGCCCAGCACCTTTTCCTGGTATGTCAGCAGGTAGACCAGTACCACGTAGAACGTCACGTGCATCATGATTTCCAGGCCGCCCATCTGAAGGAGCTGCTTCCAATGCCGGGTGAAGACCTCCTTCACCGGGCTCTGCGGGACGTTGTCGAGCTGCTCCAGGGACCGGAACTCGGGGGTGTCCTCGATCTTGGAACGAATGTAGAAGCCGATGACGCCCATCGGAACGGCAATCAGGAACGGAATGCGCCAGCCGCCGTCGGCGATGGTCTGAGCATCCATGACGCTGCTTAGGATGAACACCACCAGCGAGGCTGCAAGGAATCCGAGGAGACTTCCAAACTCAAGCCAGCTGACTCCGAAACCGCGGTGCTTCCTGGGCGAGTATTCTGCGAGGAATGCCGCCGCGCTTCCGAATTCGCCGCCGGCCGCAAGCCCCTGCACCACCCGGGCAGCGATCAGCAGGATGGGTGCCCACAGCCCGATGGCATCGTAGGTTGGCAGGAGGCCAACCACCAGTGTGGCGCCGCTCATGGAGAGAATCACGAGCGAGAGTGTTTTCTTGCGGCCGATCCTGTCACCCAGGGTGCCAAACACCAGCGCGCCCAGGGGGCGGACGCCGAAGCTGATCGCAAAGACAGCGAAGACCGACAGGAGCGCTGCAGTGCTGTCCTGCTGGGGGAAGAAGACGACGGCGATGGTGGAGGCAAGGTAGGCGTAGATGGCCCACTCGAACCAGTGGACAAAAACGCCTATCGAACCGGCGGCAACGCTCGTGCGCAAGCCTTTCCGGCTGATGTTGCCCTCGATGTTGCTGGTGTTCACAGTTCCTCCTGGAGGAAAAGATCCGATGGGGGATGGGGAGAGCGGGCCTGTGGCGGTCGACGTTGACCGACCGGGACGCGCTACCAGAACACGTGACTTGGATCACGCCCATTTGCTGGTGTATCCATTTTCGAACGGGGCAAAGTAATCTGTCTAATAGATTTTTAACGCGTAGTGCATCTATGGAACAGATGAATGCGGATCAGCCCTTCCTAGCCGCGCTCAGCATGGGCCGCGACGATCTGGTGCCTCACCGCCTGGGCCACGGCCCGCACCCTGGCCGTGGGACGGTGCGACTTGAGGTGGGCCAGGACGGTCTTTAGTTCCGGCACGTCGTCACGGATCTCCACGCTGGCGAGCTTGCCGCCGTCGTAGGTCAACTGGTGCTGCGGGCGCTGGTGAAGGATCGAATAGCCCAGTCCCCGCGCCACGAAAGTCCGCACGGTCTCATAGCTTCCCGAGCGGAACCTCACGTCAGGTTCCTGGCCGCCCAGCCGGGCAATGGAGAGCATCAGGTCCCTCGTATGCGGCAGGTCCAGCAGCACGAAGGACTCTCCGCTGAGCGCCGAGAGGGACACCTTCTTCGACCCGGCGAACTTATGCCCTGGCGGAAGTGCCACATAGGGCCGAACGGTATCAACGACGGAACGCGCGATCACGTCCGGCAGGTCCAGGTCGTAACAAAGGGCGAGGTCCGCCTGGCCGCTGAGCAAGGCAGCGATGCAGCCTGCGGTGTCAGTTTCCAGAACTTCCGTCTCAAGGGCAGGGTGGTCCTCGCGCAACCTGGTTAGGACTCCGGGCAACAGGAAGGGGGCGAGTGTACTGAAGCACGCTATCCGAATCCGCCCTGCAACACTCTGGTGCTCCCCACGTGCGTGATCGATACTCTCTTCTACTTGCGCGAGGATGGCTTGTGCATCGCGGACGAACAGTTCGCCGGCCGGCGTCAGCACCAGCCCCTTGGAACGCTGACGGATGAAGAACTGGGTGCCGACGTGGCGCTCGAGTTGCGCAATGGCTGCCGAGACGGCGGACTGTGCCACATTCAGGCGGGCGGCTGCGCCCGTCATGGACAGCTGGGCTGCCGCTTCCACAAAATAGCGCAACTGCGTCAGTGTCACATCCATGCGAAAAGAATACCTCTTCATCAGAATCGCCGATGCAATCGTTCTAAAAGAACTGTTGGACAGATTCACCGATGCCTCGGAAGCTGAAGGATACGAGCAACCGCTTGAACCACGACCGAAAGGCAGCAGCCAAGTGAAGCACCAGCGCATCCGCACGTTCAATACAAAGGACACGTATCCCGAGCAGAATCTGGACAACGATCTCTGCCAGGCCGTGGTTGCCAACGGCGTGGTCTACCTGCGGGGCCAGATCGGGCAGGACCTGGAAACGCGGGAATCCGTGGGCATCGGCGACGTTGAAGCCCAGACGGAGAAGGCCATGGCCAACATCGACATGCTGCTCAAGGAAGCCGGCAGCAGCCTCGAAGACATCGTCAAGGTGACGGTATACCTCATCGACCCGCGGTACCGCGAAACTGTCTACCGCACCATGGGCCGGTGGTTGAAGGGCGTTTTCCCCGTGTCCACCGGGATCGTCGTCCAGGCGCTGGCACGCCCGGAGTGGCTCGTGGAAATCGACGCCACCGCAGTGATCTCGACGGAGGGACAGCAGTGACGTTCAGCATCGCTGCCACGGACGGGCAAGGCCGGTTTGGCATCGCTGTGTCCTCGTCCTCCGCGGCCGTTGCGGCACGGTGCGCGCATTTGCGCGATGGCGTCGGCGCCGTCAGTTCCCAAAACATCACCGACCCTCGGCTGGGCGCCACGCTCCTTGACCGTCTGCAAGCGGGCTATTCGGCGCAAGAGGCGATTGACGCCGTCGTCCATGAATCACCGGCGGTGGACTACCGGCAACTGGTGGTGCTGGACGCACACGGAGGTTCCGCCGTTTTCAGCGGTGCGCACACCCTGGGCGTTTTTGGGGAGGGCCGCAGCGCATGCAGTGTAGCTGCGGGCAACATGCTCGCAGATCCCGGCGTAGCCCAGGCCCTGTGCGACGGATTCGCAGCAACGGCAGGAGAACTCGAAGTGCGGCTCATGGCTGCCCTTCGCGCAGCGGAGGCGGCCGGCGGCGAGGCCGGCCCTGTGCGCTCGGCGGGAATCTCGGTGGTTTCCGGCCATGGGTGGCGGGACACTGACCTGCGGGTGGACTGGCACGAGGACCCCATAGCCGAGCTTGGGCATCTGCTGGAGGTCTGGCTTCCGCAACGCCAGGACTATGTGGTTCGCGGGCTGGACCCCGCGTCTTCCGTGGGATACGGGGTGCCGGGCGATGCGCGTTGAGCGGCCACGCCTGGTAAGTCCGACGGCTCAGCGCGCGAGGGTGCTCGAGTCCGTAGCCGGGCAGCATCACGATCTGGTCCAGCTGTCCGAGACACTCCACGCCAACCCGGAACTGGGCTGGCAGGAACATCGCGCAGCCGCCTGGACTGCTGGTTATCTTGAGCGGCACGGCTTTGCGGTTGAACGGGGGTACCTGGGATTTCCTACTGCCATCCGGGCAGTCTTCGGGGCGGGCACCCGCCGCATTGGGCTCATGGCCGAGTACGACGCCCTGCCGGGCCTGGGCCACGCGTGCGGCCACAACATCATCACCGCTATCGCCTGCGGGGCGGCCCTTGCGCTGGCAGAGTTCGCAACGGAGCGTGACCTGACCGTGGAGGTGTACGGAACCCCGGCGGAAGAGGGCGGCGGCGGAAAAATCGAGCTCCTCAAGAAGGGTGCCTTCCTGGGTTTGGACCTGGCGATGATGGCGCACCCCAGCCCGGTCGACTCGGCCGAAGCCCGTCCCTATGCCGTGGCACACAGCCATGTGGAGTACAGGGGTAAATCAGCACATGCTGCCGCCTACCCCCATCAAGGCGTCAACGCGAGCGACGCCTTCATCGTGGCTCAGGTGGCCCTCGGTTTGCTCCGGCAGCAGTTGCCCGCAGGTACGCGCATCCACGGCATCCAAACCCGGGGTGGTGAAGCGCCCAATGCGATACCCGAAAAGACGGAGGGCCGCTGGTACGTCCGCGCCGAATCACTTGCAGAACTGGAAAAGCTGGAAGAGCGTGTGCATCGCTGCTTCGAAGCGGGGGCGCTGGCATCGGGCTCCGAATTGTCCATAACGCCGGAGTCGGAGCCCTACTCGGAGTTCCGCACCGACTGGCGGGCGCTGGAACTGTATGTCCGGAATGCCGAGTTCCTGGGCCGCGACTTCACCGCGCCGCCGGAGCAGGCCACCATGAACCGGGCATCAACGGACATGGGCAACGTGTCACAGGTTGTTCCGGCCATCCACCCCTACATTGGGCTCGGCTGCTTCCCCGCAGCAAACCACCAGCCCGAGTTCGCCGCCCATTGCATCGGAGAAGCAGCGAATCGTGCCATTCACGACGGCGCGGCCGCTCTGGCCCTCACCGCATTGGACTACCTGGCAGAGTAGCCGGGCAGGTCCCCAACCAGAAACAGGACCATGACAGATCAACCTTCGGCTCCCGTCGCACCTTTGCGGCGGGAGCATGACAGTCTCGGGGACAGCGATGTCCCCGCCGAAGCCTATTGGGGCATAAGCACCCTGCGGGCGGTAGACAACTTCCCCGTCAGCGGACGGTCCATCGGCACCCTGCGTTCCCTGGTCTGGGGGCTGGGTGCTGTGAAGTACTCGGCCGCCCGCGCCAATGAAAGCCTCGGCCTCCTTGAACCCGGCAAATCCACAGCCATCCAGAAGGCCTCGCAAGAGGTTATGGATGGTCTCCTGGACGGACAGTTCGTGGTGGACACCATCCAGGGCGGCGCGGGAACCAGCACCAACATGAACGCCAACGAGGTCATCGCAAACCGCGCCCTTGAACTGCTGGGGTCTGCGAAGGGCGACTACGCCACCCTGCACCCCATTGACGACGTCAACCGCAGCCAGTCCACCAACGACGTGTATCCGACGGCCATCAAGATCGCACTTCAGCGGGAAATTGCGGGGCTGTGCGCAGAGCACGGCAGGCTTTTGGAAGCATTCGATGCCAAGGCCGCGGAGTTTGCCGGCATCATAAAGGTGGGTCGCACCCAGCTCCAGGACGCAGTGCCCATGACGCTGGGCCAGGAGTTCGGAGCCTTCGCGGAGACCCTGCGTGAGGACGGCGACAGGCTCCTCGAGCTCCTGCCGCACCTTCGGGAATCAAACCTGGGGGCCACGGCCATCGGCACCGGAATAACTGCACCTTCGGGATACCGGGAAGCCGTCATCCGCGAACTGAATGTAGTCACGGGGTTGGAGCTCACCTCGGCTGGTAACCTCGTGGAAGCCACCAGCGATACAGGCGTGTTCATGCTCGTATCAGGGGTGCTGAAGAGGGCGGCCGTGAAGCTCTCCAAGATCTGCAACGACCTGCGGCTGCTCTCCTCCGGCCCGCAGACAGGCTTTGGAGAGATCTTCCTGCCGGCAGTGCAGGCGGGGTCGTCGATTATGCCCGGCAAGGTCAACCCGGTCATTCCCGAAATGGTCAACCAAGTGGCCTTCCGGGTGGTCGGCGCTGATGCGACGGTCACCATGGCCGTGGAGGCCGGCCAGCTCCAGCTCAACGCCTTTGAGCCGGTCATTGCTGACTCCCTCCTGGAGTCGATTGCCTGGCTCACCGTTGCTTGCCGCCAGCTTAGGACCCACTGTGTGGGTGGCATCACCGCGAACACCCGGATGCTGCGGCAACGCATGGCTGATTCCATCAGTGTTGTCACCGGCCTGGCTCCCTTGATCGGCTACTCCGCCGCGGCCGAACTCGCCAAAGAGGCCCTGGCCACAAACCGGGGCATCGCTGAGCTCGTCATGGCACGGGGGCTGCTGGGCCAGCAGGAAATGGAGGCAGCCCTTTCAGCGCGTTCCCTGGCGGGGCTCGGCTAAGGCTTCCCGCGATAAGGCCCGACGGCGACGCTCACGGAAGTGCCGCCGTCGGGCCTTATCTTGGGGGCAATACAGCAAAGGGGACCATGCCTTGCATGGTCCCCTTCACTTATTAGTTTTCGTGGCCTGCGCCTCAGATCGCTCCGCTCGCCACCAAGGTGTCCTGCTCGTTGTGGGCGAGGTAGCCGCGCTGGATAGCAATCTGGTCAGCAATGTACCTGGCGTCATGCCACACGCCCCAGATGAAGCTGGAGCCCCGGCGCGACTGCCACGGCAATCCCAGGAAGTAGATACCCGGTTCGGTCGAAACGCCCCGCTGCTGCCGGGGCTTGCCCTTCTCGTCGAAGCAGTCCACCTGCAGCCAGCTGTAATCGACGGCGAAGCCGGTGGCCCAAACGATCGAGGTAACTCCGGCCCCGGCGAGGTCAAGCTCGAGAATGGGGCTGGTGACGGTCTCCGGGTCGGGCCGCAGGATTCTGGCCTCTGGCTCTTCGGGGAGATTCAGGCCATTGCGTTCGACGTAGGCGTCGGCTTCGTCGAGCAACCCCAGGTAGTGGGCGTCGCCGCGCGCGATGTTTTCGCGAAGATCCGGGGCAAAGCGCATGGTGCCGTCGTCGAATGCCGTGGTCCTTCCCACGAGCTTGATGCCGTTCTCGGCAAGCGCACGGAAGTCGACCGTGTGGCCGCCGTCCGCGCCGCTCACGGCGATGGTTACATGCTCGGCGCCCAGCGCGGGCGTGGACGCGTCCCACTTGCCGAGCACACCGAGCCACCAGCAAAAGTCCCGTCCGCGGTAGCTGCGCGGCGGCCGGTCATGCGGCCCGACGGAGAGAAAGACTTGCCTTCCCGAACGCTGGATTTCGGCTGCGATCTGCACGCCCGAGGAGCCGGCCCCTACGACGAGCACGGCACCCTCCGGAAGCTGGGCAGGGTTTCGGTACGAGCTTGAGTGGATTTGGACGAGGTCCGCTATTTCGGGAACAACGGCCGGGATGACGGGTTTTTGAAACGGGCCGGTTGCGGCAACCACGTAGCGGGCGTCGAACTCCCCATCGCTTGTCTGCACGTGGAAGCCAGGCGCGCCGACGTTCCTGCGAACGGATGTCACCTCAACGCCGCAGCGGATTGGAGCAGCAATCTTTTCGGCGTAGGCGACGAAGTAATCCGCTACCTGTTCCTTCGAGGGAAACTCTGCCGGTTCCACGTCCGGGAATTCCAAGCCTGGGAAACGGTCATGCCAGGCCGGGCCATTCGCTACCAGGGAGTCCCACCGCATTGAGCGCCATCGCTCGGCTATTCGGTCCCGTTCCAGGACCAGGTGCGATATCCCGCGTTCGCTCAGATGCTCACTCATTGCTATGCCGGCCTGACCCGCGCCTACGACGAGGACCTCGACCTCTTGGTTTGACATGTGATCTCCTATTTAGGCGAATTGCCACAGCATTCATTGACGGGCACGACATGATGACGTCGCGTGCACCGCTCAGTCCCCGTGAATCCGGGATGAAATGCTGGCGCTGTGGCCCATTCCTGTAGACGAATAATTCATTCTCGCTCGGGCCCACTGCATCTGCATAGCTCATAAAACAGAGCAATCGCATCTGTGAATCCGATTCATAGGGCTCCCGGTTGGGCGGCGGGCAGGGTTGAAGGGCCGCTGCGGCCGGACCGCCTCGAAATGCTGCGGTCCAGGCCGCCGCGCCCCCGCTTTTGACGTAACCCGCGTCACCTACTAGCATTGATGAAACGATTCAAAAGAAACGGGCTTTTCGAGCCCTGCAGGATCATCACGGTCAGTAGACCGCGGGAAACAGACCATTTCCCGTTCCTTGCCAATGACGACGAAGGATTTGCCACATGAGCACCACCCCCGGGGAATTACGTCCAGCCCCTGAGGCCGCCATCGGCCGGCGGGACCCCAAGAAAGCCGCAATGAGCGGCTGGATCGGCAGTGCACTCGAGTACTACGACTTCGCGCTGTACTCACTGGCCGCGACGCTCATCTTCCCCGCCATCTTCTTCCCCACCGAGAACCCGACCGTGGCAATCATCGCCTCGCTCGCCACCTACGCGGTGGGCTATGTCTCCCGTCCCCTCGGCGCGGTTGTCCTGGGTGCCTACGGTGACAGGCACGGCCGCAAGCAGGTGCTCGTCTTCGCGATGCTCCTGATGGGCTTCGCCACCTTCGCCGTCGGGCTCCTGCCCACCTACGGTCAGGTAGGCATCCTGGCGCCGATCCTCCTGGTGATCCTCCGCCTGGTCCAAGGCTTCGCCGTCGCAGGTGAACTCGGCGGTGCCAGCGCGATGATCGTGGAACACTCCCCCGACGCCAGGCGCGGCTTCTTCGCCAGCTTCAGCCTCCAGGGCACGCAGGTCGGGTCGATCCTGGCCACCGCCGTCCTGCTCCCGCTCGCCGCCATTCTCCCCGCCGACCAGTTCCAGGCCTGGGGCTGGCGCATCCCGTTCCTGCTCAGCGCCTTCGTGATCCTGGCCGGCTACGTTATCCGCCGCCGCGTGCAGGAGCCGCCCGCCTACATGGCGCAGTCCGAAAAGGGCAAGGCCAAGCCGCGGTTCCCCCTCATTGACCTCCTGCGCAGCTACCCATGGGTCCTGGTCCGGTGCGTCCTGATGACCTTCACCAACGTGATTGGCATGGCTACGCTCATCTTCGGCGTGTCGTACGCCACCCAGGAGGGCTACGGCAACGGCTTCTCCAGCAGCGAATTCCTGTGGGTAACCCTCGTGGCCAACGTCGCCGCCGTCGTGACCATTCCGCTGTTCGGCGCCCTGTCCGACAGGATCGGCCGTCGGATGCTGATGGTTGGCGGCGGCATCGGCGGCGGCCTGCTGGCGGGCGGATACCTGTGGGCCATTGACCAGGGAAGCCTTGTGCTTGTCTTCGTATGCGTCGTGGTCGTGCAAGGCATCTTCTTCCAGATGTGGAATGCCACTTTCGCCACGTTCTTCCAGGAGCAGTTCCCCATGCGGATCCGCGTCACCGGGTTCGCGGTGGCACAGAACCTGGGCCTGATGATCGCTTCGTTCTTCCCAAGCATCTTCACGGCCGTCGCTCCCCCGGGCTCCACCAACGTTCCCGTGGTCATCGGGCTGACCACGTTCGGCATCTGCCTCGTGGCGGCGCTGGCTACCCTCCTGTCACCCGATACAAGGGGCAAGTCGCTTGAGGACCTCGAGGCCGGCAAGGCCCATGCGGAACCAGCAAACGGCCCGCAGGCTCAGGAGCGCGGGCAGTCAGCGGAGACCGCGGCGAAGGGCGCGAACATAGCTGGTTGAGTCCACTGGGTGGAAGGCATCGAGTGCCTCAAGGTCAGAATGTCTCTGCGTCAACCACGAAGCGGTACCGCACATCGCTGGCGAGGACGCGATCGTAGGCCTCGTTGATCTGGCTGGCCGGGATGACTTCCACCTCTGCGCCCAGACCATTGGCGGCACAGTAGTCCAGCATTTCCTGGGTTTTCCGGATCCCGCCCATTTTGGAACCGGTCAGGTTGCGACGGAAGGAAACGAGGGACCAGGCCCGCTGGCTCAGTGGTTTCGACGGCAGTCCCACCAGGACCATGGTGCCGTCCAAGGCGAGCAGGGAGAGGTACGCGTCCAAGTCGATATCCATGGCGGCGGTGTTGATGATCAGGTCGAAAGTGCCCTTGAGATTGTCGAAGGTAGCCGGATCTGATGTGGCACAGAGCTGGTGCGCGCCGAGCCGGAGGGCGTCTTCCTGCTTGCTGAGTGACCGGCTCAGTACGGTGACCTCAGCGCCCATCGCCGCTGCGATCTTGACGCCCATGTGGCCAAGTCCCCCCATGCCGATAATGGCAACCCGTTTCCCGGGTCCTGCACCCCAGTTGCGCAACGGCGAGTACATGGTGATGCCGGCGCAAAGCAGCGGGGCGGCCTCTTCGAGACGGATCCCTGCAGGAATGCCCAGGACGTAGTTCTCGTCCACCACAATGCTGGTGCTGTACCCGCCAGCGGTGGGGTGGCCGTCCCGGCCAATGGAGTTATACGTGCTGGTGGAGCCCTGCAGGCAGTACTGTTCCTCCCCGCTGCGGCAGTTGGTGCATTCGCGGCAGGAATCGACGAAACAGCCAACGCCCACGCGGTCCCCCACTGCATGCCGGGTGACCTTGGGTCCCACTGCTTCGACCACTCCGGCGATTTCGTGGCCTACCACCACCGGGTAGTTGACGCCGGACCAGTCTCCCCGCGCCGTGTGGATGTCAGAGTGGCAGATGCCGACGAACCTGATGGCGATCCGGACGTCATGATCCCCCGGAGCCCGGCGTTCCACGGTTCCGGGTTGGAGCTCCGACGTTGGCGACGTTGCCACATAGGCCCTGGCGATGGTGGTCATTGTGGTTGTGTCGTTCTCCTGGGACTAGTTGGAGGGGAAGTTGTAGGAGGCGCCGGAGGCTTGGGTGGGTTCGGGCCAGCGGGAGGTGATGACTTTGCCGCGGGTGTAGAAGGAGACGCCTTCGGGGCCGTAGATGTGCTTGTCCCCGAAGAGGGAGGCTTTCCAGCCGCCGAAGGAGTGGTAGGCCACCGGGACGGGCAGGGGCACGTTGATCCCGATCATGCCCACGGTCACGGAGCGCTGGAACTTCCGGGCGTGGGCGCCGGAGGAGGTGAAGATGGCGGTGCCGTTGCCGTAGGGGTTGGCGTTGATGAGGTTGATGCCGTCTTCGAGGGTGTCGACGCGGACCACGACCAGGACGGGTCCGAAGATCTCCTCGGTGTAGGCGCTCATTCCGGTCGTGACGTGGTCGATCACGGTCGGGCCGACCCAGAACCCGTCCTCGTGGCCGGGGACCACGAGGTCGCGGCCGTCCACCACCATGGCCGCGCCCGCTTGCTCGGCTTCGCTGACGATCCGGACGATGCGTTCCTTGGAGGCCGGGGTGATGACCGGTCCCATTTCGGCGTCGGGGGCGGTGCCGTTGTTGACCTTGACGGCCAAGGCGCGTTCTTCGACCTTCTTGACCAAAAGGTCCGCGGCGTCCCCGACGGCGACGGCGACGGAGATGGCCATGCAGCGTTCCCCGGCGGAACCAAAGGCGGCGGCGGCGAGGTGGTCCGCGGCGTTGTCCAGGTCCGCGTCGGGCATCACGATCGCGTGGTTCTTCGCCCCGCCCAAGGCCTGGACCCGCTTGCCGTGCCTGGTGGCGGTCTCGTGCACGTACCGGGCGATCGGGGTGGACCCGACGAAGGAGATCCCGTCCACGTCCGGGTGGGTCAGCAGCCCGTCCACGGTTTCCTTGTCGCCGTGCAGGACCTGGAACACCCCGTCCGGCAGGCCGGCCTGCTTCCAGAGCTTGGCCAGCAACAGCGACGCTGACGGGTCACGCTCGGAGGGCTTGAGGATGAACGCGTTCCCGGTGGCGATCGCCATCGGCGCCATCCACAACGGCACCATCACCGGGAAGTTGAACGGCGTGATGCCGGCCACCACGCCGAGCGGCTCACGGAAGGAAAACACATCGATGCCGGTGGAGACCTGGTCCGAATAGTCGCCCTTGAGCAGCGTCGGGATCCCGCAGGCGTACTCGATGACCTCCAGGCCGCGGCCGATCTCACCCTTGGCATCGGAAAGGACCTTGCCGTGCTCGGCCGTGATCAACGCAGCGAGGTCATCCACGTGGGACGCGACGAGCTCGCGGAACTTGAACAGCACCGCGGTGCGCTTCGCCAGCGAAATGTCACCCCAGCTGTCCGCAGCCTTCCGGGCGGCCGCAACCGTGGCCTCCAGGTCCGCCCGGTTGGCCAGCCGCAACTCCCCGGTCACCTCCCCGGTAGCCGGGTTGAACACCTGGCGGATTTTGTCACCGGAGCCGGTTGTCTCCGTACCTGCGATGAAGTGCGGGATCCTGGCGAGAGTGGTCGTTGACATGGCGGAGTTTTCCTTAGGGAGATGTGACATGCGGTCAGGAGATTGCGACGAATCCGAGGGTCTTGTCCACGACGTTTTCGAGTGGGTCGCCGTCGCAGTACCGTTTGAGGTTCTCCACGAAAAGGGCGCCGAGGTCATCGAGGTAGTCCTCGGTGTCCCCGCTCATGTGGGGCGTGATGATCACGTTCTCCATGTCCCAGAGCGGGTGCCCCTCGGGGAGGGGTTCGGGATGGACAACATCCAGTGCGGCTCCGGCAATTGATCCGGCCGCCAGGGCATCGACCAGCGCGCCGGTCTGGACGAGTTCGCCCCGCCCCACATTGATCAGGCAGGCAGTGGGCTTCATGGCCGCCAGGACCTCCGCGTCCACCAGCCCCCTCGTCTGGTCGGTAAGCGGTGCGGCGAGGACAACGTAGTCGAAACCGGAGACAACCCGGGCCAGGTCCTGGGACGAGTAGATCTCATCGAAATCTCCGTCGCCCGGCCGGCTGTTCCGGCCCGCCCCACTCACGTGCATTCCTACCGCACGGAACAGTGAGGCGGTTTCGCGGCCGATTGAACCCGTACCCACCACCAGCGCACGCTGGCCCTGGATTTTCCGGGTGGTCCGGTGCTTCCAGCGCTGCTGCTGCTGCAGCCGGAACGATCCCTGCGCGTCCTTGGCCATATCCAGCACAAAGCCGAGCGCGAACTCCGCGATCGCGCGGCTGAGGACACCTCGCGAGTTGGTGTAGGTGACGTCGCTTTCGACGAGTTCGTCGAACATCAGCTGGCTCACCCCCGCCGCGGAAACGTGGACCCACCGGAGTGACGATGCTGCAGCCCAGTTCTCCCGCAGCGCCGGGGAGAATGAGTGCCACTGGTACAGCACATCGGCGCCGTCCATCGCCGCGGCCAGGCCCTCGGCCTTGGCCAGGCGGACCTCGGCCAGGGCCTGGATTTCCTCCAGCCGGGGCGGCAGGGCCTCCCGGTACAGAACTGCGACGACGGGCCGTGTGCGGCCGCTGAGCGCTGTCACGAGGCCGACGCCGGTGTTGCCGCCGGCCGTCCCGGAACCACCGCATCAATCCCGCGGAGCGCGTGATGGACGTCAATGGCGGCGAGAACCGCGGCGGTGAATTCCGAGGTGGTGGATTGGCCCCCCACGTCCCGGGTGCCGAGTCCCTCCCGAAGCGCCGATTCGAATGCCAGCTGGAGGTGCTCGGCAGCCTCCGGGTGGCCGAGGTGCTGGAGCATCATCGCGCCCGACCACATCTGGCCCACCGGGTTGGCCAGCCCTTTGCCCGCAATGTCCGGCGCCGAACCGTGGACCGGTTCGAAGAGGGACGGGAAGTCGCCTTCGGGATTCAGGTTGGCGCTCGGGGCCAGGCCGATGGAACCCGTGACCGAACTTCCCAGATCGGAGAGGATGTCGCCCAGCAGGTTCGAAGCAACAATGACGTCCAGCGTCCAGGGCTTCAGGACCAGGTGGGCGGCCAGCGCGTCCACCAGCTCGCTGACCAGGGTCACGTCCGGGTAGAGCCGGGCCGTTTCTTCCACCACTTCATCCCAGAACGGCATGGTGTGGATGATGCCGTTGCTCTTGGTTGCCGAGGTCAGCAGGCCCCCGCGGGCCGAGGCGAGCGACGCCGCGTAGTTCGCGGCCCGCGATACACCCTGGCGGGTGAAGATGGTTTCCTGCACGGCCGTCTCGTTCGGCTGCCCGCGGTAGGCGCGGCCGCCGACCTCGGAATACTCACCCTCGTTGTTTTCACGCACGATGAGGATGTCGATCGGTTTCTTTGATGCAAGCGGCGACTTCACGCCGTCGAGCGTTTTGACGGGGCGGAGGTTGATGTACTGCTGGAACTCCCTGCGGATGGGGATCAGCAACCCCCACAGCGTCTCCGTGTCCGGCACGTCCGGGGAACCCACTGCCCCCAGGAAGATCGCATCGTGCTGCGCCAGCTGGTCCAGCCCGTCCACGGGCATCATCCGGCCGTGCCGGGCGTAGTAGTCGGATCCCCAATCGAAGTACGTGAACTGCAGGTCCAGGGAATGCAGTTCCGCGATCCGCTGCAGGCATTCAATGGCCGCCGGAACAACTTCCTTGCCGATGCCGTCGCCGGCAATCACTGCGATCCTGTGTGCTGTCATGATGCGCTCCGTGCTGGGGTGGCCGTCAGTTGCTGCCACTGCTTGACCGGTCCGGTGAGTTTGATGATGGTGTTCTTCGGCTCGGTCATCTCACGCACGGCATGCCGGACGCCCTCCCGGCCCACGCCTGATTTCTTGAAGCCGCCAAATGGCATTGAATCGATCCGCACGTCACTGGTTTCGTTGATGACCACCGAGCCGACGTGCAGTTTTTCGGCGATGGCCAGCGCAAGATCGATCGAGCCGGTGAAGACGCCTGCCTGCAGCCCGTACTCGGTGTTGTTTGCAGCGAAAACAGCGTCCTGCACTTCGATGAACGGCAGGATGGACACCACGGGGCCGAAGACTTCATCGCGGATCACCCGGCACCCGGAAGGCACGTCAGCCAGCACCGTGGGTTCGTAGTAGGCCCCGCGGCGCTGCCCGCCGGCGTGGACAGTGGCGCCCGCAGCTTTAGCCTCTGCGACCCATTCCTCGATGCGGCGGGCCTCCGCCTCGGAGATCAGGGGTCCCACGTCAGTGGCACGGTCCAGCTTCGGACCGGTCCTCAGGGCCAGGGTGCGGGCCGTGACCAGCTCCAGCACAGCGTCGAACAGCGACGTGTGCACGTACACCCGCTGCACCGACAGGCAGTTCTGGCCTGCCACCCCGAAGGCCCCAGCCACGATCGCCTCAGCCGCAGCCTCGGCATCCGCGTCGGCGCACACAATCGTGGCGTTGTTTCCGCCCAGCTCGGAGAGGATCTTCTTTCCTCCTGCCGCCGCAGCGATCCGCTCCGCCGTCGCCGGACCGCCCGTGAAGGAAATCAGGTCCACCCGGGGATCAGTCACCAGGGCCTCGGAGACGCCAGGACCGGACACGATCGCGGCGATCCGTCCCGACGGGACTCCGGCCTCCAGCAGCAGCTTCACGAGGGCAAGGCCCGTCAGCGGTGTCCGCTGCGAGGGTTTGAGTACGACGCCGTTGCCTCCGATCAGGGCAGGGCCCAGCTTGTGTGCCACCAGGTTCAGCGGGTCGTTGAAGGGCGTGATTGCCGCAACGATGCCCACGGGCTTGCGGCTGTACCAGCCGATTTTGCCCGCACCGGCCATGCTGTCCTCAAAACCGAGCGTCTCCCCCGCCAGTTCCCCGGAGGCGGCGGCGGAAAGCCGCAAGGTTTCGGCGCAACGGCGCACCTCGCGCTCCGCCTCGATGATGGTCTTGCTGCTCTCCGCCGCGATGATGTTCGCGAACCGCTCCGCCTGCTCCCCAAGGAGCAGCACCGCCTTCTCCAGCGCCTCCCGCCGGGCCCGTAACGGCCAGTCCTCCACCTGGAGATGGCGGTCAATGTGGGCGATGGCGCGCCCCACGTCCTGCGACGTGGAGCTGCACACCCGCCCCAGCAAGACACCGTCCTCGGGATCCCGCACCTCCAGCGTCATTTCGGCGCTTTGCCACTTTCCCTCGAAGAAGGCACCACCCGGGAGGCTGGCGAACTGTGCGCGTTTGAAGGCAGTTTCCTCGGTGTTTTTTGGACGCGCTTCAGCGACCGGTGTTGATGACATTGGGACCCTTAGGTTGGCTAGCTTGTGAAGGTTGTCTATTTGACCCGGTCGATGACCTTGGCTGCGGCGCCGATAAACGGCAGGAACCACGGCGGGCCGAAGTGGCCGGGCACAGGCGGGTTCTTCAGGTCCTCCCAGACGTTGGCGCTCTTGTCGCCCGCCATGTAGTGGGCCATCCGCTTGCCCATGTGCGCCGCCATCTGGACCCCGTGGCCGCTGTAGCACAGCGAGTAGTAGAGTCCGTCGTGGACGCCGGCGTGGACCATCTGGTCCATGGACAGGTCCACCAGGCCGCCCCAGATGTAGTCCACCTTGGCGTTGGAGAGGTACGGGAAGAGTTCGAGCATGGCCTTGCGCAGGATTTCCGCGCTCTTGACGTCCGAGTCCGGGCTGGACAGGGCAAAGCGGGCGCGGCCGCCGAAGAGGAGCCGGTTGTCCGGGGTGATCCTGAAGTAGTAGGTGAGCATCTTGCTGTCCGAGGCCTGGCGCCGGTTCGGCAGGATGCGGTTGACCACGTCTTCGGGCAGCGGTTCGGTGCAGATGATGAAACTGCCCACGGGGATCACCCGGCGCTGCATCCACGGGGTGATGCCCCCGGTGTAGCCGCTGGTGGCCACCAGTACCTGTTTGGCCCGGGTGATCCCCCGGGTGGTGTGCACGTCGTGCACGGTGCCGGAGACCTTCTTCAGTTCCGTGACGGCCGCGTTCTCGCAGATGTCCGCGCCGGCGGCAACGGCGACCTTGGCCAGGCCGTGGACAAACTTGCCCACATGCAGGCCTGCTCCCATCGGGTCAAGCATGGCCCCCTGGTAGAAGTCGGTGCCAATTTCGCTGTGGATCTCGGACTTGGGGATGACCGTGACGTGATGGTCGGCAAGGTTCGCCAGCAGCTCCTGGGATTTCAGGAACCCGTCGTAGTGCGACTTGTGGAATGCGAGCGAGAGCTTGCCGAACCGCTTGTAGTCGCAGTCGATGGCGTTGTCCTGCACCAGCTTCTCGATGCTGTCGATGGCGTCGTTGTACTCGTTGAACATCTCAACGGCGCGGGCTCCCCCGTAGCGTTTGACCGCGGTGCTGAAACCGATGGCCAAACCGGTGGTAGCCATTCCCCCATTACGGCCGGAGGCGCCCCACCCGACGGTGTGGCGTTCAAAGACAGCAACACTGGCGCCCTGTTTTGCGAATTCCAGGGCCGCGGACAGCCCGGTGAATCCGGCACCAATAATGGCGACATCAACGTTCTCCGGTACCGGCGTGCGCCGGTAGTCTCCGGACGGCTCTGCGGTGTCCAGCCAGTAAGGAATGAGTTTCACGGGGGTGACCTTTCGTCTCAGAGTTCGGTTTAGAGACCGAGGTGCTTGTTGAGCTCGTCCAGGGACTTAACAGTGAAGAGGTCGTAGCCCGGGCCAATGGGGTCATAGCCACGGTCCAGCATCACGAGGTTCCGGAAGCCCATGTCGTGCATCGGATGCATGTCGTACCGGGTGTGGGAGGAGACGTGCAGGAAGTCCTCCGGCTTGGCGTTCAGGGTGTCCAGCATGTACTCGAAGGCCTGGTAGCGCGGCTTGTAGGCCTGGGCCTGCTCAGCGGTGTACACGGCGTGGAAATCAGCGCCGAGTTTGGGAATGCTGATGTCCAGGAAGCTGGTGTCCGCGTTGGACAGAGCCACCAGCTGGTAGTTGTCGCCCATGGTCTTCAGCGGAGCCGGCACGTCCTCGTGGGCGACCCAGCCGCGTACAGCCTCAGCAAACTCTGCACCGGCACCGGGGGTCGGCCCAATGCCCCATCGCTTGCATACCCGGTCAAAGGAATCCTGAAGGATCGCCTCGTAAGGCTTGTAGTCGCCAAGGACCTCGTCGAACCGGTACCCACGGAACTGCTTCTTAAAGGTGGGCCACTGCTCTTCAGAGATGCGGCCATCAAGCAGACGACGCGTGGTGGGATCAATGTCGAAGTTGATGAGAGTGCCGTAGACATCAAAGGAGATGTACTTCGGCCGGAAGTTTGTCTCTGCCATGTTCTGTTCCGTTCTTGATCAGGAGGTGGAGGCGGGCGCCCCGCGAAGGGTAGGTTCCAAGAGGTCCGCGCGGCCGGGAAAGTGCTGCCGCAAGCCGGAGGATCTCCTGCCCGATAACTCGACTGTAGGCGGCGCAATTGTAAATTGTCAACAGTTTTTGCAGCCTGCTTGGCGTCATGCCCGGCCCCGCGCATCTTGGAAAAAATCTTTTGTGAATTGTTGACAATTGGCCCTCGAGGGGGTTGCATTGCTGTAGAGGCCGAAGAGATACGGATCACAACTTAGCCTGAACCGACACCGAAAGCGCCGCTCCCCGCCCGTCCTCCCGGAGCCGACGGAACAAGGCGCCGATTCAACTTTCATCCCCCGTGGCGACGCCACAGTCCCACAGCTGAAACCCCCCGAAGGGAAGCAACAATGAAGACCATCAACAAAGTACAGACTGCAGCGGCAGGGCTCGCTGTCCTGTTTGCCCTGAGTGCTTGTGGCGGCGCGGCCACCGGTACCGGGGCTTCTGAGGAAGCAACGTCATTGACCAACAACACCCGGGACATCTCTGAGGGTGTCCAGCCTGACCCGGCGGCAGTGGCTTTGGTGCCGCAGTCGTTCAAGGACAAGGGTGAGCTCACGGTCGCGATGGACCTGCACTACCCGCCCACGACGTTCCTGGCGGAGGACAATCAGACGCCGATCGGGTTGAACCCGGACGTCGCCCGGCTGATTGCCAAGAAGCTTGACCTGAAGCTGAAGTTCGTGGACACCAAGTTCGACACGATCATCCCGGGCCTGGACGGCGGCCGGTACGACTTCACCGCCACCACGATGTCCAAGACCGAAGAACGGCTTCAGGTCCTGGACATGATCGACTACTTCAAGGCCGGCAACTCGGTGGCCGTGCCGGCAGGGAACCCACTGAACCTCACGATGGAGACCCTGTGCGGGAAGAACATCGCCGTCACCCAGGGCTCCACCGGCCAGCTCAAGCGCCTCCCGGCCCTGAGCGAGCAGACCTGCACCTCCAAGGGACAGCCGGAAATCAACGCCGTGACGCTGCCCAACGTCCAGGAAGCCCTGACCCAGCTGCACTCCAAGCGGATCGACGGCGTCCTGTATGACACCACGTCCCTGGGCTGGGCCCAGAAGCAGCAGCCGGATTCCTTCACCCTCCTGGGCCGGGTCAACGTCGGCTCCAGCGACCTGTCCGCGATCGGCCTGAAGAAGGGCTCCGAGCTGACCCCGGCCATGCAGGCAGCGATCCAGTCGGTGCTGCAGACTCCGGAGTACAAGGAGTCGCTGGAGACCTGGGGCCTGGAGTCCGGGGCCATCACCGACGCCAAGCTGAACTAGCCGGGGACCTTTCATGGCCACCACTCTCAACAAAGGAAGCAGATCAAGAATGGGCAGCATTGATCCGGCCTTGAAACCACGGCTGCGGCTTCGGACCCGTTCCGAGTACGCCGGCTGGATTTTCAGCATCCTGGTCGGCATCGGGATCCTTTCCTCCGTCCTGACCAACCCGAACTTCAAGTGGCATATCGTCGGGAAGTACTTCTTCGCCGAGTCGATCCTGCGCGGGCTGATGCTTACGATCTTCCTCACGG